>DAIDHB010000161.1 GCA_027452145.1 Planctomycetales bacterium
ATCGCCGCGATCGGCGACCTGGACTCGCGGGGCGGGAAGTGGAAGGCCCACCACTGGATCGTCGAGCGGAACACGCTCGAGCGCAATCGCTGGGGGATCTTCCTGCAACATGCCGACTGGTTCGACCTGGCGGCCAACCGATTCGCCGGCAACGCGGAAGGCGACGTCAAGGATAACGGCGACGTGACCGCGCTCGTCGTCCACGAGCCGCGACCGGGAGTCGACCGTGCGCCGCAGGCGGTGCTCGAGGGGCCGAGCCGCGCGGAGGTCGGCCGGCCGGTCGTCCTGGATGCCGGCGGCAGCCGCGATCCAGGCGGGCATGCCCTGCAATACCGATGGTACCTGGGCGACGGCCGTTCCGCCGACGGTCCGCGCATCTCGCCGGTCTACAACTCACCCGGCTTCTACCGGCTCGGCCTGACCGTCACCAACGGGACGTTCTCCGACCTCGCCTGGCGGGACCTGTACGTCGTCGAGCCGGTCGGCGAGATCGGCACCGAGGGGAGCGGCGCGGCCGCGCGGTGGGACTGGATCGACCCTCGCTCGCGGGTGTCGTTCGCCGCCGATCGCGAGACCCGGATCGCGGGCGAGTCGTCGCTCCGCGCGGTGGTCGAGCCATACGGCGGAGAGCGGGTGGGCCTGCGGTTTCCCTCGTCCGGCGACCTGGGCCTCGCCATGAAGGGGAAGAATTCGCTGGTCTTCTGGATCAGGGCTGTCAACGAGAACGTCCCGGCCTGGCAGAACGGCAACCCGGTGATCACGCTGTACGAGTCGCCGTCGCGATTCGTCCGGCTGGAGCCGCGCCGGGACCTGCTCGCCACGCCGCCGTACAACGAGGCGCGCGAGGGATGGACCTACATCGTCGTCCCGCTCGGCGGCGACGCGACCTGGAAGCGCGAGGGGGGTGAGATCACCCGGCTGAACGCGCTGTCGATCGGCTTCGACTCGTGGGGCGCTCCGCCGCTACGGATCTGGATCGACGGGCTGGCGGTCCGGTGAACGGAACGAGCAGACTCAGCGATCTTACCGGCTCAGAGCATCCGCCGGATCAGCCTCGGCGTCGCCACCCATGCGATGTCGAACCTGCTGGAGGAGTCGGCCGATGGGCGGAGAGCGGCGATCCCGCCCTTTTTCAGCTCGCAGACACTCGGCCCCGGCCACGATCGGTTGCCCTCGCCCAGGACCAGTAGCGCGATCAGGTCCGAGAGCGCCGGGTTGTGGCCGACGATCATCAGGCGGGACTCGGGCCGCCCGCGGAGCCAGTCGCGGATGGCCGGCGCGTCAGAGCCGGCTCGGAGGACATCAGCCTCCTCGAGCCGGTCCTCGACCCCGAGTTCCTCGGCGGCGATCTCGGCGGTCTCCCGGGCCCGGGGGAGCGGGCTGGTGACGATCCGATCGAGCGAGAGGTCCAGGCGTCGCAGGCCGCGGGCGATCTGGTGCATCCGTCGTCGGCCTCGCGGCGTCAACGGCCGTTCATCGTCGGGGATCCCGGGCGTCCCGGGGGCGACGGCGATCCCGTGTCTCAGGATGTAAAGTTCGTCCATCGCAAGCGTTCCCTTCTCCTGCTCGCTCGCTCAACACGGGCCGGGCGAAATCCGGACCTGCAAGCCCTGGTGCTTCCAGTATAGTGGACCCCAGGTTTTGGACCACTCGGTAAGTTATCCTTGAGGGGGACTTATCGAGGGCGCCACATGGGACAAATCCGCAAGCGGCACTCGGCGGCGTTCAAGGCCAAGGTCGCCTTGGAGGCCGTCAGGCAGGACAAGACGATCGCCCAACTGGCCAAGGAGCATCAGGTCCATCCGGTCCAGATCAGCCAGTGGAAGAAGCAACTCCTGGACGGCCTGGAGGACATCTTCGAGAACGGGTCGGCGTCCCGCCGACCCGATCCTGAGAAGCTCCAGGCCGAGCTCTACGAGCAGATCGGCCGGCTCCAGATGGAGCTGGCCTGGGTGAAAAAAAATCCGGGGCCTGACCTCGCCGCGCGGCGCGCCTGGATCGAGCGAGAGTATAGTGGACCCCGAAAACTGGACCACCGGTTAAGCTATACCGGAGGCCAGAAGGAGGGGTAGAGATGGCGGCGAAGTGGAAGTCCCATTCAGCGGCGTTCAAGGCTCAGGTCGCCCTGGCCGACCACCCCGACTGGAAGGCCGGAGCACCCGAACTGGTCCTTTGTGTCGAGTCCGGCGATCCCGCCTGGGGCTGGGCCATCGCCGAGGTCGCAGCTCGACTCCGGGGCCAATGTCCATTCTGCATCGGGGATACGATCAACTTCAGGGAGCGGATCGCCGAGGAGTCGGCGATGTCGGCCTTCTTCGCCTTCTTCCCCTCGGTGCTCGACCGTGAGGCCGCCTCGGTTCAGTTGCCGGACAGGACGGTCCATATCGTTGGGATGTACCCGATCCACGAGGGCGAGATCGATCTCATCCGCCGGGTCGGCCCCGTCGCCTTCTGGGACATGGAAGGGTTCGACCCCCATGATGTCCACCGCCCCGATCTCTCCCGAGTCCCGTGAGGACGGACCGTGGCGAAAGGAAGGATTCCATGACCGAGACCGAATGGCTGATATCCCAGGACCCGGGGCTGATGCTTGAACATCATCGAGGCGAGGCGAGTCGCCCCAAGCTGCGACTGTTCGCCGTGGCGTGCTGCCGCCGCATCTGGCATCTCCTCGAAGACGAGCGGAGCCGGAATGCGATCGAAGTGGTCGAGCGGTTCGCCGATGGACTGTGCGGCGATGACGAACTCCGATCGGCCGCCGAGCAGGCCGGTGAAGCCGCCGAGGCGGCACATTGGGAGAATCGGGCGGGGCCGATCCAGACGGCTGCCGAGGCGGCGGCGATGGCCTCATCCGAGGTCCTCTCGTCCGACCTGACGATGCGTCTGGTGGAGACGGTTGCCGAAGCCGTCGGAGATCAGGCGACCGACGAAGACTGGGAGGCTACGTGGACAACGCCGGGCAAGACGAATGAAGAGCGATGGGCTGCGGAGCAGGCGATCTACAAGAATGCGGAGGCCAGGGAGAAGGGCCGACAGGCCGATCTCCTCCGCTGCATCTTCGGCAACCCGTTTCGGCCCACCACCATCGACCCGGCCTGGTTGTCGCCGACCGTCGTGGCGCTCGCCCAGACGATCTACGATGACCGGGACTTCGACCGCATGCCCGAGTTGGCCGACGCCCCGAAGAAGGCCGGCTGCCACGATGCCGACATCCTGGACCACTGTCGCCAGTCGGGGCTGCACGTCCGTGGCTGCTGGGTCGTCGATCTGATACATCGCAGGTCATGAGCACGCCCAGCGACGGGGTATCTCCATGGGCCAGACCCGAGATCGATTGTCGAAGCTCACCGGCACGCCGAGGATGGCCCACCTCACAAGAGGCTATCCGGGCGAACCGACCCACAACGGGTTCGTCCTGGGGATCGGGCGTGATCTGGT
>DAIDHB010000162.1 GCA_027452145.1 Planctomycetales bacterium
CCCGGATGGCCTTCAGAAGGTCGTAGGCCCGCGGAATCTGTCCCTTGAAGAAGATCGGCCGGTCCATCAAATCTCCATCGCTGGCAGGAACGCCACCCAGCATATTACCCCGGCCGCGCGCGCCGCGTCCACGGCCGAGAGCACGATCGCCTGACCAGCGTCCGGCGGGTTCAACGCGTTCGGTCCGGCCGACGCGCTCGGCTGTCCGTTCATGAACCCGGACCACCAGGCAGCGTTGAAGCCGGCGGCGGAGTCAAGGAGCGTGTCGTAGGAGTCCCAGCCCCACATGCCGCTGACCGAGACGAACGCGCCATCGTCCCACGCGACCACCGGGTTGCCCTGGGCCCCCGCTCCGGCCGGCCACGTCGTCACGATGAAGCCCTGCCACGCGGTGCCGGCCCGGCCCGTCGGGTCGAGCCCCGGCCCCGACCATCGGAACTCGGAGATGCCGGGCGTGAACGCCGCGAGCTTGGTGTCGTAGGCGTCCCACCCTCCGGCCACGCAGCCAGAGGCCGTCCCGTCGCCCCACCCGCCAACGTCGGATGGCCGCATCGAGTCCGTCATGATCGGCTCGATGCCGGTGATGCCCTTCAAAATCGCCGCGATGGCCGACCGGGTGATACGCTGGACGAAGAGGCCCGACTCGATGCGCGCGAGGTAGGATGCGTCTGGCTCCCCGGCCGCACGCGGGAGCGAAGGCCCATAGAAGTCCTGGGCCGCCTGGTCGAGCGCAGAGCCGGTCATGGTCGCGAGCCGGAGCTGTGGCCTGAGGAGCGCCGTGCCGGACGACAGGAGGCTGTTGCCGGGGACGGCAAGCTCGGCGGCAATGGCGTCCAGGAGCGCCCCGTAGACGCCGGTCGGCGGGCTCGCCTGCGACTGCTCCGCGGTCCAGTCCTGCGGAAACAGGCCGTTCAGGACGGAGACGATCTGGTCGGTGGTCGCGGACATCTCAGGGCCCGTAGGCGATCGTCAGCGTGAACGTCGGCGAGGCTCCGGGGCGCAGGACTCCGAACGGATCCGTCTGCCCGGAGTAAACCATGTCGATGTAGGGGCCGGCCGACACCTGGTAGTTCTGCGTCCCGCCACCTCGGCCGGCTGGGACCGTGACCACGACGAGCGCGGTGCTCGCGTCGATCTCTGTCACGAGGCCCGAGATCGTCACGCCGGACGGGTTGACGTAGGAGAAGTTGGCGATCTGATCCAAGAAGCCGTTGGCCCCGACGAACGGGACGCGCTGCCCCATGGCGAGGTCGAAGATGTTGTCGATCGCGGTCTCCAGGGCAGCCTTGAACGCCCCCTGCGAGAGCCCGGCCGCGTTGAGTTGACCCTGCGACGCCGTGAGCGACAGGGTCACGCCGGTCACCTCGTAGGTGAAGGCGAACCATACCTGGGCCGTGATCGAGAACGCCTCGACGCTCTGCACCGCGGCGAGGATGGCGTCCGCCGTCGTGTTGTCCGGGCTCCCGGTGTATTGGCCACCGGATTCGCTCGGATCCAGGTAGACGATGGCAACCTGCCCTGGAAGGAGCAGGTCCGGCGCCGTGGCGGCGTCCAGCACCGCGAACGTCTGGCCCAGCACGAGTCCGCCGTCCACATCCTCGACTGCCGCTTCGATGGATCCGAGCGTCGCCCGCGACAGGTTGGTGATGAACTCGACGAAGCCCGTCCGCGCCGCCGCATCGGTCGCGGCGTCCTGGCCTCCAGAGGGTGCCGCGGATCCGCTCGGGGTGCTCGGGTTTGGCGCGAAGACCGCGGAGGAGATCCCCGCGATGTTCGAGGACATCTGGAGCGTCGCCGTCGCCGGGACCTGGTTCGCCGCGGAACCGACGGCCGTGGCGGCGCAGAGGACGGTGACGCTGGACGAGCCGGCCGGGATCGTCGCCGCCTGATTCGTCGTGAAGCTGTAGACCGCCGGGACGGTGGACTGCCCGATCACGAGGGGAAGCGTCTGCACCTGCGTACCCGCCGGGATCTGGATGCCACCCGCACCTGCGACTTGCAGCGGCGCCATCGCGAACTTGACCCACGCCTGAGCCGCAACCCCGGGCGCGCGCGTGTAGCCGAAGTCCGCGAGCCACGAGTCGAGGTCCGCCCCGGTCGCGGTGGACGCCCGAGAGAAGAGGACGAGAGCCTGGATGTAGCTCTGGAGGTAGTTCGTCGCCCCGGCGGTCGCGAAGGCGATGGCCTGGATCGGGTCACCCTGCGGGATGCCGGCGGCGGTGATCCCGAACTGTGGCGCCAGATCCGAGACCCAGGCCGCGATGAAGTTCTGCTGGAGCTGGGCGATCGTCTGCGTGGTTGGGAATGGCATCAGGACACCTGGATGGTCGTGGTCTTGCGGGTGCCGTTTGCGAGCGGGACCGTCACCTCGCACGAGAAGGTGTGGTCCGCGTTCTCCGCCACGACGATCGTCGGGGCCGAGGTGGTGTCAACGCCGGGTGCTCGCCGGGTGGCCTCCGAGATCGCGGCGGTGATGAGGGCCTGGTTGATCGGCTGTCCGACCTGCCGGGGAAGGCCAAGTCCGAACTTCGGCGCCCACATGCAGTCCGGCAGGATTCCGGGCGAGGCCGGGTTGGTCAGCGCGATCCGCTCGATGGCCTGGCGCGTCTCGTCCCACCCGCTCGCCATGGCGAGGCCGCCGTTCGCGGTGAGTTGGAAGTCCTGACCGAATTCCATCCAGAGGGTCGCCATGGGCCGATTCTACTTCCCGCCGGGAGCCGGGGCGAGCACGGACTGAGCACCCTGGCCGACGGCGATCGTGTCCGTCGCCTTGTCGGTATCCGGTGGCGACGCGAACGTGAGCGCGACCGATGGCGTGGCGGCGGCAAGAGCTGCGGTGAGGGCGGTCGTGTAGGCGGTCATGCCGTGCTGATGTCCGGCCGTCGCGGACCCCTCGACCGCGACAGGGGTTGTGCCCTGCTGCATCTGGATTGTGCCGCTGGCCGAAATGTAGATCGACCCTATGCCGTTGCCGCCGCCCTTGGATCGCAGCTCAATGGAGCCGGGGTCCCGCGTCAAACCAGACGGCGGCAGGATGTCGTTGTAGAGGCAGAACCCGACGCACACGTCCCCCTCGTCTCGGTTCAGAAACAGCACGACGCACGGGGTCCCGACCTCGGGGTAGAACTGGAGCCCGTAGTTCTTACCCGCGCACGGGGTCCCGAGCGGCATCCAGCCCGTCACGAAAGGCTGGTTTGGGGTCTTCGCGGGCGTAAGCATCGGCAGGGACACCTTCACTGCATTGGTGTCCGGGTCGTAGTCCGCGATGTAGCCCCACAGCGCCGGCGTCGGGCGTCGCACCGCATCGATGGCCGCATTGCGCGCCACCTGCATCAGCTCCTCGGCCGCCTGCATCATACGCCGACTCCTGTGCCGCCGTTCCACTTGAGCTTCAAGCCCTCCCCGAATCCGCCCTCGATGCCGGAGACCTGACGGTCGGACCGCCACGCCTCGAAGCTCTGCGTGAAGCCCGGCACGATCCCGTCGAGCGACCCGACATCGAACTCCGTCTCGACGTGAACGACCACGAACATCTCGCCGTCCACGAGCGGGTGCCCGGTGCCGGAAACGACGAACGCGGTTCCGGGGGTCAGAAATTGCGTGCCGAGCACTTCGCCCGACAGGGTGATCTCCTGGGCGGCCGTCTCCTGTGCGCGCGACAGGGCGTCAAGGGTGCATTCGTCCGGGGACATGCTCGCCGCGTCGGTCGCGTACACCGGCAGGTTGCCGGATGCCGCAACGATCTCGGGTACCGTGATGCCGGCGTAGATGCCGGGCAGGTTTGCGTACTTCGGAACAGCGACGACGAGCTGGCCGGCTGCGAGCTGCGCGGCCGTCTCCTTGATCGGTTCAGCGATGAGCGGACCGCCGGACACGTCCAGCGAGAGCGACGGGTTGATGTAGGCCGCTGCCCCCTGGCACTGCGTCCCGTTCTTGCGGTCGTGGCTGCCGACCGTCTGGATGAAGGCCCCGTGGCGAAATGGGATGTGCGTCAGGCCGAGGGCGAGAAAGTCCGAGTACCCAGAGGCGGACCAGGTGAGTTGCCGGATGGTGGCGCCGATCTCCAGGTATCGGTTTCGAGGGCCGAAGTAGAGGGCGCCCCCGGGCGTGATGTAGACGACGTTGTGCGTCTTCCGGGCCAGGTGGTGCAGGATCCCCCACGCGGGCTCCGGCTGCGACACGAAGTAGTTGTGCCCCTTGTAGAAGGTCCCGACCTTGAGCGGCTGACCGTTGCTGTCCTGGATGGCAGCGACCGCGGCGACGGGGACGCCGGTTGCCTCGGTGATGTCGAAGATCGCGTCCTCGACGGTCGTGTCCGGCGCGAACGCCCTGGGCTCGACGGATCGCTCCTGGAGAGCCGCCCCGAGGTCGCGCATGTGCATCGTCACGCGGCCGGTGCCGAGGTTCGTTTCCACCTCGTCGAGAACGCCAGAGAACATCGGGATGGACGCGGCGCCGGGCGCCTCCATGGCGATCGTGACCGTCTCGATGCCACGCGAGATCTCGTAGACGAAGGCGGCGAGGCTTCCGTAGGGCAGCGATGATGCCTCCGTGACCAGCGTTGCGCCGCCAAGAGTGCCGAGCATTCCGGCGGAGATCCGAAGCGACTGTATGCGGTCCAGCCGAGACGGAGCCGCGGCCTTGGGGGCCGATGGCGCGTAGGGCTGCGTCGAGAAGGTGGCGACCGGGTTCATTGCGGAATGAGGAGGTCGTAGCGGCCAGTGAGGATGGGCTGCTGGAGTCCGTTGACCTGGGCGATCTTGGTCCAGAGGTCCGGGTCGCCGTAGTAGGTCACGGCAAGCTGGTAGAGGTTCGGGTCCTGCACGACGATCGTCGCCTGCGTCGCGGCCGGCTTCTGCGCGTACAGCCCCGCCGCCGTGGCCGCTGCCACGAACAGGTTGATCGAGAGCGTCATGTCGGCCGCCGAAAGGGTCGGTATGCCAAGCAGGGTCTTGGCCGTTGCGGCGGCTGCGGCGAGAAGCCGGGCGGCGCCACCGACCGCGGATGCGGATTGCAGGTTCGCGAGCGTCAGGGAGTTGCCGAACTGAACCACCGCGCCCTGAGCCGCCACCGCGGCCGACATGAGAAGCGCGGCTGCCTCGGGGACCTGGGCCGACTGCGCCGCCTGGGCTGCGGCGACGGCAGCGTTGCAAGCCGCGATGGCCGCCTGCGCGGAGACATCGAGGCTCGGAGTCGACAGGTCCAGACCGAGAGGCAGCCCCTTCTGCGCGGCGGGCAGGAAGACCGCGGTGTAGGGGATGAATCCCTCGAAGCCCGGCACCGGGGAGAAGTCCTGTAGGACTCCGGTCCACGACGAGGGGCCGTAGGTCAGGGTGGCCGGGTTGCGCCCGCGCATGTCGTCAAGCTCGGTCGCGCGCTCGAATGAGTTGGGTCCGAGGATGATCCCCTGCCACGAGATCCGATCTGGCGGGACCTTGCCGAACACGTCGATCACGCGCCGACCGCCCGGGAACTGGTACATCGCCGCGATGGCCTTGCCGCCGAGCGAGGTCAGTTGAGACGGGATCTCCATTTCGCGGAACGACACCTTGGCCGTGTCCGACGCCAGGGAGAACTCGAGCGGGATCGTCTTGGCGGCCATGGCCTACTGTCCGATGCCCGGTCCGGCGTTTGGTGTCATCGTCGGCAGCGGGCCGAGACGAACTCCGGTCCCACGGAGCGCCGCGCGGGACGCATCCCTGGGCGTCGGCTGCTGGGCGAGCTTGCGCGCGGCGGCCAGGATCTTGTGCCCGGCGTGCGTGAGGTCTTCGTGGGCGGTGGTGCTCCGATCGTCCGTCGGTGCCGCGCCTTGGGTGTGGATGTCGACAGTTCCCGGCTTCTCGTTCTTGCTGGTGATGGGGACTGCGGGCACGTCGGAGCCTGGGTGTATGGAGGCCTCATGGCGCCGGATGATGTCCGCGACGATGGCGCTCGTTACAGTGCCGGTCAGAAAGGCAGCGCCCGCGGTCGCAATAACTGGGAGTCCTACCGTCAGCGCGATCGGAGCTGCAATCGCGCCGATGGCGGCGCCTCCGATGATTCCACCTGCTGCGTCCTCCGTGGCGTGCGCCGCAAGCTCCTTCGCCCTGGGATGGGTGTCCAGGTAGTTCGTGAACCGACCGAGCGCATCCGCGGCGTCCTGCACCGTGCCTCTCAGATCCTTCCAGACTGCGCTTCCGATTTCATCCCGCAGGGACTTGAAGTTGGACTTGAGCAGCGTGGTCTCGGCCTCCTCGGCCTTCATGATCTTGTTGTGGGCCTGCTGAATGTCGGACGCCTCGTCCCACTGCGCCATCATCTTCTTGAGGGCGGCGATGTGCTCCGGCTGGGCGAGCACGCCGAGCGCCCGGAGACCAACCGTCCCGAGCTGATCGTGCATGGCCTTGGCCGTCGCGTCCAACGGATGGGCCTGCAC
>DAIDHB010000163.1 GCA_027452145.1 Planctomycetales bacterium
GCGCCGCCGAGACCTTCACCGTCACCGCCTACGACAAGTACGGCAACGTCGCCACCGGCTACACGGGCACGGTGGACATCACCAGCACCGACCCCCAGGCGACATACCAGCCCGCGACCTACACCTTCGTCGCCGGCGACGACGGCAAGCACACCTTCACCACGACCCTCAAGACGGCCGGCGCCCAGTCCATCACCGTGACCGACTCGACCGATACGTCCGTCACCGGCAGCGAGACGGGCATCGCCGTCCAGCCCGGCGCCCTGGCCGGCCTGACCGTCACCGGCTTCCCCAGCACGACAACAGCCGGCACGGCCGGGAACTTCGTCGTCAGCGCCGTCGATGCCTACGGCAACACCGTGGCCGGATATACCGGCACGGTCGACCTGAGCACCACCGACGCCATCGCCGTGATCCAGCCGTCGAGCTATACGTTCCTCGCCTCCGACAACGGCAAGCATACCTTCACCGCGACGTTCGAGACCGCGGGCACCCAGTCGATCACCGCCACGGACTCCGCCAGCAGCTACAGCGCCAGCGAGACGGGCATCGCCGTCCAGGCCGGCGCCGCCAGCACGCTCCAGCTCGCCGGCCTGCCGTCGACGGAGGTCGCCGGCACCGCGTTCACGCTGACCGTGACCGCCCAGGACGCCTACGGCAACGTCGCCACCGGATTCGCCGACACCCTCAACGTGTCGAGCACCGACCCGCAGGCCGTCTTCCAGCCGTCGTCCCATACCTTCACGACCAGCGACGCCGGCACCTTCTCCTTCACGGCCACACTCGAGACGGCGGGCTCGCAGACCATCACGTTCACCGACCCGAAGAACGCCGGCCTGTCGCTCACCACCTCTTCGGTCGCGATCAGCCCGGCGGCCATCTCGGCCCTCGCCGTGTCCGGGTTCCCCGCGACCGTCACCGCGGGCACCGCCGCGGGCTTCACCGTGAGCGCCGTCGACCACTATGGCAACCTCGTGACCGGGTTCACCGGCACGGTGGCACTCACGAGCAGCGACGGCCAGGCCGTCCTCCCCGCCAGCTACGCCTTCACCGCCTCCGACGACGGCAAGCACACCTTCACCGCAACCCTCAAGACGGCCGGCACCCAGTCGATCACCGCGACCGACCAGGCCGACAACCTGACCGGCTCGCAATCGGACATCGCCGTCCAGGCCGCCGCCGCCCACTCGCTCGATGTCTCCGGCTTCCCCACGCCCAGCACCGCCGGCGTGGCCGCGAGCCTCACCGTGACCGCGTACGACGCCTTCGGCAACGTCGCCACCGGCTACACCGGCACCGTCGCGATCGGCAGCAGCGACGGCCAGGCCGTCCTCCCCGCCAGCTACGCCTTCACCGCCTCCGACGACGGCAAGCATACCTTCACGGTCGCGCTCAGGACCGCCGGCACCCAGTCGATCACCGCGACCGACCAGGCCGACAACCTGACCGGCTCGCAATCGGGCATCGCCGTCCAGGCCGCCGCCGCCTCCAGCTTCCAGGTGTCAGGGTTCCCCACGACCGACACCGCGGGTGCGTCACACGACGTGATCGTCACCGCGTACGACGCCTTCGGCAACGTCGCCACCAGCTACACGGGCACCGTCGCGATCGGCAGCAGCGACGGCCAGGCCGCACTCCCCGCCAGCTACGCCTTCACCGCCTCCGACGACGGCAAGCATACCTTCACCGCAACCCTCAAGACGGCCGGCACCCAGTCGATCACCGCGACCGACCAGGCGGACGGACTGAGCGGCAGCGAGACGGGCATCGCCGTGGATCCCGCCGCGCCGGCCGGGTTCCGCGTCTCCGGCTTCCCGAGCCCCGACACCGCCGGCGTCGTCCACGGCGTGACCGTCACCGCGGTCGACCCCTTCGGCAACACCGTGAGAAACTACAACGGCACGGTGGCGCTCGCCAGCAGCGACGGCCAGGCCGCACTGCCCGCGAGCTACACCTTCTCCACCGCCGACGCGGGGACCCACCAGTTCCGGCTGGCCCTCGAGACGGCCGGCACCCAGTCGATCACCGCCTCCGACCCGGCCGACGGCATCACCGGCGCGCAAGGCGGCATCGCCGTGAATGCCGCCGCCGCCGCCGGCTTCCGGCTCTCCGGCTTCCCCATCCCCGACACCGCGGGCGTCGCGCACGACGTCACCGTGACCGCCTACGACCCCTTCGGCAACGTCGCCACCGCCTACACCGGCACCGTCGCGATCGGCAGCAGCGACGGCCAGGCCGCCCTGCCGCCGGGCTATACCTTCTCCTCCGCCGACGCCGGCGTCCACCAGTTCTCCGTCACGCTCAGGACCGCCGGAAACCAGTCGATCACCGCCTCCGACTCGGCCGCCGGCCTCACCGGCAGCGTGACGGGCATCGCCGTGAATGCCGCGGCTGCAACCGGGTTCCGCGTCTCCGGCTTCCCCACCCTCGACACCGCCGGCGCGTCGCACGAGGTCACCGTCACCGCGGTCGATCCCTTCGGCAACACGGTGAGCGACTACACCGGCACGGTGACCCTCACCAGCAGCGACGGCCAGGCCGTCCTCCCCGCCAGCCACACCTTCACGGCCGGCGACGCGGGCACCTTCCCGTTCTCCGTCACACTCGATACCGCCGGAAGCCAGTCGATCACCGCGACCGACCAGGCCGACAACTTCACCGGCACCCAGGCGGGCATCGCCGTCGGCGCGGCCGCGGCCAGCAGGCTCGTCTTCTCGCAGGGGCCGACCGACGCCACCGCCGGCGCAGTCATCGGCCCGGCCGTCACGGTGCTGGTCGAGGACCTCTATCACAACCTCGTGACCTCGGACGGCTCGACCGTGACCCTGACTCTCGCCGGCGCCACGTTCGAGGGGGGCTCGAGCACCGCCGGCGCCGCCGCGTCGGGCGGCGTCGCGACCTTCCCGGGCCTGAAGATCGACGCAGCCGGCCGCTACACGCTGACGGCCGGAGACGGCTCGCTCGCGACGGCCGGCCCGAGCGACCCCTTCACGGTCAGCCCGGCCGCGCCCGACCGGCTGGTCATCGCCACCGAGCCGTCCGCGACCGCGACGGCCGGCGACGCCCTCACCGTCCAGCCGGTCATTCGCGAGCTCGACGCCTTCGGCAACATCGAAACGACCGACAGCACGACGGTCGTCACCGCCTCGCCGGCCGGCGGCACCGGCACGCTGGGCGGATCCGTCACGGCGACCCTCTCGAACGGCGTGGCGACGTTCCAGGACCTCGCGGTCGACAGTGCCGGGACGCTGGCGATCGCGTTCGCGGCCGGCACACTGCCCCCGGCGACCTCGAGCGCCATCACCGTGTCGCCGGCCGCGGCCGCGAGGCTGGTCGTCACCGTGCCGCCGCCGGGCTCGCTCGTCGCCGGCGAGGCGTTCACGATGACCGTCGCCGCCCAGGACGCATTCGGCAACCCGGTCCCGTCGTTCACCGGCGAGGTGACGGTCTCCGTCCCGGGCGACCCGGGCTTCACGACGACCGTGGCCGCCCAGGGCGGCGTGGCGACGTTCGCCGGCCTGACGCTCGACGCGAACGCCAGCGGCCAGGCGATCCAGGTCTCGGCCGCCGGCCTGCGCGCCGCCGCCACGACCCCAATGACGGTGACCCCCGCCCCAACCCCGACGCCGACCGGCACGGGCCCGGGATCCGGCGGGAACACGGGCACCAGCTCGCCGCCCCCGACGATCCTCTCCGAGCGGGTCGTCACGATGCAGAAGACGAACAAGAAGGGGAAGCACGTCGGCAAGCCCGTGTTCATGGGCTTCGCCCTACAGTTCAGCGCGGCGATGAACCCGACGACCGCCGGCCTCGCCGCGAACTACGAGCTGGAGCAGACGTCCAGGAAGCGCGTCAAGCACAGGCCCGTCGTCGTGCACCAGGCGGTCGCGCTGGCGGCGTCCTACGACGCGACGACCCACACGGTCACACTGACCCTCCAGGGCAAGCCGAAGTTCGCAACGGGCGGCCAGCTCACGATCCTCGCCTCGACCCCCGGCGGCGTCGCCGACGCCTCCGGCACCCTCCTCGCCGCCGCCGACACCCAGTTCCTCATCGGGCCGAAGGGCAGGGGCATCACCCTGGGCTGAGCGGCGCGGCGGCTGGGCACGAGCTCATCGGCCAGACCATCCTTCTCGGCAAGTCCACGGCGCCCCATAATGGGCCTTCCGGATCGACGCGCCGCCACTGGACGGGCCGATGGTCCGATCCGATCGCCCTCGCGGGAGCCCGACCACGCCCATGCCCGATGCGACGACCCCATCCGCTCCCGCACCTCGCCGCCGTCGAATCGGGCTCGCCCGTCTCGGAGACCTGCCGGGGCTGCTCGGCGTGCTGCTCTTGCTCGTCGTCGTCTTCGGCCTGGCGAGCCGCAATTTCTGGACCTGGCAAACTCTCCAGAGCGTCGTCAACCAGGTGCCCGACCTGGTCGTCGTGGCGGTCGGCATGACGGCCGTCGTCATCGCCGGCGGGATCGACCTCTCGGTCGGCTCGGTGCTGGCCCTCTCGGGCTCGGTGCTGGGGATCGCCATGACCCGCTGGGGCTGGCCGCTCGGGCCCTCGGCCGCGCTGGCGCTGACCGTCGGCGCCGGCTGCGGCCTCGTGAACGGGTCGATCTGCGCCGCGTGGCGAGTGCCGTCGTTCATCGTCACGCTCGGCATGCTCGAGGTCGCCCGAGGGCTGGCGTATCGGATCACCGACTCGCAGACGCAGTACATCGGCAAGCCGGTCGAATGGCTCTCGCGGCCGATCGCCGGGGTCGGGATCTCGCCCGCGTTCCTGGCGTGCGTCGCTGTGGTCCTGGTCGGGCAGGTCCTTCTGAGCCGCACGGTCTGGGGCCGGCACCTCATCGCGGTGGGGTCGAACGAGCCGGCGGCGCGGCTGTCGGGCCTGGCCACGCGGCGGATCCGGCTGGCGACGTTCGTCATCTCGGGCACCCTGGCCGCGGCCGGCGCGGTCTTCCAGGTCGCCCGGCTGTCGACGGCCGACCCCAACGGCGGCATCGGCCTGGAGCTCGCCGCAATCGCGGCGGTCGTCATCGGCGGCACCAGCCTGATGGGCGGCGAGGGCTCGGTCGTCCGGTCGTTCCTGGGCGTGCTGGTCGTCGCCGTGCTCCAGGCCGGGCTGGCGCAGGTCGGCGCCAGCGAGCCGACCAAGCGCGTCATCACTGGATCCGTCATCGTCCTGGCCGTGATCGCCGACCTCCACCGACGCGGCCGGGCCGGAGGCGACGGCTCCCGCTGAGGCGGGGCGATCTCACGAAGAGGGGAACCACGAAAAACACGAAATCCCACGAAAATCGAGACCGAGATCGAACCGCTTCCCCATTCTTTTTTCGTGTAATTTCGTGTTTTTCGTGGTTAAATCCGATTCTCCTGAGGACACGAGACGCCTGCGCGGAGTGGAACCATCCCTATCCATTTCGCAATGTTTCGCGGTTCAGTCCGGACCTCTCACGATGCCGCGGCGACGCCGTTCTTCGGCCCGACGCCGAGCTCGTTGCCCTGCACCTCGACATCGATCGCCCCGACGGCCGGCTCGTGCCCCTCGGCCGAATGGACCAGCTCGGCGAAGACGCCCCCCCGGCGCACCAGCTCGGCATAGCTACCCGTCTCGACGATCCGGCCGTCGTCGAAGACGAGGATCCGGTCGGCGTCGCGCAGGGTGGTCAGGCGGTGGGCGACCAGGATCACGGTGCGATCCGCCCGCGCCGCGTCGATCGCCTTCTGCACCAGGCGCTCGCTCGTGTTGTCCAGGGCACTCGTGCCCTCGTCGAGGACCAGGATCGGCGGATTCTTGAGGAACACCCGCGCCAGCGCGATCCGCTGCCTCTGCCCGCCCGAGAGGTTCTGCCCGCGCTCGCTGACCCGCGAGCGATATCCACCGGGCCGGGCCATGATCTCGTCGTGGATGCACGCCATCCGGGCGGCGCGGCAGATCCCCTCGGGCGTGGCGTCCTTGCAGCCGTAGGCGATGTTCTGCTCGACCGTGCCGGCGAAGAGGAACGGGTTCTGCCCGACGTAGCCGACCAGCTCGCCGATGGCCTCGCGCGAGACGCGTTCCAGCGGCACGCCGCCCAGAGTGGCCGTGCCGTGACACGGGTGTACCAGCCGCATCAGCGCGCGGAGCCAGGTCGTCTTGCCACAGCCGGAGCGCCCTGCCACGCCGATGGTTTCGCCGTGGCGGATCGTCACGTTCAGGCCGTCCAGCGCCCGGCGCCTCGTGCCGTCGGCCGCGGCGAACTCGACGGCCAGGTCCTCGGCGACGAACAGGGGCTCGTGCGGAGCCAACCTCGGCCGCTCGCCACCGGCCGGCGTCTTGAACGACCGGTCGATCGGCACCGACAGCAGCCCGATCAGGTCGCCGATCCGCAGGCTGCTCTCGTGCGCCTCGTCCATGAAGCGGTGCACCTCGTTCAGGGGCGCCATCACACTTAAAAACAGCATCGAGAACATCATCACGCCGCCCGGGTGCATCCGCCCCTGGACCAGCAGATACACGGCGAACGCGATCACCAGGACGTGGAACAGCCCCTCGTTGATCGCCTTGCCCGAGCCGAACAGCGACATCTCGAAATGGTGCCGCAGCTCCTTCGACCGCCGGCGCTCGGCGGCACGGGCCACCCGCCGGACCTCGTGCCGGTGCGTGTTCGCCGCCCGCACATAGTCGATCCCGCCAAGCTGCTCGACGACCGTGCCGTCCATCCGCTCGCGGGTCCGCAGCAGGTCCAGCCGGATCCCCTTCTGGGTGATGATCTGCCAGATCGTCAGACCCAGCGACAGCGGGGCCACCCCCAGCATCGCCAGCGCGATCCTCGGCTGCTTCGAGAACGCCGCCGCCAGCGCGAAGCCCCCCGTCAGGATCGCCGGCACGAACTCGAGGAACGTCAGCCGGACGAACCGCACCAGCCCCTCGACGCTCCGGTTGATCCGCCCGTACAGCGCACCGACATTATCTTGCGCCAGCACGGTCAGGTCCACCTTCATGAGGTGGGCAACCACCCGCACATACATGTCCTTATCGATTCGAGTGCACGTCCGTTCCACCAGAAAGCGGCGGAGCACGTTCATGCTCTCGCGGACCAGGTAGGCACCGGCGATGACGGCCAGGTAAAAGGCGGCGACCCCGCCAAGTGCGGCAGCCGTCTGGCCGGGGTTCTCGGCCGGATCCACCGAGTTGACCAGTTGCCCCAGACACAGCGGGATCGCCGTGTTCGCGGCGCTGGCCAGGCTCATCACCGCGAGCGCCCCGAACAGCGCCAGCCGGTGCCGCCAGGGGACCAGCCGCCAGACCTGGCGCCCCCGGCGGGCGACGGTGCCCAGTTCTCGCGCAATCCCCCGGAGCCGCTCCCACCTCGTCGGCCTCTTCATCGAAACTTCGCCCCCCCGCCCGACATCGTCCGCCACGCCAGCCCAGAATCCCGCCCGACCCGAAAAATTGAGAAATCTCACCCCCGACCGTTCGCGACTTCCCCCGGTTTCTCCGTATCTATTTCTAGCCTTGCCGGCCGGTCGAACCCCCCGCCCCGGGATGAAACCCATCTCCGCGGCGGATCCGAGGGATCAACCTTGCTCCAAACGTCGCTCAGACAACTCGCGGCACGGCAATTGCCATATCACGCCCGGGCATTGAATTCCTCAACCCCAGGCGCCGGAGACATGATCCGACCGAAGACCGACGACATCCTGAAATACGAACAATCGGGCACCAAGCGAGAACACCCGGCCCCGATTTCTTGATCGACCCTCTCCCCAACGGCCATTCGCGGCCCCGCACGGATCGATGGGACCGCCTCGCACCCGCTGTCCTCGCCAGACGCTGGCGATTGGATGCGTGATTGCCTGGCGGACATCTGACGCATGTCGGTGGCCGGCGGGAGAGCTGGTGATGATGGGCCTGGAGCCGACCGGGTAGGACAAGCGTAGGGATTTCCGATCGGCAGGTCCTTTACTTGAAGACATTCGCGCGGTATGAATAGTTTCCCCCCCACAAGGAGGGTGCACGTCCAATGTCGAAGAATCAAACCGTGAGTATCCCCGTGAGCCATTCCCGTCCTGCTGGTGCCCCGACCGTCGATCGTGTTTTGACCGGACGCAGCGAACGAGCACTCGGCCGCCTCGGGCCCGAGTCGCTGCCGCCGTTCGGCCACGAGGAGGATCTCGTCGTCGACGACCGTGCCGCGCTCCGGCCCGCGCAGGTCGTCGAGAGCAAGCTGACCCGGCTCCTCCAGGAGGCGACCTTCCCCGTCAGCCACCTCCAGATGAGGTCCCTGCTGCGGGCCCGCTAGGGCTCTGTCTCATTCAGGAACCCGCTGATGCTTTCCGATCGCGTCGGGAGGGCGAGGCTCCTGCCGAGCCGCAGGGAAGGCTCGGCAGGAGCCTCGCCCTCCCGAAACCAGACAGGATCAGCGGGTCCGTGTGTCAGACGCTCCGGGACCGTTCCGTTGGGTGGGCATCGCCCACCAGCGAAAAGCCTCGGCCGGTGGGCGATGCCCACCCTGCTCCATCCAACCGCCCTGCCGAGGCAGACGGGATGTTGGGCGCGGATCTCATGACCTCGCCCCAGGCCCGGACCGAGGGTCGTCCGCGCTTCCTCGGGCCATCGAGAGCGCCGGAGACCTGTGGCCTGGCTTCCCGGCGAGGTCGCGACGTGAGTCGCCGGGTGTTTCCTCTCCGGGCATCACCCGACGACGCACGTCGACGGTTCGCCAGGAAACACCACCCGACGAATCACTCCGACCGACCGAATCCCACAAGTCAGCGTGGTCGCCCGACCGAAGTAATACGCCGGCACGAAAGAGGTCAGGCATCCCAGCCTGACGATTCAGTCCCGTCAAACTGGAAAGATTGTCAATCTGGGCAATCTTCTGCCCCCCCCACAAGGCCTGAACACCAACCGAAAACCGAAAACCAAACTCCTCGGGAGCTCACGGATGAGCCAGTCCCGTCGCACCTTCCAGTTCGACGCCCTCGAGACGAGGGAACTACTCTCCGTGGCGCACGCGCCAAGGTGGCACCACCCCCATCACCCGCGGGTGCACGCCCGTCCCACGCTTGCGGCGACCGCGCTGGTGCTCGACGGGACGCTTACCGTCAATAACCGCGGGGCCAACTCCGTCCCGAATCTCGCCGGCGGGATGACCAACTCGGTACCGGTCGCGGGACAGCTCGGCAGCCTGGGCCAGGTCCGCGGCACCTGGTACGAGAGCAGCGACAGCTTCGGCAACTACGTGGGGCCCGACACCCTCGTCCTCCACGCCGCCCAGGGCAGCTTCACTGTCTCGTTCAACAACGGGTCGTCCGGCCCGGCCCACCCGTCCGGCCACGGCACCGTCGATTACCAGCATCCCCAGCATGCCGGGTCTGGCACCGGCGCCTATGCCGGTACCAGGGAGATCGGGACAATCGACCTGAACATGAATCACCGCCACACGACGGTCGAGAGCCTCACTCTCAGCACCAAGGGGGCATAGGCGCCGACGCGGGGCCGGCGGCGTCCTTCGCGCCCTCGACGGTTTCTGTCAGAATGGGATCCGTTCCCCGACCGGCTCGTCATCATCCATCGCGGGATTCGCCAGGCCGGGGACGACCCAGGATGTGAAACCATGCTCTTTGCTTACATCGGTCCCGACGCGATGTGGCCCGTGATGTCGGTCATCGCCGGGGCCGTCGGTACCTTCATGATGTTCGGCCGCAATGTCGTCGCGTTCGGCCGCCGACTGGTCCGCGGCGTCCTGCCTGGCTCGAAATCGTCGAGGGTGGCAAAGCCTGGCGCCGCGGATGTCGGCGCGAAGGCAAACGTGAACACGGACGCGGACGCGGATCTCGCCTGATCCCCGCTCGCCGCGGCCCAGAGGAGGGAGCCTGCCCCATGGAGGGAGCCGTCAAGAAGGTATTCGTCATCGGCCTGGACGGGCTGAGCCCCTCGATCGTCGCGCGGCTGATGGCCTCTGGCGAACTCCCCAACCTGGCGCGGCTGAAGGAGCAGGGGGGCTATTCGACCGTCGCCACGACGCGACCCGCGCAGACGCCCGTCGCCTGGTCGACGTTCGCCACCGGGGTCAATCCCGGCGGCCACGGCATCTTCGACTTCCTCCGCCGCAACCCGAGGAACTACCTGCCCGACCTGGCGCTCAACCGCTACGAGCAGAAGAACGCCTTCCTGCCGCCGAAGGCCGTGAACCTCCGCGGCGGCACGCCGATCTGGGAGCTGCTCAAGTCGGCCGGCCGGGGCGCGGCCGTCCTCCGATGCCCCTGCACGTATCCCCCGGACCCGATCCGCGGCCGCCTGCTGTCGGGCATGGGCGTACCCGACCTCCGCGGCGGCCTCGGCACCGCCACGTTCTTCACCACCGATCCCTCCGCCCGGCCCCGCGAGAGCGAAAACGTCGTCCGCCTCGAGCCAATCGCCGGAGCCGGAGCCGGAGCCGGAACCGACGAGGGCACCTACTCCGCCCACCTGATCGGCCCGCGCGGGCCGAAGGGCGGCGACCTGCGCGTCGAGTTCACCCTGTTAGTCGACTCCCGATCCGGCCGCGCCGTGCTCCGCTCCGACGGCTCGCCCCGCGAGCTCGAGATTCGCCAGGGCACCTGGAGCGACTGGCTGCGGGTCAAGTTCAAGGCCGGGATGCTCCAGTCCGCCCGGGGCATGGTGCGGTTCTACCTCGTCGCCTGCGAGCCCGAATTGCAGCTCTACGCCTCGCCCGTCAACTTCGACCCCGACGCCCCGCTGTTCCCGATCAGCCAGCCGTTCGAATATGCCGGCGACCTGGCGCGCGAGCAGGGCCTCTTCTACACCACCGGCATGGTCGAGGATCACACCGGGCTCAACAACGAGCGGATCCCCGAATCGGCGTTCCTCGAACAGTGCGAGATCGCCTGGCGCGAGCGAACCGCCATGATGCACCGCGAGCTCGAGCGGCTCGACGATGGCCTCTTCTACGTCCTCTTCGACACGCCCGACCGCATCCAGCACCTGTTCTGGCGGTACAACGAGCCGAATCACCCGGCCAACCGGGGTGGGACGCCCGACCCGGCGTATGCCTCGGTCATCGACGACGCCTACCGCCGCTGCGACGCCATCGTCGGCGAGGCCCTCGAGTATGCCGACGACCGCACGCTCGTCATGGCGCTCTCCGACCACGGCTTCAACAGCTTCCGCCGCGGCGTGGATCTGAACAAGTGCCTGCTCGACCGCGGCTACCTGGCGCTCAAGGAGGGAGTCCAGCCCGGCGAGGAAGCTGGCGATCTGCTCCGCCAGGTCGACTGGTCGCGGACCCGCGCCTACGCCGTCGGCCTCAGCGGCATCTACCTCAACGTCAGGGACCGCGAGGGGCAGGGGATCGTCCCGCCCGGCGAGGCCGACGCGCTCAAATCCGATCTGGCCCGATCCCTCGCCGGCCTGGCCGACCCGGAATCCCCCGGCACCACGGCGATCCGCCGCGTCCTGCCGCGCGAGGAGGCGTATCGCGGGGCCTACCTGGCCGAGGCGCCCGACCTGGTGGTCGACTTCGCCGAGGGCTACCGCGTCTCGTGGTCTTCGTCGATGGGCGGCGTCGCCGAGCACGCCTTCGAGGACAACGTGAAGAAGTGGAGTGGCGATCACATCATTGATCCCGACCGGGTCCCCGGCATCCTGTTCATGAACCGCGCGTTCCGCGAGGGCGCTCGGCTCCTGGACATGGCGCCCACGATCCTGGCGGCGCTGGGCGTCCCCAAGGGCCCGGCCATGGAGGGAGAATCGATCCTGCGATGAAGATCCTCGTCCTGGGCCTCGACTGTGCCGCGCCCGAGCTGCTCCTCGGCTACGAGGACCTGCCCAACGTGCGCCGGCTGATGGAAGTGGGCGGCTACGGCCGGCTCGAGAGCGTGATCCCGCCGATCACCGTGCCCGCCTGGATGTGCCTGGCGACAGGCCAGGACCCCGGCTCGCTCGGCGTCTACGGCTTCCGCAACCGGACCGACCACACCTATTCGGGCCTGGGCATCGCCTCATCGCGATCGATCACCGAGCCCGCCATCTGGGACTACCTCGCCCGCGAGGGGAAGCGGTCGATCATCGTCGGCGTCCCGCCCGGATACCCCCCGCGCAGGATCAACGGCCTGTCGGTGAGCTGCTTCCTCACGCCCGACACCGACAAAACTGTCTTCACACATCCTCCGGAGCTCTCCGACGAGATCCGCCAGCTCGTCGGCCACTACCCGGTCGACGCCGCCGGCTTCCGCACCAATGACAAGGCCCCGCTCCGCGACGCAATCTTCGCCATGAGCCGGACCCAGTTCCAGGTCGTCCGGCACCTGATCCAGACCAAGGAGTGGGACTACTTCCACTTCGTCGACATCGGCCTGGACCGCATCCACCACGGCTTCTGGAAGTACCACGACCCGCAGCACGTCCTGCACGAGCCGAATTCGCCCTTCAAGGACACGGTGCACGACTACTACCGGCACCTCGACGAGGAGATCGGCCGGGTCCTCGAATTGCTCTCGGATGACACGATCGTGCTCCTCGTCTCCGACCACGGCGCCCAGCGCCTCGATGGGGGATTCTGCGTCAACGAGTGGCTGGTGCGCGAGGGGCTGCTCGTCCTGAAGAGCTACCCCAGGGAAGTGACGCCGCTGGCGAAGCTCGACGTCGACTGGGAGAAAACCCGCGTCTGGAGCGAGGGCGGCTACTACGCCCGCGTGTTCTTCAACGTCAAGGGCCGCGAGCCGAGCGGCACGATCGAGCCGTCCGAATACGAGTCGTTCCGCGACGCGATCAAGGCAAAGTTCGAGGCGACCGTCGACCGCGACGGCAAGCCGATGGGGACCCTGGTCTTCAAGCCCGAGCAGATCTACCACAAGGTCAAGAACGTCGCGCCCGACCTGATCGTCCACTTCGGCGGGCTGTACTGGCGAAGCATCGGCGGCGTCGGCTATCCGACGCTCCACGTCCTCGAGAACGACACGGGCCCCGACGACTGCAACCACGCGCAGTTCGGCGCCTTCGTGCTGGCCGCGCCCGAAATCCCGCCCGGCCCGGACGGAGTGGTCAAGCGCCCGCCGCTCGGCGAGGTCACGGGCGCCCGCCTGCTCGACATCGCCCCGACCCTGATGGACCTCGCTGGCTACGAGATCCCCGAGGCCATGCAGGGCCGCTCGCTGGCGGTTGCCGGCAACGGAGACGGAGAAGGTTCCCCCGGCGGCGGCTACGACCCCGACGACGAATCGATCATCCGCGATCGCCTGAGCGGGCTGGGGTATATTGGTTAGGGAGCCGAAACCAATATCGTGGAGTCGGACCTATGCCCGCGGGCGATGCAATGCGGACCCGCTACACGCCGGATGACCTGCTGGGTCTGCCCGACGGCAAGAGCTACGAGCTGGTCAACGGCGAACTGCTGGAGCGGCACGGCGGGGCCCGGTACAGCCTGGTCGGTGGA
This sequence comes from Planctomycetales bacterium, assembly GCA_027452145.1. GTDB lineage: Bacteria > Planctomycetota > Planctomycetia > Isosphaerales > Isosphaeraceae > JAKAUH01. The sequence goes on from DAIDHB010000163.1 coordinate 13,421, forward strand.
GAGGTCTTCCTGCGACTCTTCGCTTACTGCGAGAACCGAGCCCTCGGCCTGGTGTGGCCTTCCGACAACGGATACGAGTGCTTCCCCCACGCACCCAACACGGTCCGCAAGCCCCGGGTCTCGTTCATCCGCGCCGACCGCATGACTGAAGACCGCATCCCGAATGGCTGGGTCACGATCCCGCCCGACCTGGCCGTCGAGGTCGTCACGCCCGACGACATGGCCGAGCAGCTCGAGGCCAAGGTCGCCGACTACCGGCGAGTCAACGTCCCGCTGATCTGGGTGATCTATCCGGACCAACGCAAGGTCCGGATCTTCCGCCACAACGGACCGATCACCGACCTGCACGAGGACGACGAGCTCTCCGGCGAGGACGTCATCCCCGGCTTCCGCTGCCGCCTGCGGGACATCCTGCCAACGCCGCCGGAATCGGCCGAGGATCACGACCCGGCCGCCGGCCCGAACGCGTCCGACCCGGCCTGAGCGAGGCCCCGGCAAGCCGATCGATCACTTCGGGACCATCGCCAGCAGGTCCTGGAGCGCGTAGACCTCGAGCGTCCCCGAGCGGAGGCGCTCCATCGCGGCGACCGCGGCCCTGGCCCCGTTGATCGTCGTGATGCAGGGCACCCCGTGCGACACCGCCCCGGCGCGGATGCGGCCCTCGTCGGTCCGCGCGCCCTTGCCGCTGGGCGTGTTCACGATCAGGGCGATCGAGCCGTTCGCCAGGTAATCCAGCACGTTCGGCCGGCCCTCGTGGATCTTGCGCACCACCTCGACCTCGATCCCCTCGGCACGCAGGGCTTCCGAGGTCCCCTCGGTCCCCAGCAGGCGGAAGCCCATCGCCGCCAGCCGCCGCGCGATCGGCACCACCGCCGCGCGATCCCTCGGCGCCACGCTGACAAAAGCCGTGCCCCCCTCGGGCAGCCGGCACGACGCCGCGACCTGGCTCTTGGCGAACGCCGCCGGGAAATCCGGCGCGATCCCCATCACCTCGCCCGTCGACCGCATCTCGGGGCCCAGCACGATGTCCACGCCCGGGAACTTGGCGAACGGGAACACCGACTCCTTCACCGACACCCACCGCGGCACCGGCTCCTCGGTGATCCCCTGGTCGGCCAGCGATCGACCCACCATCACCCGCGCCGCCGCCTGCGCCAGGTTCAATCCCGTCGCCTTCGAGACGAAAGGCACCGTGCGCGACGCCCGCGGGTTCACCTCGAGAACGTAGATATCGCCATTCTTCACGGCGAACTGGATGTTCATGAGCCCGCGGACCTTCAGCGCGTCGGCCAGGGCATACGTCTGCTCCTTCAGCCGGGCGACCACGCCGGCCGAGAGCGAGAACGGCGGGATCGCGCAGGCGCTGTCGCCCGAGTGGATCCCGGCCTCCTCGATGTGCTCCATCACGCCCCCGACGATCGTCCGCTCGCCGTCGCAGACCGCGTCGACGTCCACCTCGGCGGCGTCCTCGAGGAACTTGTCGATCAGGATCGGGTGCTCGGGGCTGGCCTCGACGGCCTCGGCCATGTAGCGATCGAGGCTCAGCTCGTCGTAGACGATCTCCATCGCCCGGCCGCCAAGCACGAAGCTGGGGCGCACGACCACCGGGTAGCCGATCCGTTCGGCGATCCGGCGCGCCTCGGCCGCGGTCGTCGCCGAGGCATTTGGCGGCTGGCGCAGCCCCAGGCGCTCGATCACCAGCCGGAACCGCTCGCGGTCCTCGGCCAGGTCGATCGACTCGGGGCTCGTCCCGACGATCGGCACCCCCGCAGCCTCGAGCGCCCGCGCCAGATTCAGCGGCGTCTGCCCGCCGAACTGCACGATCACGCCCGTCGGCTGCACCCGCTCGCAGATATTCAGCACGTCCTCGACGGTCAGGGGCTCGAAGAACAGCCGGTCCGACGTGTCATAGTCGGTGCTGACCGTCTCGGGGTTCGAGTTGACCATCACCACCTCGTACCCGTCGGCCTTCAGCGCGAAGGCCGCCTGGCAGCAGCAGTAGTCGAACTCGATCCCCTGGCCGATCCGGTTGGGCCCGCCGCCCAGGATCACCACCCGCGGCTTCGTCCCGATCCGCGCCTCGTCCTCGCGCTCGTAGGTCGAGTAGTAGTACGGCGTGACCGCCTCGAACTCGGCCGCGCAGGTATCCACCAGCTTGAACACCGCGTGAATCCCCCGCCGCTGCCGATCGCGACGGACCTCGGTCTCCGTCGTCCCCCACAGCGTGGCGAGCTGCCGGTCGGAGAATCCGTTCCGCTTGGCCTGCCAGATCAACGCGTCATTGGCCTCGTCGAGCGTCGCCATGGCGCGAAGCCGGCCCTCGACCTCGACCAGCTCGGCCAGGTTCCCCAGGAACCACGGATCGATGCCGGTCAGAGCGTGGATCTGCTCAACCGACAGTCCCGCGAGCATCGCGTGGCGGATCGCCCAGACGCGGTCGGCGTTGGGCGTGGCGAGCCGAGCCTTGATCTCGTCCTCGCTCGGCTGCCGCGGCGTGCCCCAGGCGTCCTTCGGATCGCAGCCGAATCCGAACCGGCCGACCTCCAGCCCGCGCAGGGCCTTCTGGAACGACTCCTTGAACGTCCGACCGATCGCCATCACCTCGCCGACGGACTTCATCTGCGTGGTGAGGACCGGATCCGCCTCGGGGAACTTCTCGAACGCCCACCGCGGCACCTTGGTCACGACATAGTCGATCGTCGGCTCGAAGCACGCCGGCGTCTCGCGGGTGATGTCGTTGCGGATCTCATCCAGCCGGTAGCCGACGGCCAGCTTCGCCGCGATCTTGGCGATCGGGAACCCCGTGGCCTTGCTGGCCAGCGCGCTCGAGCGGCTGACCCGCGGGTTCATCTCGATCACGATCATCCGCCCAGTGTGCGGATCCACGGCGAACTGGACGTTCGAGCCGCCCGTCTCGACGCCGATCTTCCGCAGGATCGCCAGCGAGGCGTCCCGCATCCGCTGGTATTCCTTGTCGGTCAAGGTCTGCGCCGGGGCGACCGTGATGCTGTCTCCGGTGTGCACGCCCATCGGGTCGAAGTTCTCGATGGAGCACACGATCACGGCATTATCGGCGCCGTCGCGCATGACCTCCATCTCGTACTCTTTCCAGCCGATGACCGACTCCTCGACGAGGACCGAGTGCACCGGCGAGAGCTCGAGCGCCTTGGCGACCATCCGGTCGAATTCGTCGCGGTTGTACGCGATCCCGCCGCCCGACCCGCCCAGGGTGAAGCTCGGCCGCAGCACGCACGGCAGCCCGACCTCCTCGCGGATCGCCCGGGCCTCATCGAGGCTGTGCGCCAGCGAGCTGCGGGCGCTCTCCAGGCCGATTTCTTCCATGCACTGCTTGAACAGCTCGCGGTCCTCGGCGCGGCGGATCGCGTCGGCGGTGGCGCCGATGAGGGGGCATCCGTATCGGGCCAGCGTCCCGCGGTCGTGCAGCGCGAGCGCGACGTTCAGCCCGGTCTGGCCGCCGAGCGTCGGCAGCACGGCATCGGGCCGCTCGGCCGCGATCACCTGCTCGACCACCTCGGGCGTGATCGGCTCGATGTACGTCCGGTCGGCCATCTCGGGGTCAGTCATGATCGTCGCCGGGTTCGAGTTGACCAGGACGACCTCGTAACCCTCCTCGCGCAGCGCCTTGCACGCCTGCGTCCCCGAGTAGTCGAACTCGCATGCCTGGCCGATGACGATCGGCCCCGCCCCGATGATCAGGATCTTGTGGAGGTCCGTACGCTTGGGCACGTTGTCTTCGCCTCGCCTCGTTCTTTCCGACCGCAAAAAGCACTCGATGCCCGGGTCCGGATGGCCCAGCCCGGACATGGACCGGGCCGCGCTCGCCCGATTCGAGGGAAGGCGGCGCGGCCCGGAAAATTTCCCGATCTTAGCAGCCGGAGACGCCCCGGGGCAAGGTCAGGATGCCTCTGACCACCCGTGAATCAGGTCCCAACTCGCTCGAACCGCCCCCGGCGCGCAACCCGATCGCAGTCCGCTCCGCTCCTGAAACAAACGCCAACGCGGCTGCCCCTGGGGCAGAATTGGCTTCGTTTTGCTCAAATCCACCCCCAGGACACCCTCTCGGCGCCGAGAACCGTCGAACGAGTATGAAGGAAATATGAAGATTGGCTTCGTTCGCGCGATTTCAGGGTGGTTCGAGCCCTTCTCATCTCCGCCCGGGACCAAATGCACTCATCTTGCCCTTGTTGCTTGCAACAAGACGCTAATGGAACAGGCGGCCGCTTTCTTGCCTGCCCGCGACGCATGCCGCGAAGCCCGGCGCGTCTTGGCGCGGGGGCCTCGCGCACCATCGTGGATGCACCGCCATCCCGGGCGGGATGGCTTTTTTACCGACGACCGAATTGTCAAAGACCCCACCGACCTCCTGGATAGACGCCGGCCGCGCCGATTTATTCTCAGCTTTTTCGGGATTTCCGACTTTTTTTATCCGATTGTAACGACTGGGAGGTTTTGGTCGGCAGGAACGGCCCGGATGAACCGGACGGCGGCAGCCCGGCGCGGCGGCAGCCGGCGGCCTGAGTGCCGGACGGCCGGCCGAAGGCCGCCCGGACGGCCCAACCAATCCGAGCCCGTCCGGCAGGGCCGAGACCGGCGGTCGGCGGCGGATCGGGGCGCCTTCCCAATGGGGCGGCGGCCCTGCGGCCGTCCGAACCGGTTCGGACGGATCGGTCGCGGCGAGCCGGCGGCGGGCCGGTCGGTGCCGATCCTCCGGCCGTCGAGGAGGGGCCACGGCCTCGGATGTCTGTGGATCTTCCGCAGGTCCCCGTTCTGGCGTTTTGGTGCTGACCTGCGGCGGTTCCTCGGTCGGTTGCCGATGGAATCCGGGATGCGGCGGCCGAAGGTATCCGAGGGTGCTTGCCCGGCGATTGGATGAGCGGGCTGGCTTCTGCTAAACTGGGATCGCCCGAGGAGGACCGCGATGAAGACGATCACGGTGCGAGCCGAGGTCTCGGCCGACCAGATCCTGAGGGTCGAGATCCCCTGTGACCTGAGACCCGGTCCCGTGGAGGTCGTGCTGACCATCCCGAAGGATCAGGGGGATGGTGCCGCGGGACCGATCGACTGGAAGGGCCTGTGGGGGCTGGGGCGCGAGGTCTGGGAAGGCGTCGACGCGAGAGCCTACCTCGACGACCTCCGCGCCGATCGAGAGCATGGGCCGTGAACATCCTCGACGCGATTCCGGCGGGTGGGCTCGTGGCCCTCGACACGGTCGTGTGGATCTACGAGTTCGAAGGGAATCCGCTGTTCGGTCCCGTCACACGCCCACTTTTCGAGCAGGGATTCGGCACCGGCCGATGCCGTGCCGCTTGCAGCCTGCTCGTCCTCGGGGAAGTGCTGGTCAAGCCGCTCGCCGACGCGCGGTTGGACATCGCCGACCAATACCGACGAATCCTCTCGACTCGTCCCGACCTGACCTGACGGTCTGGCCGATCACGCGCGAGGTGATCGAGATGGCCGCGTCGCTCCGCGGCCGATATCGCGTCAGGATGCTCGACGCGATCCACGTTTCGTCGGCGATTGTCCATGGCGCCGACTGCTTCGTGACCAACGACGAGGGCCTTCGAAGGATCTCGGAGGTGCTCGTCTTGATCCTCGCCGACTACCTTCCGACGGCGCCCGCACCCGCGCTCGCACCGGCACCACCGATCTCGCCCTGAATCGGATTCGTCATGACTCCCGGTGACGCCGGCCCGGAACCTCGGCCCGCCGGCGGCGGGCGGCGTCGCTGCCGGCCGAAGGCCGCCCGGACGGCCCGCCGGAGCCCGGCCGCCCGGCAGGGCCAAAGCCGGCGGCCGGCGGCGGATCGTGGCGCTTTCCCATGGGGGCGGCGGCCCCGCGGCCGTTCGGACCGGTTCGGACGAGCCGGTCGAGGCGGGCCGGCGGCGGTCAGGTCCGACCGGACCGACATGGGTCGGCGGGCCGGAGCTCACCCCGCGGCCCTCAAGGCGGAGCGGCCAACGGCGAGGGAGCGATGTTGACAGTCGGCGTGCGGTGGAAACCAGTCGTGCCCCGGTTTCAGCGAGCGTCCCCGTTTCAGCGAGCGAGCGAGCGTGGCTTGGCAGATGCGCCGCCCGGTGGTAATCTAGCGTCAGGAGAATCACAACATGACGATTCAATTACCACCGTATATCGAAAGCTCGCTCCAGGCAGCCGTCGATGGCGGCCGGTTTGCCTCGATGGACGAGGCGATGACCGAGGCCGCGCGCCTGCTGCTCCGCGAGCTGACCCGGAAGCCGCCGCCGGCCGCATCGCCGCCGGATGCCGGCGAGGACGCGCCCGACCCCATCCTCGGGCTGATGCGTGACGACGCCGACCTGATGGATGAGATCGTCGCCGATGCCTACCGCCGCAGGCGGGAAGAGAAGTGGCGGGACATCGACCTTTGAATAAATCTCTCATCGATACCGACATCTTCTCGGAAATCATCAAGGGCGTGGATCCGACCGTGGCAGCCCACGCCCGGACCTACCGCAGGGCCTTCGGCCGCTATACGGTAAGTGCCGTCACCGTGATGGAGATCGTGCAGGGCTACCAGCAGAAGCAGGCGACGCGGCAACTGCAAGCGTTCCTGACCGCCCTTCCCACGCAGGAAGTGCTCCCGTTCGAGGAGGCCGATGGGGAGCTGGCTGGACGCATCGCGGGCGAGCTCGAGCGGACAGGTCGACCCATCGGCACGGCCGACTCGATGATCGCCGCCCTCGCCATTGGGCACGGACTGGAGTTGGTCACCGGCAACACCGCCCATTTCCAGCGAGTCCAGCAGCTCGGCTATCCGCTCATCCTGGTCAACTGGCGCAATTGACCCGACCAACTGGCCGCTCGCTCGACACGCGTGATGGCCGCCGCTGCCGGTCCGGGTCCGATCGCGAGCCGCCCCGCGGGCCGGCCGGGTCGGAGAAAAGAGGAACGGACACCGATTCCGGCCCGTTTTCCCGTCCTCAGTGCGTCGGTCGGGTCTTCCTCTTCCGCCGGGATCTGGTCTAATCGAGGAATCATCGTCCACGGCGACGCCGGAGGGGATAGCGACATGGACCGCCAGGCCATCCTGCAACGCCTGAACGCCGAGGCTCCTGAACTCCGCCGGAAGTACTCGGTCGAGTCGCTGTCCGTCTTCGGCTCGATGGCCCGGGGCGACGACCACGAGGGCAGCGACGTCGACATCCTCGTGCGCTTCGCGGGAAAGCCCACGTTCGACAACTTCATGGGTCTGAAGCTCGACCTGGAGGACATCCTGGGCCGCCGGGTCGACCTGTTGACGCCGAGGTGCCTGCGGCCCGATATGGCGACCGAGATCGCGCGGGAGGCGATCGATGTCGCGTGACCCGTCGAGGCGGCTCGAGGACATCCGGCTCTGCTGCGAGCGCATCATCCGTTACACGGCCGGCATGTCCCAGGAGGCCCTCGCGGCCAACGACCTGGTCTCGGACGCCGTGCTGCGCAACATCGAGATCATCGGCGAGGCCACGAAGCACCTGCCCGAGGACGTGCGAGCGAGGATGCCGGGCATCGCCTGGAAGAAGATCGCCGGGATGCGCGACTGGTTGTCGCACGTTTACCACGCGGTCGACCCCGACGTCGTGTGGGACGTGGTCTCGGCGAGAATCCCCGAGCTGCTCCAGGCCATCGAGCGATTCCAGGACCAGGGGTCGGTCTGAGCGGGACAGGCCCGCGAACTCGCATCAATGCGAAGGACCCTCGGTGTCAGTCCCGGCGAACCCTCGGCGTCAAACCTCAGGATTTTTCCGTCGGTCTGATCCGGTTCGGACGGCTCGGTCGCGGCGAGCCGGCCGGGTCGGAGAAAAGATGAACTGACACCGATTCCGGTTGACACCGATTCCGGCCCTGAACTGACACCGATTCCGGCCCACCGATTCCTGGACACCGATTCCTGACACGGTTTACCGGACGGACACATTCCAGGACCAGGAATCGGCCTGAGCGGGACATGCCGGCGAACGCGCATATGGGCGGCGGACCCTGGGTGTCTGTCTGTCCCGGCGGACCATCCGCGTCCAACCTCCGGCCTTTCCGCCGGTCCGACTCGGCGGGGGCCGGTCGCGCCGAGCCGGCGCCATGACGGTTGGAGCCGATCCCGCGGCCATTAGAGCGGGGTCACAGCCTCGGACATCTGTCGACAAGCAGAATGTCCCTGTTTCCCCCCTTGTCCCTGTTTTCCCCCTTGTCCCTGTTTTCCCCCTCCGTCGCACCATGCAGGCAGTAGTTGGCAAACGAGTTCATGATCTCCATAATGTTATCTTGGAACTCTGGACGACAGAGTCTGCTTCTGATATGGTGAACCTCTGTATGCAAATTCCGTAGGCGCACCAGAACAGTGGTCGCATTGATGCCTTGTTGCTTGGATGCAAATACACCGCAATGATCAAAGACTTACAAGTGACGCTGTACGAGGTCTTTGGCTATCTGATACCGGGGATAGTAAACCTCACCGGGCTCGCCGTCTTGTTCTTGGCGATGTTCCTGCCCTCGACAGAAGTGATCCTAGACCTGCACACGGGAGAGCTGTGGGTCGCCTTCCTTCTGACTGCCTACGTCGCTGGCCACATGGCTCAGGCTATCGCCAATACAATAGAAAGGCGACTGAAGCCGGTAGAACAGACAGTCATCGAAAGTACGTCATCCGACAGGTTCCCACAATCCTTGGTAGATGCCTGCAAGGCAAAGGCACAGGAACTAACGGCAGCAGACTTGGGTAGTGCAGCCCCACGATGGTTGTACCGTGTCTGCGATGATGCGGTTGTCCGATCAGGAAAGATCGGCGAACGTGAAATATTCGTCTATCGGGAAGGCTTCTATCGAGGAATGTTTATCTCCTTAATTATGATGGCCGTCGGCTGCTTCGCACTGTGTGTCCGACTGTTTTTTGCAACCGGGCTTCGATTACGCATGGACAAGGCCCACTGGGATGTTACCCGGGCACAACTCGTCTTCTTCGCCATGGTCGCTGGTACGTGGTCCTATCTTTCTTACCGTCGCTACCGGCGATTTGGTGAGTACAGAACGACTCAGGCTTTGATCGGGTTCCTTACCGTGAAAGAGCCCAAGAAGGAAACGGGGAGTTCAGAGAAGAAGGGAGAATGACAATGACTGGCGAGCTTTTCTTTTTCTTCTTCGACGTCCAGCATGGCCATGCTACTTATATCAAGTTCCCTAACGGAACCCATTGGTTCATCGACATTGGCCATGGGTCGATCAAAGACTCGAATCTGACATTCAGCCCTCTGCTTCACATGAGGCACAAGTATAACGTTACCCTACTGGACAATCTCGTAATTACGCACCCGCATCATGATCATATTGAGGATATTTTTAGTTTGTCCGAGTTGTCGGTTTTCGTGCTGACCGCCCCTCGTCATTTGACCAGAGAGGATGTTCTACGAGGAAACCAGCCCAGCGACATAAGAGAGGTCGATGAATATCTGCGACTCGTGAATCTCTACAGTTCACCGGTATCTGAGGTCTACAGCCCAAGTGGCTCAACCAATAATGGAGGGGTTTGGGTGCGGCAATTCCATCCGAGGAACTGCAACCGCAATAACCTTAACAATCACAGTATCGTCACCGTGTTTTCTTACGCCGGGTTCAAAGTATTGATCCCGGGAGACAATGAGGCTCAATCTTGGCGAGAACTGCTCACCGATAGAGAGTTTGTAACGGCAATCACAGGAACGGACATACTATTGGCCCCGCATCACGGGCGGGAGGCGGGCTACTGTGAAGACATCTTCGATTACTTCAAGCCGCAGTTGACCATCATATCGGATGGTCCCGTCACAGACACCGATGCTGCCGCCAAATACCGAAACCAAACGACTGGGTGCAAGGTGAAGAGCCGCAGTACGGGCGTCGTCTCAAATCGGTATATTCTGTCTACGCGGTACGATAAGGGCATTGCCCTCGGGATCGTCAAGGAGGACTCCGGATCGTCCTACTTCTACGTTACCACAGAATAGGGGAGCAGAAAGGGGACGGAAATAACAATGTATGCGATCATGTATTATTAGTTCCGTCCTTTTTGCCTCGTCCGTCCCCTTTGCCTCGTCTGTCCCCTTTGCCCCGTCTGTCCCCTTTGCCCCGTCTGGTCATGACTGTGTCCCCGTTGGCCCCTTGTCGACGACAGCGTTCCCGGCCCACCAAGGGATAATGACATTTCGGGCGAATAGAGCGTATGCAGGCATGCGGCCATTGACGCACACGTGCCGAATTCGTCCTAAGTCCCTGATTTGGTTACTGCATTCAGGCAAAATTGCTCTTTTGTACATGCACGCCTGGTAGGAAAGTTAGGATTTAGCGCCCCTTGGAGGATACCGCCTTGGAACCCATCGACGTTGCGAAGGAAAAATTCCTGAAAATCGTCCGGAAGGATCTGCCGGAGTACGGGGAGACCGTCATCTCGGAGGCCGACGTCCGGATGAAGGTCATCGACCCGATTTTCGTCGAGGTGCTCGGGTGGCCAAAGGGTAGCATCCTCCTCGAAGAACAGGCGGGGATGGGCGAAGGCAAGGACATGAAGGGATACATCGATTACAAGTGCGTAATCGACGACCGCAACCGGCTCATTATTGAAGCGAAGCGGCTCGGGAGGGATCTCGGAATCTCCCCCGATCGCTCGGCGAGGTTCTTCAAGCTGAACGGAGCAGTGTTTGACTCCAAGCATGCCCGCGAGGGAATCGAGCAGGCCATTCGCTACTGCGGGCACAAGGGCGCTGAACTCGCCTGTGTCACGAACGGCGATCAGTGGATCATCTTCCTGGGGAATCGGCGGGGCGACGGCAAGGAGATCCTGGAGGGCCTAGGCTGCGTATTCGGCAGCCTCGAGGGGGTTGCCACGCACTTCAAGAGGTTCTACGACTTGCTCTCCTACGAGGCCGTCGCCGGCTATCGGTTCCGCGCCGAATTCCAGGAGGCCGAAGGGCAGCCGGCCCGCACCAGCAGCTTCCGCGCGCCGGTGCGCAAGCCTGAGTCGCGCAACCTCCTCCCCGCCGACAGGCTGTACGACGATCTCGAGAGGATTATGGTCTCCTTCTTCCAAGACCTCCGCGGGAGCGACGACGCCGAGATGCGGAGGGAGTGCTTCGTCGAGAGCGACGAGAGCAAGTTGGCCGAGAACAGCCTGGCGCGAATCTCCGAGGAGTTACGAAATCGCGTCCAGACAATCAAGCAAGACCGAAACAGCCAGATCACTAGGGCTCTCGAACGCGTCCAGCAGACAAAGCGCCAGGAATTCGTGCTCCTCGTGGGGACGAAAGGCGCGGGCAAGTCCACGTTTATCGAGCGATTCTTCGAGCAAGTGCTCCCCTCGCACATCAAGCGGGATTGCGTCGTCACTCGCGTCGACGTCGGGGTGAGCGGGGCCGACGAGATCTCGATCAACAGTTGGCTCGACCAGCACCTCCTCCAAGCTCTCGAGAAGGAGGTTTTCGGGGACGAACCCCCGTCGTCCGATGAACTCAAGGGGATGTACTGGAAGGAGTACGAAAGGCAGAGCCGGGCAAAGCAGACCCTGTTCAAGAGCAACCGGACCCAGTTCGACATTGAATTCGAGCACTTCGTCGAGCAGCGCCGCATCGACCATCCCCACGAGTACATCGAGCACATGCTCCACCGGATCGTCCATTCCAACAAGAAGGTGCCCTGCCTGATCTTCGACAACGCCGACCACCACAGCATTGACTTCCAGCACCGCGTCTTCCAATACGCCCAATCGATCTACAACAACGTACTCTGCCTGATCATCCTCCCGATCACCGACAAGACGAGTTGGCAGCTAACGCACCAGGGGGCGGTGCAGTCCTTCTTCAGCGAGTCCTTCTTCCTCCCGACGCCCGCGCCTTCGCTCGTCCTGCGCAAGCGAGTCGAGTATATCGAGCGCAAGGTGGCCGAGCAGGAACAGAAGGCCGAGAAGGGCGCGGGATACTTCTTCGGTCGCGGGATCAAGCTGGCCGTCGGGGACATCAAGGCGTTCGCCAGCAGCATCTTGGCCGTCCTCGTGAACAAGGCCGAGGTGGGGTACTGGATCGGGAACCTAGTGAACCACGACATCCGGCAGGCGCTAAGGTTGACCCGCGACATCATGGCTTCCCCGCACATGAGGGTCCACGAGCTAATGGGGGCCGCCATGACCCACACGGATCTCAATATCGACGTCGAGCACGCGAAGCTCGCGATCTTCCGCGGGAGGTACGACATCTATCCGACCGGCCAGCATCCGTTCATCAAGAACCTGTTCGCCCTAAACACCGAGTACGACACATCGCCGCTCTTGGGCCTGCGCATCCTGCAATCCCTCGAGGACACCCACCACGAACACGTCGAAGGGCCGTCACGATTCGTCGACATTGAGCACGTCACCGACTTCCTACAGTCGATGAACATCGACAGGCGGGTCACCCTCGCCTGGCTCGGCGAGATGCTAAAGAGCGGGCTCGTAGTCAGCTACGACCCGAGAGAGACGGAAATCGCGAAGGTCTCCCGGATCGAGATCGCGCCCGCCGGCCATCAGCACCTGGTCTGGGCGTCCTCGGACTGGATCTACATCGAATCAATGATGGAAGTGACCCCCCTCCTCGATCGTGACGTGTTCGACGGGATCCGGTCCTTGATGGAGTCCGACTTGGCGGCCCGGAAGCGTAAGGCGATCCTGACGTTCCTGCGCTACCTCCTGGAGGAGGACTCCGGATACTGTCCCGTCCCCGATCACCCGCAATACGCTGGGCAGCTCAAACTGGTGAAGCGGTTGGAGATGCAGATGAGGCAGCTCGCCATGCCCACTAGGACATCCGGATCATCACGCTACGGGAGGCCCTACGGTCGGGTGGTCAAGTGGGACGCCGACAGACATTACGGCTTCATCGCCCCCGACGGTGGGATGGGGGCCCAGGCATTCGTCCACAGCCGGGACATCGCGGACCCGGACACCCATGAACTGGCCGTGGGAACAACGGTAGAGTACGATCAGGTCGAGACCGAAAAGGGCCTCAAGGCGCTCAATGTCGTCGTTCTGTAGCGGGCGCTCGGGGCGCGGAACGGGGTCAGGACCCGAATCGACGGTTGTCGGAGGGTTCCGATCGGTGCAGTCCGACCCGATCCGGCGGGGTCCGGCGGCGGGCCGGGGTCCGGCGGCGGGGCCGGGCTGCCGGGCGATCGGGACGCACGACGGCCGTCACGACGGCGATGCGCCGTGCGACCCGATCAGTCTCCCTCGCCCCGCCCGGCGAGCTCGCGGTCGATCTCGGCCTCGACGTCGTCCAGCGGGGTCCGGCGTGGGGCCGCCGATCTCTCGTCGAGGAATTGCTGGAAGGCCCGGCTCTGGCGAAGCGTCTCGACTTCCTTCTCGAAGTCGTCGGCGAGCGACACGACGAATTCCTGGCCGTCGGCCGTCAACAGCAGGACCGGCTCCTGCCGCGCCATGCCGATCACCGAGTTGAGATCGAGCGTCGTCGTGTCGAGGTCGATCGTCTTCATAGCTGCACCTTCTTGCCCCGGATCAGGAGCTCTTCGTGGTCCTTGTGGCCGATCGCCACGAGCACAACCGTCTCGGTTTCCTCGTCGACCTCGTAAAACACCCGGAACCTGCCAGCCCTGAGTTCCCATCGAGCGATCGGATTGTCCCTCAAGGCCTTGCGATTCTTCGTCGTCGCCGAAGGCTGATGCGTCAACTGCTCGCGGATCGCCGAGACGACGATCTTTCGTTCGAAAGCCGTCTAGCAATCCAGGTCGGTCCTCGCGTCGTCGGTCATCTCGATCCGATAGGTCGCCATGCGGACTCTCTTCGAGGGTTCGGCGATATCAGACCCCGCGACGAGTCATGCGAAGCGCCCGGTCTGCTCTCCGCCTCGGCTCCAACTCCTCCATCATGTTACCACGGACTGCAAAGGAGAAATCAGCCGTCCCAGCGGTACGGCAACGGGTCCGCTCCGCTCGGGCCCAGTGAGCCCCGGCGGCGGGTCCGGCCCGCAGGGACGGGACGGGCCTGACGATACGTTAGAGCGCATTGCAGATGGATGGCTCACGGTGGGGCCGGGCCGGGCCGGCCAGGAGTCTGTGCCGGCAGGGCTCCGAGCCCCCGTCAGGGGGCGATCGCACGTAGCCGGGGGGCGTCAGCCCCCCGGGCTCGGACCGCGGCGACACACACCAAATCCTCTCGACAGACCCTCCCGGCCGCGACCCCGCGTGGCGGGGTCGCGGCCGGGAGGGTAACACGATAGCGGGGAGATCAGGGTTCGCCTGACGGTCCGGGGGGCTGACGCCCCCCGGCTACGTCCTGATGCCCACTTCGTGGGCTTCCGGCACCGACTCGAACCT
>DAIDHB010000164.1 GCA_027452145.1 Planctomycetales bacterium
CGACGACTAGCCATGCGTTCTCCTCGGGTTGTCCTGGACCGGGATTCCGGATCGAGACGGAACGCGTCCCAAGCGTCCGGGTTAGGTCAAAGGGCCGATTCTATACGGAATCCGATGCAATCCTCAAGGCCGACATGGGGATGATCGGGCGTGGCCTCGCACGCTCGATTCGGTCCGCCCGGTGGCGGACTCGCCACTCCGGGGTGCCGATGGATTGGGAGGGCGAGCCTCCCGGCGAGCCGGGCCTTCAGGCTCGGCAGGAGCCTCGCCCTCCCAGTTCGGGGACAGACCATCACCCGGCCGCCTTGCCCCAATCGACCTTCGACAGGCTGGCCAGGGCGAGTAATAGCGCGTGCGTCCCCTTGCGGGCATAACCCTGGGCGGCCACGGCGCGATAGAGCTGCTCGGCCAGGGCCAGGCCCGGCAGACAGAGGTTCATCCGCCGGGATTCGTCCAGGGCGATCCGCATGTCCTTGAGAAAATGCTCGACGAAGAACCCCGGCTCGAAGTTGCCGGCGATCATCCGCGGGCCCAGGTTGTTCAGGCTCCACGAGCCCGCCGCGCCGCTGCCGACGCTCTGGAGCACGACGTTCAGGTCCAGCCCGGCCCTGTAGGCGTAGAGCAATCCCTCGCAGACCCCGATCATGTTGGTGGCGATCAGCACCTGGTTGACCATCTTGGTGTGCTGGCCGGCGCCGGCGGGCCCCTGGTGGACGATCGTCTTGCCCATCGCCGAGAACAGCGGCTGGAGGGCGTCGACGACCGCTTTTTCGCCACCGATCATGATGGACAGGCGCGCTTCCTTCGCGCCGACGTCGCCGCCCGAGACGGGCGCGTCGACCGCGTGCACGCCCTTCGCCCGCGCGGCCTGGTCGATCTCGACGGCCAGGGCCGGCTCGCTGGTCGTCATGTCCACCAGGATCGAGCCAGTGCGGGCCGATTCGAGCGTCCCGCCGGGGCCGAGCGTGACGCTCCGCACGTCGCTGGGATAGCCGACGATGGTGAAGATCACGTCCGAGGCCGCGGCGACCGCGCCCGGGGAATCGGCCAGCTTCGCCCCCTTTTCGACCAGGGCGCGCGCCTTGTCGGGCGTCCGGTTGTACACCGTCGCCGAATATCCCGCTGCGATCAGGTGCCCGCACATCGACGAGCCCATGACTCCCGTGCCGATCCAGCCGATCCGCGTCTTGCCCGGCGCGATCTCGATTGCCATCGCAGGCCCTCCCCTGTTGCAGCGTCTCTTGAGCGGAGTCGTCCCCGGCCGTTACAATCCTGACCGTCTCTGTGTCCTCGCGGGGCACATTATAACGCGGGATCGCGGGCCGAACAGCAAACGCCCGCGCTCCTTCCCTTTCCACCGCGCGAGACCCGTCATGGCCGATTCCCTGTCGATGATCCAGCGCTACTGCCAGGGCCGTGACCTGGCGGCCGTCCCGCCCGGGTTCCTCGCCTACCTGGCCAACCTGGAATGCGTGGCGCGGGTCGCGCCCGAGGTCGCCCGCTCGATCGTCCGCGAGCTGGCCGACCAGCGCGGCAACATCAAGCTGATCGCCAGCGAGAACTACTCGTCGCTGGCCACGCAGAGCGCCATGGCGAACCTGCTGACCGACAAGTATGCCGAGGGGATCCCGCACCACCGGTTCTACGCCGGCTGCGACAATGTCGACTCGATCGAGGACATGGCGAACAAGCGGGCGTGCGAGCTGTTTGGCGCGTCGCACGCCTATGCCCAGCCGCATAGCGGCGCCGACGCCAACCTCGTCGCCTTCTGGGCCATTCTGCGGCAGCGGGTCGAGCTCGGGGCGATGGCGAAGGTCCTGGGCGTCGAGGGCCCGGATGCGCTGGCCGCCGGCGACTGGTACAAGCTCACCCCCGAGCAGTGGAACGAGATCCGCCGGTCGCTGGGCAATCAGCGGCTGCTCGGCCTGGACCTGGCCTCGGGCGGGCACCTCACGCACGGCTATCGGCTCAATGCCTCGGGCAAGATGTTCGAGTCGTTCGGCTACACCGTCGACCGCGAGACCTTCCTGCTCGACTACGACGCCATCGAGCGCCAGGCGGTCGAGGTCAGGCCCTTGATCCTGCTGGCCGGCTTCAGCGCGTATTCGCGGAACATCAACTACGCGAGGATGCGCGAGATCGCCGACAAGGTGGGCGCCGTGTTGATGGTCGACATGGCGCATTTCGCGGGCCTGGTGGCGGGCAAGGTGCTGAAGGGCGAGTTCGACCCGATCCCGCACGCGCACCTCGTCACCACGACGACGCACAAGACCCTGCGCGGCCCGCGCGGGGGGCTGGTGCTGACGACGCCTGAGTTCTCCGATGCCGTCGACCGCGGCTGCCCGCTGGTGCTGGGAGGTCCCCTGCCCCACGTGATGGCCGCCAAGGCCGTCGCGTTCACCGAGGCCCTCCGCCCCGAGTTCGCCGCGTATGCCCAGCGGATCGTCGACAACGCCCGCGCCCTGGCCGAGGCGTTCGTCCGCCAGGGGCTCCGCGTCGTCACCGGCGGGACGGATAACCACCTGATGGTGGTGGACGTCGCCGGCACGCACGGCATCACCGGCCGCCAGGCCGAGGAGGCCGTAAGGCGCTGCGGGATCACGCTCAACCGCAACCCGATCCCGTTCGACCCGAACGGCCCGTGGTACACCAGCGGCCTGCGGTTCGGAACCCCGGCGGTGACCACGCTCGGCATGGGCCCGAAAGAGATGGACGAGATCGCCGCGGTCGTCGCGCTGGTGCTCCAGAGCATCAAGCCGGGCACGACGAAGTCGGGCGCGAAGGATCGGTCGAAGTTCACCCTCGACGACGCCGTCCGCGACCAGGCCCGGCGCCGCGTCGATGCGCTGCTGGCGTCGTTCCCGGTGTATCCCGAGATCGACCTGGCGTTCCTCCAGGAGAGCCTGGGGGTGACCTCCGCGTGATCACCGCGGTTCGCGGGGCGTCTCGCGGGCTCAATCGCTCGCCCGGTCCACTGTCACATTTGACCTTGCCCAATTTCTCATTCTCGGTTTAATTCCCGATGATTGGCTCGTCCCGGGCGCGGGGCCTTGAGCCCCGGCCCATCGAGTGACCTCCATGACCCGGGCGGGTCGGCGTCGGAATCGCCGTCGACCCAACTCATTCCAGCCCTTTCGCTTCCGGGAATGAAGACTCTCATGACGACGGTAAGGGAAGGATCCCCGAGCGCGCCGGACGGAGAGGCGGCTCCCGAGCTTGAGCCTGGGCTCGGCCCCTGGACCATCCTGCTGTCGACCCTCTGGTTCGGCCTGGTCGCCGGCTGGCTCGAGCTGGCGGTGGTGCTAGCCCAAAGGGCCTACCATCCCTACGTGGCGATGGACACGATCCGGACCAACCGGCATTTCGCCTGGATGATCCCGGTCTCCGACGTCCTGATCTTCGGCATCGCGGGGCTCGCGGCCGCCATGATCGCGAGGGTCCACCGGGGAACCTCGCGGTGGATCGCCTGCCGGCTCGGGCTCGCTCTGGGCTTCCTGGCGGTGCTGCTGAACGTGCGCGAGCTGCATGCCGCCGCGTCCATGCTGCTGGCGTGTGGGCTGGCGGCGGTGGCCGGCCTGCGGCTCGAACGCCGCGCCGATGCCTTCGACCGGCTGGTCCGGCGCAGCCTGCCGGCGATGGGTCTGGCGACGGTCCTGCTGGCCGGGGTTTGCTACCACCGCGTGGAGTCCGCCGAACATCGGGCGCTGGCCGCGTTGCCGCCCGCGAGGACGGGGGCGCCGAACGTCGTGCTGATCGTGCTGGATACGGTGCGAGCCGCCTGCCTGAGCCTTCACGGACATCCGACGCCCACCACCCCGAATCTCGAACGCCTGGCGCGCCGGGGCATCGTGTTCACCGAGGCCCGCGCGACGGCCCCGTGGACCACCCCGTCGCACGCCAGTCTGCTGACCGGCCGATGGCCCTTCGAGCTTTCCGCCGGGCCGAACCGGCCGCTCGACACGACGTATCCGACGCTCGCCGAGGAGCTGGCGCGCCAGGGCTATGCGACCTCCGCCTTCGTCGGCAATTTCTACTATTGCAGCGCGCTCCACGGCATGGATCGGGGATTCGTCCGCTATGAGGGCGCGTACGAGAATCGGTCGGTCACGCCGTTTGAGACGGTCTGGAGCTCGTCCCTGGGAAAGGGGCTCATCCGCGCACTGGGCTATTCAACGGACCTGGAGGACGGCGTCTCGCTGCAACGCAAGACGGCGGTGATGATCAATCGCGACACCCTGAGCTGGCTCGATCGCCGGCCCACCGATCGGCCGTTTTTCGCCTTCGTGAATTACTACGACGCGCACCGGCCGTACCGGATGCACGACAAGGGCGAGACCCGATTTGGAATGGCCTCGCTGCCGCGGGACGTGCGGCATGGGCTCGAGAAGACCTTCTGGGACCTGAAGCAGGGATTGCCGGCGCCGGACGGCGTCGATCCCCTGAAGATCGACCAGGACGGCATCTGCCTGCTCCACGACTCGTATGATAGCTGCATCGGCTACCTTGACCGTCAGGTCGGGCTGCTGGTGGATCAGCTCGAGCGCCGGGGGCTGATGGAGAACACGTTCGTGATCGTGACGTCCGATCACGGCGAGCAGTTCGGGGAGCACGGTCTGCTGGGGCACGGCGCGAGCGTCCATCGCCCCGAGGCGCACGTGCCGCTCCTGATCATCCCGCCGTCGCACTCCGCGCCGGCGGCCGCCGTCGTCGACGAGCCGGTCAGCCTTCGCGATGTTCCCGCGACGATCGCGGCATGGACCGGCCTCGGCCCGCAAGGGCCCTTCCCCGGCCGCTCGCTGATGCGTTTCCTGGAGGGTCCCGCGGCGGCCGGGCACGCGTCTCCGGTGCTGTGCGAACTGCGGGACAATATCATCGATGAGGGGTCGGCGACGACCGCGGGAGTCCGCTTCGACCCGGCCCGGTCGCTGGTGTCGCGCGATCGGGTCTACATCCGCCACGAGGACGGCCGCGAGGAGCTCTACGACCGCCTGGGCGACCCGATGGAGTCGAGCGACCTGGCGCGCGATCCGGAATCCCAGCCGGTCCTGGATCGCTTCCGCCAGGAGCTATCACGCCTCGACGGCGATGCGGGGGCCTCACGCCGCCGGTGACCTGACCTGAACGTACCGGAAGCGCGGTGAAATGAAGCAGAGCGGGCATCGCCCACCGCTCGCCTCGTCCGGGACGAATTTCGAAGAATACAGGGACCGGCCGCGAGTCGAGTCTGCGACGGGCCGGTCCCCATTTCGTTCGAACGTTTTCCGTCAGCTCACGCCGCGGTGTTCACCGGACGGCATTGCGGTCGCCGCTGTCCGACCGGCTCCGGGAGAACGACTGGCTGACGCGGTCCCAGGCGTCGCGGGTCGCGTGCCTGGCCTTCTCCCATGTGAGGCGAGAGTTGGCCTTCGCCGACTCCCAGCCGCTACGGATTTCCGCCTCGGCCTCGTCCCAGGTGCGCTCGGCGTGCTTCGCCCGCGATTCCCAGCCGTGGCGATAGGCCGGGCCGTAGTCGTCGTAGGTATGCGACGAATCGAAATACGAGCGATTGGCGTAGTTCTCGCGCCAGTATGCGTCCTCGGCGGTGGGATCGATCGACTCGGCAATCCCCTTGCCGGCCAGTCCGCCCGCGATCCCGCCGACGACCGCGCCGGCGACCGTGCCCACTGGCCCGGCCATCATCCCGGCGGCCGCCCCGGCCGCCGCGCCCCCGGCCGCCGTGCCGACGCCGACGCCCACCGGATGGGCACCCGGCTGGCCCGTGATCGGGTCGGCATTGCGGTCCGCGCCGTGCATTCCGTGATCGGTATGTGTATCCGCGCGTGCCATGGATGGGTTCCTCATGGAGAGTTGGGATAAACCACCACGATGTGTCAATGCAAAGAGGATGCCAGGCCGGGGGTTGCGGTGGATGAGCCCGGGGGCGAGGAGCCGGGGCCTGCCTCCGAGTCTTCGTCGGATTCATCGGAGGCTGAAAGGGGCCGCGCGACATCCTCGAGCGACGAGCGCTCGGCGTTCACCCCGTAGAGCCAGACGACGACGACCGTCGCGAGCAGCAGGCCCGAGGCGATCAGGTCGCCGTGGAACACCGACGCCCGCGAGTGGGTCGCGATCAGGCGGCCGAAGTACCACGGCGCGAGCGTCCCGCCCAGCAAGGTGCCGGCCGCGAAGAACAGCGCGATGATCATCCCGCGCAGCTCGACGGGGAAGATCTCGCTGACCGTCAGATACGCCGAGCTGGCCGCCGACGACGCGAAGAAGAAGACCAGGGCCCACAGGATCGTCTGCTCGGTCGCCGTCAGGCGGTCCGCGGCGAACAGGTATCCGGCCAGGGCCAGCAGGATCGCCGAGATCGTGTAGGTCCCGGCGATCATGATGCGTCGCCCCACGGTGTCGAAGAACCGGCCCAGGATGAGCGGGCCCAGGAAGTTACTCAGGGCAAATGGCAGCAGATAAAGACCTGTGGAACCGGGCGAAACCTCGTAGAAATTGCTGAGGACCAGAGGGAACGTGAAGAAGACCCCGTTGTACAGGAACGCCTGCGAGATGATCAGCGCCAGGCCCAGCACGGTCCGGCTGGGGTAGGTCTTCAGCATCACGCCCGCCAGCTCGCCGAAGCCGACCGGCCCGCGCGGGCGGATCACGATCGAGCCCTCCGCGGGAGGGAGCCTGTCCACGCCGGGCTCGCCCTCGATCCGGCGCTCGATCTCACCGACGATCCGCTCGGCCTCGTCCGGGCGGCCGTGGGTCAGGAGCCAGCGCGGGCTCTCGGGCACGCCGTCGCGCAGGAAGATGATGATCAACCCCAGCGCGGCGCCGACGCCGAATCCCAGCCGCCAGCCCAGATCGGCGCGGAACCACGCCGGGTCGAGCAGGATCAGGCAGGCGAGCGATCCGGCCGCGGCGCCCACCCAGTACGTCCCGTTGATCGCCAGGTCGGCCCAGCCCCGCACGCGACCGGGGATCAGCTCGTCGACCGCCGAGTTGATCGCCGAGTACTCGCCGCCGATCGCCGCCCCGGTGAGGAAGCGGAACACCGCGAAGCTCGCGAAATTCCAGGAGAACGCGGTCAGGAGGGCCGAGATCAGGTACAGGCCCAGCGTCACCACGAACAGCTTCTTGCGGCCGAGCCGGTCGGTGAGGTAGCCGAACACCAGAGCCCCGATGACGGCGCCGGCCAGGTAGGCCGAGCTCAGTTGCGTGATCCGCTCGACCGAGAGGTGCAGCGTGTCGGGGCGCTCGAGCATCGGGCTGACCGAGGCGATCAGCGTCACCTCCAGACCGTCGATGATCCAGGTGACCCCCAGCGCGGCGACGACCAGCCAGTGGAACCGGCTCCAGGGGAGTCGATCCAGCCGGCCCGGGACGTCCGAGCGGAACGTACGCGCCTGTTCAACTCCGATCGCCTCGCCCACGCGCAATCTCCCCTCGATTCGGACGAATGGGCCGAACTCCCGCCGCCCTCGATGGCTGCGGTCGTTTCACTCCTCGCATGTCCACGGAAGCAAGAAGCATTCCACGGCCGCCGTTCGGGGGCAGGCGTCAGGCGATTTGTTGGGGTTGAGCCCCGATTGGCGCGCGGATTGCGACAGGCTGGCTGCGGGAGGACCAAATCATGAAGACCGACGGTCAGATCCAGGTAACGCTTTCCGACGAGTTGCTCGAGGACCTGCGGGCCCAGGCCCGCGAGCTGAACGTGCCGCTGAAATGGTTGGTGGCCGGGCTGGTGTGCGACACCCTCGACCCGATCGAGCCGCCGAATCGCCAGGACTCGCGGCGCTCCGCCCGGCATGTCGCGTGAACCAGGCCGGCACCCGGTTCTGATCGTGGAGCGTCCGCCGGCCGCGCGGCTTGCGCCGACTTACCAGCATTGAAAACACCCTGCGAGCTCGACCGATGAAACAGCCGAATGTCACTGTGTATGGTTCGCGCCAGTGCCCCGACACGACCCGCGCGCTCGGGTGGCTCGACGGGAACCAGGTGCAGTACGAGTTCAAGGACCTCGATCAATCGCCCGAGCTCGACGGGTACGTCGCCGATCTGAACAACGGCAAGCGCGTGATGCCGACGATCCAGATCGACAACGAGATCCTGATCAACCCCTCGGAGAAGGAGCTGCAACGGGCCGTCCAGCAGGCCGCCGCCGAGCGGCCCTGACCGCTCGCCCCGATGACCGAGGGCTCGACTCCATCCAGACCAATGCCCGCGCATGGCCGGCTCCTTCCCGATCGGGAGGTCGCCGGCCTCGTCGCTTTCCGGGCGTCGGCCGCAGCGGACGGCCGTCCGATTGAATGACGCCCCGGCCGGCTGTATAACGGATCGGACGAACGGGACCCGGGAGATGGGAATGACCGCGCACATCGACGAGAGCCGACGATGCCGGTACGACTCGCCGGCGGCTTCCCCGGTACGAGACGGATCTCCCATTCGACGCCGGCTCCTGCCTGATTGATCACGCCCGCCCCCGCCCCACGGAGATCCTGCATGCCCCTGGAAGCGATCGGCCCGATGATGCGGCGGGCGCTCGAGAAGGGATACGCCGTCGGCTACTTCGAGAGCTGGAACTTCGAGTCGCTCCAGGGCGTGGTCGACGCGGCCGAGGAAGCCCGGGCGCCGATCATCCTGGGATTCAACGGCGACTTCCTCAGCCGCCCGACTCGCCAGGCCGCGGAGCGGCTGTCGTGGTACGCCGCGCTGGGGCGCGCCGCGGCCGAGTCGGCCTCGGTCCCGTGCGGCCTGATCTTCAACGAGTGCCCGCGCGACGAGTGGGTCCGCGCGGCGATCGACGGGGGCTTCAACCTCGTCATGCCGGCCGATCCGGAGGCGTCGGCCGCCGACTACACCGCCCGCGTCGCCGCGCTCGCGCGGCTCGCCCACGAGCGGGGCGTCGCGATCGAGGCCGAGCTCGGCGAGCTCCCCTGCGGCGCGGGGGGCGGCGGGCCGAGCGGCGGGTCGGCGACCGACCCGGACGACGCCTCGGCGTTCGTCGCGGCCACGGGCGTCGACCTGCTCGCCGTCAGCGTGGGGAACGTCCATATCCTGACCACCGGCCGCGCCGGGCTCGACCTCGACCGGCTCGCCGCGATCCGGCGGAAGGTCGACGTCCCGCTCGTACTGCACGGCGGCACCGGCATCGACGACGATTCCCTGCGGCGGGCCATCGCGCTGGGCGTGGCCAAGGTCAACTACGGGACGTATCTCAAGCGGAGATACCTGGACGAGGTTCGCGCGGCGATCGGCGTCGAGTGCACCGACCCGCACCGGTTGCTCGGAATCGGCGGGCCCGAGGACGTGCTGGTCGCGGGCCGACGCGCCGTGCGCGAGGCCGTCCTCGAACGCATGGGACTGCTCGGCTGTTATGGCCAGGCCGTATAATCGGCGGCCGAGATCGAAGGGCGTCGTCGAGTACTGGTGCGGTCCGACGGCTGGCGAGGGAGCATCGATGGACGTGGTGATGCGGATGCCGGACGTGGCGACCGTGGACGATACGGTCAAGCTGGTGCGGTGGCTCGTGGAGGTCGGCCGGCCGGTCCGCCGCGGTGACGCCCTCGTCGAGGTCGAGACCGACAAGGCCATCCTGACGATCGAGTCGGCGATCACGGGCACGCTCCGCGCGACCGCGGTCGCGGCGGGCGACGAGGTTGCCACCGGCCAGGAGATCGCGACGTTCGACGTCGACGAGGCGATCGTCGCCGGCATGGCCTCGACGGCCGTCCGCGCGGCCTCGATGAACGACGAGCCCAGCGAGCCGATCTCGGGTGCGGCGGGGGTCGTCGCGGGCGACGTCGGGCTGTCGGTCGCACATCGCTCAACGCTACCCGGGCGCGCGACGATCGAGGGTGGCCGCCGTTCGTTCTTCGCCCGCAACCGCGAGGCGCGCGAGGGCGGCACGACGACTCGCGACGAGCCCCGGGCCGTCGAACCGACGTCCTACGACCCGGGGTTCCTGCTGGACCTCTACCGCCGGATGGTGCTCATTCGCGAGTTCGAGGACGGGGTAAAATTCCTGTTCCTCGAGGGCACGATGCCGGGCACGATCCACCAGTGCCAGGGGCAGGAGGCGACGGCCGTCGGCGTCTGCGCGGCGCTCGGGGCGGAGGACTTCATCACGTCGACCTTCCGCGGGCACGGCCATGCCCTGGCGCGCGGCCTGACGGTCGAGGAGCTGCTCTTCGAGCTGTTCGGCGCGACTTCAGGCTGCTGCCGCGGCAAGGGCGGCTCGATGCACGTCGGCAACATGGGCCGGGGGATGGTGCCGGGCATCGCGATCGTCGGCGGGGGCATTCCGCTGGCCGCGGGCATGGCCCTGGCGTTCAAGATGCGGAAGGAGCGGCGGGTCGTCGCCTGTTTCTTCGGCGACGGCGCGGTCGCCGAGGGGGCTTTTCACGAGGGGGTCAACCTGGCCGCCATCTGGGACCTGCCGGCCCTGTTCGTCTGCGAAAACAACCACTACGGCGCCTCGACCCGGGTCGACCGCGTGATGCGTAATCCTCGGATCGCCGAGCGCGCCGCGACCTACGGCATCCGGGGCGAAACCGTCGACGGCAACGACGTGCTGGCCGTCTACGAGGCCGCGCGAACGGCCGTCGAGGAGTGCCGGAGCGGCCGGGGCCCGGTGCTGCTCGAGCTGCTCACGTACCGGCGCACGGGCCACTCGCGCCGCGATGCCTGCAACTACCAGCCGAAGGAGGAGCGGGACGAGTGGTTCCGCCGGGATCCGATCGACCGGCTGGCGAAGGTGCTGGTGGATCGCGGCCTGGCCGACCAGGCGAGCCTCGACCACATCCGCGCCGAAGTCCAGGCGCAGTTCCAGGCCGCGGTCGAATTGGCCCGGCGCCAGCCGATGCCCACGCTGGACGACCTGACGACGGACGTCCTGGCGTGATGTTGAGTGCGGGACTGCGAGGCTCCTTGAGATGGATCACAACCCCTATGACGTCGCGACGAAGGAACTGGTCTGGGAAGATCCTTCCTGCTTGATGGAGCGGTTGCGGATCGACCCGACCTGGCCGGTCGACGTGGTCGAATCCGGGATCACGACGCTCACGGCCGCGGCCGACAAGGTTCTGCGGGTCCGGGGACCGAGCCCTTTCCTGGTCAACATCGAATTCCAGGCCGGGCACGTGACGGACCTCGTCAGGACGCTCTGGTTCCGCCAGGTCGCCCTCGACTATCAGCACGATCTGCCGGTGCTTACCGTGCTGATCCTGCTGTGCAAGGAGGCCAACTCTCCCAGCCTCAACGGCGTCTACGATCGCCATGTACCGGACGGGCGGCCGACGAATCGGTATCATTATGAGGTGGTCCGCCTGTGGCAGGAGGATCCGGAGCTCTACCTCAACGGCAGCATGGCCCTGGTCCCGCTTGCCTCGCTGACCGCCGTGGCCGAGTCGGAACTTCCCGGGGTGGTCCGTCGGATGCGCGAGCGGATCGACCGGGAGGACCCATCGCGTGCCGATAAGCTCTGGATCGCGAGCTACCTGCTCGCGGGCCTGCGATTCCCGGACGAGCACGTCGAAAGGCTCTTTGAAGGGGTGCGAAACATGAGAGAATCGACGACCTACCAGAAGATCCTGAGAGAGGGCCGCGAGCAGGGCCGCGAAGAGGGTCGTGAGGAGGGCCGCGACGAGGGGCGCATCATCGAGGCGCGCCGCTTCCTGATGCTCCTGGCGACCAATCGATTCGGCGAGCCCGATGAGGAATCGGCCGCCGCGCTGGAGGGCATGGAAAGCGTCGAGCGACTCGAGAAGTTGGGCTGCAAATTGATATCAGACGCCTCAATCGGATCGTGGAGAGATCTCCTGAGATGAAGCAACAAGCGCCGGGTAGGAGAGCCGAGGCAGCCCCGGGCCAGGCCATGAGGCGCCTCAGCATCGCCGAATCGCTGCGCGAGGGGATCGCCGAGGAAATGCGGCGCGATTCCTCGGTCTTCTGCATGGGCGAGGACATCGCCGTGCCGGGCGGCTGGGGCGGCGCGTTCACCGTGACCCTCGGCCTCGAGGAGGAGTTCCCCGACCGGATGCTCAACACGCCGATCGCCGAGCTTGGCTTCTTCGGCGCGGCCGTCGGTGCCGCGATGATGGGGATGCGGCCGATTGTGGATGTCCAGTACGGCGACTTCCTGTTCCTCGCCATGGACCAGATCGTCAACAACGCCGCGAAGATGCGGTACATGTCGGGAGGCACGATCGCCGTTCCGATGGTGATGCGCGCGCCCGTCGGCGCCACGGGCCGGGGCTCGCAGCACGCCCAGAACATGGAGCGCTACTTCGTCGGCGTGCCGGGGATCAAGGTGGTTGCGGTGTCCGACGCCTACGACGCCAAGGGCATCCTCAAGGCGGCCGTGCGCGATGATAATCCCGTGCTGATCTTCGAGCACAAGCTTCTCTACGGCTCGAAGGGCGCGCGCACCGAGCCCGGCGCGGTTGACGCCACCAGCGACGTCCCCGACGGGGATTATCTCGTGCCGCTCGATCGTGCCGTCGTCCGCCGGCCGGGCCGCGACGTGACGATCCTGGCCTGGCTGCTGATGGCCCACTTCGCCCGCCAGGCGGCCGACCGGCTGGCCGCCGACGGTGTCGACGCCGAGGTCATCGACGTCCGCAGCCTCTCGCCCCTCGACCACGCCACGATCGGTCATTCGGTGCGAAGGACCGGCCGGGTTGTGATCGTCGAGGAGGGCCCGATCACCGGCGGCGTCGGCGCCGAGATCGCCGCGGCGATCACCGAGCGATTCGGGGACAGCCTGCTCGCGCCCGTCGTCCGCGTCGCGTCGGCCGACGTTCCGGTGCCGTTCTCGCCCGTGCTGGAGGACGCCTATCGACCCGACGCCGCGCGGATCGTCGCGGCCGTCCGGGACCTCGTCCGCGATTGAGCACCACCGAGCCACCAACGACGGAGGTCCGTCCGATGACCGGACGAGCTGGCCCAGCGGCCGTGATCGGGATCCTGGCCATCGCGTGCCTCGCCGCGCGGGGCGACGAGCCGAAGCCGGCGGGTGTCACCTATCGCCTCATTGTGGACCGCGGCCATCCGTGGCGTCCGCCGTTCGGCGTCGATCGGATTGGGGCTCGCCCCTCGGCGCTCGTCGTCGCGTCGGGTCGACCTGAGGGCGGCAGGCCGAGCCTCGTCATGCTGAGCCGAGGCAAGGAGATCGCCCGCTCGGCCGTCGTGATCCCGGCGAAGCCCCCCTACTCGACTCGATCGGAGATCGACGACGTCGCCGACGAGGTTGTGCTGCGGGTGAAGTCAACGAACGGCGCCGTGGTCGAGCTGGCCCGGGCGAAGGTCGTCCGTCCGGCCATTGAGGCCGACGCCATTGCGGAGGCGTTCCCGGTGGTCAACCCGGTGGACCTTGGAGCGATCCTCGTGCCGTCCGACTGGCTGCTGCTGGGACCTGGGCAATCGGCGAGTCTGACCGTCGCGGCGATCGGCCGGGACCGCGACAGGCTCGGGGCGCGGGTCTTGGCCTGGTTCGACTCGCGACCCGATCGCAAGGCCGCCGCGACGATCGATCTGCCTGCCGGACGATCACGAAAAAAATCTGTCAAGCTCCCCGAGCCGCCGAAGTCCGTCGATCGCGACACGCTCACAGTCGCCCTCGAGGATTCCGACGGCCGCGTCCTCTGGAAGAAGTCGATCCCGGTGATGATCGTGAGCCGGCCGCCGGCCCGCCCGAGGTTCGGCGCCACGCGGGAGAAGCTCCGGTACGACGCGCCGATCTCGGTCCGCGACCCGAAATCAGGCGCTTACTCGACGATGCCGTACGACGGTGCCTGGCCGGGCGAGCTCGACGACGTTGTGGTGGCGCTGCCCGGCGGCGGGCGGTTCGTCTTCTGGCGCGGGTCGAGCTACATCCCGTTCTGGGCTGGCCGATATAACACCGGGGCCTGCTACGAGTGGGCCGAGATCATCTCGCAGCCGGCGGGCGCTGTTGACTGCGTCGAGCCCCTGATGGACAAGGAACTGAGATACAGCCGCGTCGCGATCGTCGAATCCACCGAGGCCCGGGTGCACGTGCGCTGGACGTACCAGTCGACCGACCTGAAATACAAGGTCTGGGGCGATTCGGTGGCCGAGGATTATTACTTCTACCCCGATGGATTCGGCACGAGGGTCGTGAACCTGCTGGCCGATCCCGCCAACAACTACGAGCTGAGCGAGTTCATCATCCTGACCCCGCCCGGCGCCTACCCGTTCGCCGTGCTGCCGGACAACCCGGTCGACGCCCTGTTCCTCGACGGCCGCAAGCACGCCTTCCAGTTCCCGAACCCGGTCGGCGGCGGCCCGCCGAAGGTTGATACCGGCGGCCACCCGGCCGTCTACCGGCTGCGGCCGCACCGGCTGGACGACCAGTCCGCCGTGTACTTCAACCCGGGCGAGGTGACGCTGCCGCCGGTCGTGTTCGGGCCGTTCCTCGACCGGGGCGAGATGGTCACGCCGTGTTACTGGGGGAGCCACTGGCCGCTCGCCCGCGGCAATGCGACGGGCAACGCGATCGACGACCGGATGGGGCTGACCCCCTGCCACAACAGCGTGATGAGCTGGGCCGGCACGCGGCCTCGCCCGCTACGGACCGGCGAGCGGACCACGCTGGACACGCTCGGCCGCTCGCGGCCGATGGTCGATCGGACCTGGGCCTGGCTGATCGGCATGACCGCGGAGTCGGACGACCGCCTTGTTGCCCGGGCCAGGAGCTTCACCGCGCCGCCGTCGCTGGAGCTGAAGGGGGCGCGGCTCGGCTTCGGCGGCTACGTCCCCGAGCGCCGGGTGATCCGCCTGGTCGCCGAGGCGTCCGAGATGGTCATCACGATCCAGGCGTCGCAGGGTTCTCCCTGCGTCAACCCGGTCTTCGAGATCGAGGGGCTGCCGAAAAGCGGGCGCCTCCAGGTCCTGCTCGCCGGCCGGCCGCTCGAACCGTCGCATTACGCGTGGGACGGCCGGACGCTCTGGCTCGACGTGGCGATCGCCGCGCCGACCGAGGTGCGACTGGCCGTCCGGCGGCCTGGCGACTGACACCGCCGGTTCGCCTGGGTACTCAGTGTGTCCCGGAAGGGCTCTGAGCCCCGTCAGGGGCGATCGGACGTAGCGGGGGGCGTCAGCCCCCCGGGGTCGGACCGCAACGCCACACACCGATTCCTCTCGACGGACTCTCTCGGCCGCGACCCCGCCCGGCGGGGTCGCGGCCGAGAGGGTGACACGATGTTGGGGAGATCAGGGTTCGCCTGGCGTTCCGGGGGGCTGACGCCCCCCGGCTATGTCCGGTCGTCCACTTCGTGGGCTTCCGAGACAGACTCTCACCGCGCCGCCCGCAGGAAGAAGACGGCGGTGATCACGAAGTTGAACACCGTGATCGCCAGGCGGAGCGCCCGGGCCGGCAGCCGGCGGGCGAAGGCCGCGCCGAGGTAGCCGCCCACCACGGCGCCGACGAGGACGGCGCCGGCCTGCGGCCACCAGACCTTCCCGGCCATGACGAATAACAGCACGGCGACGGCATTGGTGAGTCCCACCACCAGGACCTTTGTTGCATTCATCGCCCGGATGTCGGACACGCCGAACAGGCCCCAGACCGCCATCGTCATCACGCCGACCGCCCCGCCGAAATACCCCGTATACACTCCCAGCAGGAACTGGCAGACAAGCATGGTGTTGCGGCCGATGTGCACGACGCGCCGCAGCGCCGCCCCGGCCTGGTTCCCGAAGGCGAACGTCAGCGCTCCGATCAGCAAAAGCCACGGGACGATCGCATCGAACGCCTTCGCCGGGGTCACAAGTAGCAGCACCGCCCCGGCGATCCCGCCGGCCAGGCTGACGACGATCAGCGTACGCAGCGACAGGATTCCCAGCGGGGTGAAGTCGCGGCGATAGGCCACCGCACTGGCGAGGCTGCCGGGGAACAGGGCGACGGTACTGGAGGCATTCGCATCGACCGACGGCACGCCGACCGCCACGAGGGCCGGCAGCGTCACGAACGAGCCACCGCCAGCCACCGCGTTCATCGCACCCGCCAGCAGGCCCGCGCCGAGCAGCAGCGTGTTCTCTGTCGTACCCAGGGTTGTCTCCTTGTCCTGAGAAAATGGGGACTGGCTCCGAGTCTTCGAGGTGCCTGTCCCCATTTTCTCAGGACATTTTTCAGTCGCCTGCGGCTCTCAACGACTCAGCGAATAGATCCCCAGGTGCTCCATCGCGTCGAGGATCCAGGGGTGGCTCCAGGGGTTGCGGATGGCGTAGCCGACCGAGATGGCCGAGATCGCCAATGTCACCAGCGCCAGTCGGCGGGCGCGGCCGCGGGCCTGGCCGGCCTCGACGCCCGAGGGCAAGAGCAGCAGCCAGAACGGGATCAGCCACATGATCCACCGCAGTCCCTGCGCCGAGCCGCCGTAATTGCGCGCCTTGGGCGTGTAGGCATAAAACGCCAGCACCACCACCGTCAGCACGGCCGTCATCCACGCCACGGCCGACATCGGCCGGGCCGAGCGCCGCAGGACCGGCAGGCCCGCGACCAGCGCGAGCAGCGCCAGAAACGTCGGGATGACCGCGAGCACCCAGACATACCGGTGCAGCCGGCCTACGGTCACAACCCCCGACTGAGCTGGGCTCTCACTCTGCGCCCAGCCATGCCAGTCCAGCAGCCGGCCATCGACCATCCAGGCCGAGGGATCGTAGAGGAAATAGCCGCCCAGGCCGGCGACGACCAGGAACGTCAGGATCGCCAGGGCCGTCAGCCAGCGGCCGCCCGACAGGAGCTTCATCCCGCCCCAGACCGACAGCAGGTAGATCGGCGTCAGCGAGAAGATCCCGTGGTGCCCGAACGTCATGTGCCAGAGATAGACCCAGTACGGCTCGGGCGTCTTGTTGAACGCATCCAGTTCCAGCGGCGTCTGCCAGATGCTCCCTTCCCACAGATAAGCATCCGAGCCGAACGATTCATACGGCAGGAAGAACTGGCCGAACTCGAGGTACTGGGCCCCGATGAACGCCGCCAGCGGGAACGCCAGGCCCGGGACGAAGAACAGGAGCGTCTGCTTCGGGTAACGCAACAGCAGCATCGGGCCCAGTAGCGCCGGAAACGCCAGCGCGGGCAGTTCGGTCGACGCCGCGAACCCCGCGAAGAAACCGGCCGCCGCGAACCGCCAGCCGCGGTCGAGTCCCTCGTCCCAGATCCGCAGGAACTGGTCGAGCGCGAAGAACGCCGCGAAGGCGCCGATGGTGTGGTTGTTCAGGGTCTGCGTGTAGGGCAGAAGATACGTGCCGAACGCCGCGGCGAATAACGAGAACAGCCACGCCCAGTCATTCGGCGCATACCGGTCGAGGACGCGCGAGAAGTAGATCAAGAACAGCCCGAACGGGAGCACGTTGATCAGGATCAAGGTCGGCTTGAAGTAGAAGATATAGGCCGGCCATTTCACCGGGTCCTTCGGGCGTTCGAGCACCGGCTTGAACCGGCCGGGGTGGTCGGGATCGGGCTTCTGCGTCCAGCGCTCGGCGCGTTCCTGCAAAATCACGCGATCGAGCGGCACGCCCGTGATCCGCCGGGCCGGGTAGAGCATCCCGGCGATCAGGGTCGAGATCAGGGCAGGCTTGCTCGAGTAATAGTGCCGGCCGTCCGGCTGGCCCTCGGCGGGGGCGGGATCGCCCTCCTTGCGCGGCGGCCACTGGATCTTGTCCTGGGTGTCGCCCTGCCAGGGGCATTCGTCGATCGCGTACGTCCCGCGCTCGAGGAGGCTCCAGACGGTGCACCATCTGGAGATATCATTGGCCGTCATGAAGGCCGGCTGGCGCAGGGTATGCCCGGCGGCGATGAAGACGGCGCCGGTGATGATCAGGGCCGCGGCAAACCGCCGCGCGTCGGGCCGGGGCGGGATCAGGTCGTCCACGAAGGTCATCTCGGTTCCTCGGCGGGATCGTCGTGCGCAACGCGCGCGGCGGAAGCCTCGTCTTCCTGCCGCGCCGGGATGCGGTCGACGACGCTGTAAGTGTCCTCGGGCCGGATGTTATACGCCGTGACCAGCTCGGCCAGGATACCCAGGCTCAGAAGCTGGATGCCGATGCTCAGGAACGCGCCCGAGTAGAACAGCAGCGGGCGGTCGCCGATCGGCTTGTGGTTCGGGTCGAGCCAGACGATGGCCAGGTACAGCATCCCCAGTCCGCCGATCGCCGCCATCGTCAGGCCGATTCCGCCCAGCACGTGCAGCGGGCGCTGGCTGAACCTCGTGAGGAAGCGGACGGTCAACAGGTCGAGGAACCCCTTGAGCATCCGAGTCACGCCGTACTTCGACCGGCCGTGCTGCCGCGCCCGGTGCCGGACGACGACCTCGCCGACGCGGAAACCTCGTGCGTGCGCCAGCACCGGGATGAACCGGTGCAGCTCGCCGTAGATGCCGACCTCCTCGAGCACCTCGCGGCGATAGAGCTTGAACCCGCAATTGTGGTCGTGCAGCCGGCAGCCCGTCATGGAGCTGACCATCGCGTTGAAGACGCGGCTCGGGTAGACCTTGTGCCACGGGTCGTACCGCACCTTCTTCCAGCCGCTGATGACGTCGTAACCCCGGTCCATCTCGGCGAGGAACGACGGGATCTCCGCCGGGTCGTCCTGGAGGTCCCCATCCATCGTGAAGACGAATTCGCCCCGCGCCGCCTGGAACCCGGCCATGAGTGCGGCCGCCTTGCCGAAGTTGCGGCGGAAGCGGATCGCGCCCACGCGCGGGTCCTTGCGACAGAGATCCTGGATCACCGGCCACGAATCATCGCGGCTGCCGTCGTCGATGAAGAGGAACTCGGCGGGCCCGTGCGCGCCGTCGGCAAACACCGCGGCGAGCTCGGCGTGCAAGGCCGGTAGGCTGTCGGCCTCATCGTGGACGGGGATGACGATGGAGATTCGGGTCATTGCGGGGAGAGTTTTCAGTTTTCAGTTTTCAGAGTCGGGTGGTCGGCGGCCGGCATTTGCGTCAGACCGGGGGCGGGCAGCGTCGGGCGGAGTGCGGGGACGAGGATGGCGGCGGCGACTAGCTCGGCGGCGACCCAGACGAGCCTGAGAGACAGAGCGGCGACGACCGCTCGGTCGTGGCCCAGCGCCGGGGACAAAACGGCCATCAGGACGCCCTCGCGCACGCCCAGGCCGCCAGGCATCACGGCCACCACGAAGCCAACGAGGGTCGCGAGCGCCACGGCGGCAACGGTCGCCCCGGCCAGGCCGGGCGGCAGCCCCTCGGCCGCTGTCCGGCCGCCGAGCGCGCGGATCACGGCGATCTGGCTGAGGCCCAGCAGGAGCCAGCCGAGCGACGACCAGCCGAGTCCTCGCGCCAGCAAGCCGCCCGACAGCCGCGGCAGCGCCTCGGGGCCGACTCCCGGGATCGGCAGGCTGATCCAGCTCGCAATCTGGGTGAAGACCGGCGGCGCGACCACCACCAGGAACGCCACGCCCAGCCCCAGCCCCGAGATCGCCGCCAGCCGGTAGAGCGGCAGCGAGATCGGTCCCCAGCCCGGCAGCACGAATGGGACACGGCCCGAGCTGCCCGCGAGCACGAACCCAGCCGCCGCCACGAGCCCGCCCGCGGCCATCATCACCAGGGTCTCGTAGAACGTGGCGATCGCCGCCGTTGCGCCCCTCGCTCCAAACGGAACCGACATCCCCGCCCGCATCACCACCACCATCGCCTTGCCCGGCACGTACTTGCCCAGGTGGCTCACCAGGTAGGCGCGAAGTGCCGGTGCGGTTGCGATCGGCGTGGCGCTGTCATGCAAAATCCGCCAGTAGAACATCCCGCACGCCGCCAGCCCCGCCAGGTACAGCAGGCCCGAGGCCGCCAGCCAGATCGGCTCGAGCTGGATCGTCACCCGATGCTTCGCCAGGTCGTCCCAGGTGCGCAGCACGTGCCGCCCGACCGCCCACAGCACGGCGATCGCCACGATCGCCTTCACGGCCGCGATCGTCGTGCGTTTCCACAGCGGCCGGGCCATGCGGCGAGTCTCCGGTTCAGCCTCGCGGCGAGTCGGATCGGGTCGGAACGGGGTGGGCACATCCGGCGACGGATCAACCAGGCCGCACTCGCGAAATGCGGCCTCGGGAAACCTCGCCGTCGCAACGGGATGCGATGCGGTCCCAGGGTAACGCCCGCCCCGGGGTCAGGCAAGGGCCGGGCTCGAGCCTCGGTTTCTCGATTTGGGCCTTTGACGACTGTCGTTGACCCCCGGGCCGGCTGGGTTTACGATTGCGCCGGCAAGGAAGTACTTCGGGCAGTCTTGCCCGACACCCAGGCTCCGTCGGGCAGGAATGCCCGACCTACTTGAAGACCTTCCTCGGGCAGCCGGTCCCGACTGATGGGGGCGAGCGAGATGGCCACGACATCCGGCCTGCGGCAGAGCTTTCCGACGCTGCGCCTCCTCGCCGCGCCGTTCCGTTGGTTTTTCCGCAGCCGGCGGCGGGTCATGGCGGCGCTGGCCATCCTGCTGGGCCTGTTCGCGACGCCGTTCATCTGGTGGACCGTCCAGCTCGCCGGATTGCCGGACATCGGCGACCCGTTCGACGTGGCCGAGTTCCGGGCGATGACGATCCCGGACGAGCGCAATGCGTATGTCCTCTACCGACGCGCGGCGGAGCGGCTCCGGCCCCTGGACTTATCGGCCTGGTCTCGTCTCCCGGGGCGTAAGCTGAACGCTCGCTGGTCGGAGGCGGACCCCCTCTTGCGGAAGTCCGTCGAGGAGAATCGCGCGGCGCTCGAGCTCTTTCGCCAGGGTTCCGAGCGACCCGACTCGCTCGAGCCGCAAGCCGGCGCGACCGCAGGCGCGGCCACGGTACTGGACATCTACCAGGCGATGCGATGGTTCCAGACGTTGTCGCTGCTCGAGGCATCGCGGCTGGAGGACCAGGACGACATGGCCGGCGCGTGGGTGTGGTACCGCACGGCGCTCCGAGCGACGCGCCACATGGGCCTCCGCGGATCCGTATCGATGCGGTGGTTCGGCTCGATGTTGGGCGTGCCGGTTTACCGGCGGATTGAGAAGTGGGCGGCCGACCCTCGGACGGCTCGGGAAGTGATCCGCCTCGCGCTCAACGACGTCGTCGCGTGCGGCGCGCTGGTCCCGTCCGAAAGTTACACGCTCAAGGCCGAGTACCTGACCATGGAGCGCTGGTTCGAAGGTCCGTTCGTCCCGGGCCGACAGGTCATATCGGAAACCCTGAAGGTGTGGCTCAAGTCGCGGGGATACCAGCTCGATTCGGACCGGATCCGGTCGATGGTCGACGCCTGGCGGAAATGGCGAAGGGAGCCCGAGCGCGGCCGCCGCGTGCTGCGGCTCGTCGTCGCCAACTGGCTGGCGTACCTCGACACTCCCCCCGACCACCGCCCGGCTCCCGATCCCGATGTCGTCGGCCCGCAGGTCTTCTACGCGTTCGGCCCCGAGGCACCGGCGATGGCGCGCGTCGTGTCTCCGAAGGCCCTGGACCGGTGGCTCCAGAGCAGCCCGTATGCCCAGGCCGTGATCGCCGGCTGGAACCTCAATACGATCCGTGTCCGCGAGCGGGCCAACCACCGCGCCCTGGTGATTCTGCTCGCCACCGAGCTCTACCGCCGTGATCACAAATCCGAGCCGCCCTCCGAGGAGGCGCTCGTCGGCCCGTATCTCAAGGAGCTGCCCGACGACGGCCTGGGCAATTCGCCATGAGCGGCGCGAACCACCGCGAAGGCGGTACAATCGACCATGATGACTCACGCCGAACACGACCCGACGCCGCACCCCGCCGCGATCGACCCGCAGGCGCTCGAGGCCCAGTGCGAGTTCCGCGCGACCCGGCGCTCGGGCCCGGGCGGGCAGAACCGCAACAAGGTCGAGACTGCGGTGATCCTGACGCACCGCCCGACGGGCCTCCGCGGCGAGGCCTCGGAGCGGCGGACCCAGGGCGAGAACCGCCGCGCGGCTTTGGCGAGGCTGCGGATCGAGCTGGCGCTGGAAATCCGCCGGACGGTGGACCTCGGTAACGAGGCCAGTCCCTTCTTGCCCAGCGAACTCTGGCGCTCGCGATGCCGGGGTGGGCGGATCGCGATCAATCCCGAGCACGACGACTACCCGGCGCTCCTGGCCGAGGCCCTGGACGTGCTGACGGCCCTCGACGACGACAGGCGGGCAGCCTCGGCCTTGCTCGGTTGCTCGACGACGCAACTGACCAGGCTGATCGCCCTGGAGCCTCGGGCGCTGGCGCTGATCAATGCGAGACGCCGGCAGGCCGGGCGGCACCCCCTCCATTGATCGACGCGGGCGGCACGGGAGCGGGTTGGCTCCTTGTGGGAGCCTCCCGCGACGCCCTCGCGAGATGGATGGGGTACGCCCCGGCCGGCCGGCGCGTCTGTTCCGTTGGATTTGTCCGGGAGATTGATCCCGCGGGGCCGCCTCGGCCCGGCGGCATTCAGCGCGTGAACTCGGCGCCGGAGGGGGCCGACATGGCCGTCAGTTCCTCGGCGCTGAGCTCCTCGAACGCGCGTCCGTCGCGCTCGAGGCCGGCCTGGAGCCGCAGGGCGATCTCGCGGAGCTCGGGCGAGTCGATCAGCGTCGCCAGCTCGGCGAGCTGAGACGGGTCGAGCTCGCCCAGGTCCAGACCCTGCCGGTCGAGCTCGAGCTCCATCCGCATCGCGGTCTCGCGCAGCTCGGCGTGGGTCTCGGCGGAGCCGCCGAAGATCAGGCTCTGGTCGCCGCGGGTCAGTCGGTTCTGGTCGTCGGCGTTGTCCAGGCCAAGACCGATGAGGGCGGCACGGAGGCGGCGGGGTCTCGGGCTGGATGGCTGCGTCAGCGTCATCGCGCAGAGGGCCTTTCTCATGGGGGAAGCCGGGGTGGACTGGCGGGCGGGCAGGCGGAGGTCCGGTCCGGAGAACCGTACCGGCCGGCTCGCCACGCGATTGTCTTATCGGTTTCTCCCCCGGCCTCGAACAGCACCCTTGCTGAGAATCCCCCGGCCCCATGCGCGGCGACCGGCAACGGTCTTACGATCCACCCAGGCATTCCCTCGCAACCGTGCGCGCCACACGATAGGCCGCGCGGATGGTCATTCCGCGCGCCTCGATCTGCTCCTCGCCAAACAGCCGCCCCTCGCTGGTCGGCAGCCCGGCCAGTGAGATGGTCAGCGGCAGCAAGTCGAGGAACTGACGGTACTTCTGCTGAAGGTCATTGGGGTTCGGTTGATCGGACACGACGACGGCTCCTCGGTCCCACGGTGTCACTTGAACGGCTCGTCCTCGGGGCCCCGGCCCGGCCCTCGCGCCGTGGTCGACGGGGCCTCGCCGATCCCCGCGCGCCCGCTGCGATGGCGCCGGGCGAGCCGACTCCGAATGGGGTCGGCCCCCCGTCGTCGACACTAGCGCGCCGGCCGGTATCAGAGCAAGGAGTCATGGCGGTTTTTGGTGAAGACGATCCCCCGTTTCGGCGAAGGGTACGCCGCATGCCGGACGCCTCGCCCGCCGGCGGCCCGACCGCAGCACCGAACCATTCGCCAGAATCGCCCGCATTGGCTTTGACGGGATCGCGTCAGCGGGATATGATGTTCCCAGTCAAACCGTCACCGCCGTAGTGCGAAGAGTCAAGCCGGCGGGACGCTACCCGCAACAGGACGGGAATCCTCGAAGTCCCACCCTACCCTCCCCGATCAACGCTGGCTAGGTGGATCGAACCGTCGACTCTGGCGGTTCTCCCAGGGGGCAAAAAGGCTCCAGCCGGTGAGATTTCCAAAGCGAGGGAGGCGGACGGGGACTCGGATCCGTCCCCATTGTCGGCCCATGCCCGCTCGGACCGCGATTGAAGCGGCCAGCTCAATCGGCCGGATGGCTCTTTCTAGACGATCGTACTCGGAGGATTGATTGATTCGACGCGCTGAAGCGGAGCCCAAGAACGGGTTCCTGTCCATGGACCTGAGCCCCACCATGCTGCGGGCTCTTCACCAGGCTCGGTATACCCAGCCCACCCCCATCCAGGCCGAGTTCATCCCCCGGGCCCTCGACGGCCTCGACGTGATCGGCCAGGCCAAGACCGGCACGGGCAAGACGGCGGCGTTCGGCATCCCGATCATCGAGATGCTCGAGCCCCGCGGCCGCGGGCCCCAGGCCATCATCATGGCCCCGACCCGCGAGCTGGTCCAGCAAATCGTCGTCGAGCTCCAGAAGCTCGCCGCCGGCCGGCCCGTCGCGGTCTGCGGCAGTTTCGGCGGCGAGCCGATCGACCGCCAGATCCGCGCCCTCCAGAAGGGCGTGGACATCGTCGTCGGCACGCCAGGCCGCGTGCTTGACCACATCCAGCGCCATACGCTGTACCTCGGCGACATCGTCCACGCGGTGCTCGACGAGGCCGATCGGATGCTGGACATCGGCTTCCGGCCCGACATCGAGCGGATCCTCCGCAAGCTGCCGGAGCCGCACCAGACCCTTCTGCTCTCGGCCACCATCAGCCCCGACGTGCGCAAGCTGGCCCAGCGCTACATGTTCAACCCCATCGAGGTGAACCTGTCGCGCGATGAGCCCTCGGTCGAGACGATCCAGCAGTTCTGCATCTCGATCGAGGCCGACCGCAAGTTCGACCTCCTGGTGCATCTGCTCAAGCGCGACCGGCCGCGGCAGTGCATCATCTTCACCCGCACCAAGCGTGGCGCCGACCGCCTGGCCGACCGCTTGCAGCGCGTGGTCAAGGGCGTGGCCGCCATCCACGGCGACCTGGCGCAGACCGCCCGCGATCGCGTGATGCGCGGCTTCCGCAGCCGCGAGATCACCGTGCTGGTTGCCACCGACGTCGTCGGCCGCGGCATCGACGTGGAGGGGATCAGCCACGTCGTCAACTACGACATCCCCGACGATCCCGAGAACTACGTCCACCGCATCGGCCGCACCGGCCGCATGGGCAAGGACGGCATCGCCTACCTGTTCGTTTGCCCCGACCAGGGCGAGCCGCTCACGGCGATCGAGAACCTCACCAACAAGATCGTCACCCCGCTGAAGGTCGACGGCTTCGAGACCTCCAGCCGTCGGTCCCAGCCGATGGCCCGCGAGCTGTACAACAACACCAGCTTCCCGCGCTCGCGGGTCCTGGCAGCCCGCTGACGGGCTGTTCCAGCCGGCTACGCGACCGTCTGGTAGGGTGGATCGCCCACCAGTCGGAAGCCTCCACCGGGTTTTGGGCGCTGGTCTCATGACCCCGCCCTATGCCCGGACCGAAGATCTCCCGCGCTTTCTCCGGCCTTCGATCGCGCGGGAGACTTTCGGTCCGGTTTCTCGGCGGGGTCGGAGACCCGCCCCGAACAGGAACAACTGGGACACGTCCTGCCAATCAACCTTTCCCCCCAGCACCTGCCCGCGACCACGCTCCGCCCAGCCGCTCGAACAATTCGCGGCCATCCCGGCGGAGTGTTGCCGGGTCCTCATCCACCGTTGGCGCCGGCGCATCGCGATAGAGGACACCATCGCACCTTGCGGCGATCCTCGCCGCCCGTGCGCCGAGGTCGTCCGACCCGGTGCACTCCCGGACGCCCGCCCCGGCCTCCTCGGGCGTGAGGGCACCTGGCGGCCGGCCGATGCCCAGCTCGAGATACCGCACCAGCGCCAGGCTGATCGCAAGCGCCAGCGCGGGACCATCCGGCCCCGTCGGCGTGGCCGCATGATGGGCCAGCTCGCGCGCGAATGCCGCGGCATGCCGGCGCGACGCAACCGGCCCGACCAGCCGGCCGGCCCGCCGCGCGCGCCGGCGGGCCCAGAAAAGCGCCCCGGCCGATCCGACGAGCAGGATCGCCGCCCCCGCTCCGAGAATCCAACGTCGCCGGGCCGAGCGTACGCCCGCGGTCTCGGGCCGGGGGTTCAGGTCCGGGATGGCGGAAGAGTCGAACGACGGCACGGCCACGACCTTGACGGGGACGCCCGGCGTCATCCGGGTCACGTAGTGCTGGCTCGATGGGTCGAACGCGGCGACCGCGACCGGCGGGAGCACGGCCTCGCCCGAACGGGTCGGCCGCATCCGATAGACGTACGTCCGCGAGGGGGGCTCGCGCATGGCGTCGGTGCGGCCGGGCTGGATCCGCAGGCCCAGCGGCAGCCGGTCGAACCGCCTCAGCTCGGGCCGGCCGGCGGTTCCCCAGGCGGCGGGTCCCGAGATCGTCAGGCGATACTCGAATTCCTGGCCCACGCGCACCGAACGGGGCGCCGCCTCGGCCTCCAGCGTGAAGGATCCGACCCCGCCGAGGAACTCGGACGGCCGACCCTCCGGCGGCAGCGGCCGCACGGTCGTCTTCAACGGGCGGCCGCGGCCCGACTGACCCGCCAGCGACGCGCGCACCGGAGGGACCTCGAGCGTCCCCGCCCGGCGCGGGACGACGCGGAAGCGGCTGATG
The DNA here is from genome assembly GCA_027452145.1 of Planctomycetales bacterium. Classification (GTDB taxonomy): domain Bacteria; phylum Planctomycetota; class Planctomycetia; order Isosphaerales; family Isosphaeraceae; genus JAKAUH01. The sequence goes on from DAIDHB010000164.1 coordinate 26,351, forward strand.
AACGCGTTCGACTCGATCGTCGTCCGGCCGATGCTCACGACCGACAGCGGCCGGATCTCGTTCCGGGCCAGCCAGACATCCGCTCCGGCGATGACTGGCGTCTCGACCGTCGGCCGCTGCCCGCGCGCCACCACGGCGACCTGGAGCTCGAAGCCCTGGCCGACGTAGTGCTCGCCGCCCGTGAGCCTGGCCTCCACTCGCAGGGCGTTCGGGTCCGGTTCCGGTTCCGGCGGCTGCGGAGCCGGGTCCTGGCCTCTGCTCGCCGGGAAGCCCGACACCGCGATCACGATCGCCACCACGACTCCGATCGCGAGAAGTCCGCGGATCCGGACGAAGGCCCCCCGCAGCGCCCGCTCAATCCGGAAGTTCGGCAAGATCGCTGCGACCATGGCAACTCGTCGAGGACCCTCCCAGTTGGCGGGTTTTTGGGGGATCAGGGGGTCGCACCAAGAATCCGGCCTGTCATGATGATATTGGATCTCGACGCGGAGTAGCATGTCGGCCGATGGGATCTCCGGCCGGCGTCCCCAACTGAAGCATATCCACCAGGCGAGAGCAACATGAGACGATTCCGGCCCGAGGTCGAGGCGTGCGAGTCGCGGGATTGCCCCACTCTGGTCTTTGTCTTCCCCGGGAATGCCCTGGCGGCGGCGGGCCCCGACCTGCCGACGCAACTGGCGGCCGACCAGCTCCTGCGTCACGGCGATCAGCCGATCCAGGTGAGCACGCCGGCCATGGACGGTCCGGGCGCCTTCAACCGGGTGGTGGACTACGTCCGCCGTGTGAGCCAGGGACAGCCGATCGGGCTCATGGGCTTCAGCGCCGGCGGGGCCCTGGCGCTGCGGGTCGCGGGCCAGCCCGGGATCAACGCGACCTCGGTGATGGATTACTACGGCCCTCCCGACATGACCGCCTGGCTCAACAGCCACGGCCACGACCACTATTTCCGCTACGTCGCCAGCCACGTGCAGCTCACCCAGGACGTGGTCAACCTGCTGAGCGGGCCGAGCCAGTCCCACGCCAACTTCGTCGCCGCGTTCGGCCTCTGGGATCACAACGTCATCGCCTCGGTGAGCACCGCCGCCTTCCAGAAGGATTTCCCCAACGGGCAAGTCTACTACTACCAGGGGCCGCACGGCGTTACCCTGTATGCCAACTACGCCGCGTTCCAGGACTTCGTCGATCATCTGTGATGCACAAGCCCGCTGATGCTTTCCGATCGGGTCGGCAGGGCGAGGCTCGTGCCGAGCCGCGAGGGAAGGCTCGGCAGGAGCCTCGCCCTACCAGGAACCGGCCCTCATCCGCGGGTTCGTTGATGGGAGACGCTCGCACCGGCAGGTTGGAGCGGAGAGGAACCGAACCCGGAAACCGACAGTTCTCGCCCAGCACCGCCTGGTCCGGCCTCGGCCTGTGCGGATCGATCCGCGACCCGAAGGGATCGCCGCAGATCAGCCGGTTCGCCCGGAGGGCTAAAGATCCGGCCAGGTGGCGTTTGCCGAGAAAGCTCGTCGTGTGCCGGCCATTTCCTGGCCGTCGCCTGGTGCGAAGAATCGGCCTGATTTAGAATGCCGCGATCCGAACGATGGATGGCATGGTCCGGCCATCGCCTCGAGGATGTGCACCCAAATCGACGGGGATCGACTTCCGCGGAACTGGACGCCCTGGGAGAAGATGTGATGTGCCGTAGCGTTCGGGTTTTGGCGTGGTTCCTGGTGGCGTGCACTCTGGCCGTACTCCCTGGTTGCGGGGGGACGGGTCCGGCCTCCAGCGGTGGGACAGATCCCGCCTCCGGCGGACAGGGAACGAACCCCGCTCCCGGCGTCGATGAGGGGGCGGCCCGCGACGCATTTGTCGCGACCAGGGATCCGCTCGGCGAGACGGTGACAAAGGTCGTCTATCTCGACCAGGGGTGGTCGGCGAGCCGGAGCCTCGACTTCTACTTCACGTCGCAAGGTTCGCAGATCCTCCCGTACTCCTGGTTCCTCGCCCTCGAGCAGGCGGATTCGACGACTCCGTTCCGGGACAACCAGAACATCCTCCGGTTCCGCTACTTGCCGCAGATGCCCGACGCGAAGAACCCCGACGGGCTACCGGTCGGGTTCGTTAGCGACACCGACAACAACGGCAAGTGGCTGGGCCTGACCTGCGCGGCCTGCCACACCAACGAAATCCACTACAAGGGCACGGCCTACCGGATCGACGGCGCCCCCACTCAGGGCGACGTCCGGGCGCTGCTCTCGGCGATGATCTTCGCGTTGCAGAGAACCCACGACGACTCCGAGAAATTCGATCGCTTCGCGAGCCAGGTCCTCAGGCATCCCCATTCGCCGCTGAGCCGAGCGGTGTTGAAGAAGCAACTCGCCGCCGAGATCGAGCGACGTGTCGGGTACAACAGGCGGAACTTCCCCGGCTACGATCCCCAGAAGCCCGCCCCGCCCCCCACCGATTACGCCCGACTCGACGCCTTCGGCGCGATCATGAACGAAGCGTACTTCCACGCGCAGAGGTCCCTCGGCAATCCCACCGCAACGAGCCAGGCCGCCAGCGCTCCGGTCAGCTATCCGTTCCTCTGGGATACCCCCGGGCAGAACCTCGTGCAGTGGATCGGGATCCCGAACGGCGGCCTTTTCTCGCTCGCGAGGAACGTCGGGGAGGTCATCGGCGTCTTCGCCGATTACCGCATCCCGGATGAGTTCCAGGTCCTCGGCTATGCCTCCTCGATCCGCGTGCTCAACCTGCTGGCGATCGAGGAATGGCTGAAGGAGCTCCGGTCGCCGCAATGGCCGTCCGACTTTCCCCCGATCGATCAGGCCGCGGCCGCCAGGGGCAAGGTCCTCTATCAGCAGAATTGCGTCGGCTGTCACGTCCTGATCGACCGGAACAGCGAGGGCGGATCGAACACGGCGTTCATGTCGAACACCGGGACCGATTCGCTGACCTACGACAATATCCACAAGCGGACGGGCCCATCGGGGAAGCTCGAGGGGGCATTCGTGAACGTCGTCAACATCGCGACTCAGGAGAAGATCCCCGGGAGTGCCGAGGGGCTGACCATGGTCACGAATGAGGTGATCGGCACGATCCTGGGCACCTACAAGGAGGCGCCCAGGGACGACCTGCTGCGGGTCGATTTCCGGAGGAAGCACACCACGGCGCAGCTCATCGGCGCGACCGAGAACGCGAACGAACCGAGGTACAAGGGCCGGGCTTTGAACGGCATCTGGGCGACCGCCCCCTACCTGCACAACGGCTCCGTGCCTAACCTGTATGAGCTGCTCCTGCCGTCGTCGCAGCGGTCGACCTCGTTCAGCATCGGAGTGCGCGCCTTCGACCCCGAAAAGGTCGGGTATCAGACCGAAGTCCCCGGCTTCCCCCGGTTCAATGCCAGGGATGCGCAGGGTAACTGGATTCCCGGCAATCGGAACGATGGCCATGAATTCGGGTCGAAGCTCAGCCAGGACGAACGCCACCAGCTCCTTGAGTACCTCAAGACCCTTTGACTCTGGGAGTTTGTCCCGGAAGCCCACGAAGTGGGCGTCAGGACGTAGCCGGGGGCGTCAGCCCCCCGGAACGCCTCATCTCCCAGACATCTGTGCCCCCCTCCCGGCCGCGACCCCGCGTGGCGGGGTCGCGGCCGGGAGGGTCCGTCGAGTGGAATCGGTGAGTGGCGCGGCGGTCCGATCCCCGGGGGGCTCACGCCCCCCGGCTACGTCCGATCGCCCCCTGACGGGGGCTCGGAGCCGTTCCGGGACCTCCCGGAGAAAGCGGCAACGGCCCTGTTGCCGTCGCGGTGGTGCCGCGGAAGAGGGGCAACGCCTTGATGGCGGTCTGGTAGACGCCCCACGCCAGCGGGATCGTCACGACGATCCACGCGGCGGCCAGGCGCAGGGCGGAAGTCTTGCCGGCGGGCTCGTTCATCGCGGGTTGCTCTCCTCGCGGTGGTGGTGCCGCGCATCAACGGGGGCGATCAGCAGATTGCAGACGAACCCGGCCAGGAGGAGCGTGGCCATCAGGTACATCGTCGGGTTGTACGCCGAGGCTCGGGGCACGCCGCGAGCGATCCGGGCCTCGGAGATGTAGCTGACGAGCTGCGGGCCCAGCACGGCGGCCATCGACCAGGCCGTGATCAGCCGGCCGTGGATCGCACCCAGGTGCATCGTGCCGAACAGGTCGCGAAGGTACGCCGGGATCGTCGCGAAGCCGCCGCCGTACATCGAGATGATCACCGCCGTGATCAGGACGAAGAGCGCGACATGGTGCTGCTGCTGCACGCTCGGGATCGCCGCATAGAGGGCCGCACCCAGCAGAAAGTAGACCCCGTAAATGACCTTCCGGCCGGTGAAGTCCGAGGCCGAGGCCCAGAGGAACCGCCCGCCCATGTTGGACAGGCTGAGCAACCCGGCGAAGCCCGCGCCCATGGCCTCGGTGACGCCGAACATGTCCTGGCACATGGGCGAGGCCTGGCCCAGGATGCCGATCCCGGCGGTGACATTCAGGCAGAGCACGGCCCAGAGCAGCCAGAACTGCGGGGTCCGCCAGGCCGAGTCGACCGCGACGTGGGCATCCGTGACGAGCCGCGCCGGCCGTGCGGGGGGCACGTACCCCTCGGGCCGCCACTCCGGGCCGGGGACGCGTACGATCGCGGCCCCGAAGGCCATGAGCGCGAGATAGATGCCGGCCATCGCGGTGAAGGCCTCGGCCACGCCCGTCGATCGCGACGAGGCGAAGCGGCCCATCAGCTCGACGCCCAGGGGCGCGCCGACGATCGCACCGCCGCCGAACCCCATGATCGCCAGACCGGTCGCCATGCCGGGCCGGTCGGGGAACCACTTCACCAGGGTCGACACCGGCGCGATGTAGCCCAGCCCCAGCCCGATCCCGCCGACCAGGCCGTAGCCCAGGTAAATCACCTCGATTCGGTGCAGCCGGACCCCCAGCGCGGCGATCAGCAGGCCGCCGCAAAAGCACAACGCGCCGGCGGCCATCGCCTTCCTCGGCCCGGCCCGCTCGACCCACCGGCCGAAGAGCGCCGCCGACAGCCCCAGCATGATCAGCGCGATCGAGTAGATCCAGCCGACCTGCGACGGGCTCCAGTCGACGCCGGGGATCGGCGCGTTGATGCCCACCAGCCGGCCGAGCGGCCGGTTGAAGACGCTGAATCCATAAACCTCGCCGATGCAGAGGTGCACTGCCAGGGCCGCGGGCGGGATCAGCCAGCGGTTGAAGCCCGGGCCGGCGATCGTCCGATCGCGTTCGAGCAGGCGGAGCGGGTTTCCCATCGTCATCGGGCGGGGCGTCCTTCGGCGGGGTGGAGTCGTCGGGCGGGTACGGCCCGGACCATCAGCGGCGGGATGAAGCGGGTGCGGACGGGTCCGCGGGCGCAGGCGCGGGCGCGGGGCGATGCCGGAGGTCCGGGTTCCACAGGCGCTCGCCGACGTCGAGCCTGGGAAAGTTCGCGTGATCGGTCTCGAGCTTGCCTCCGTTGTCCTGCCCCTTGATGCCCACGGCGTAGGCGACGATGCCGTCGTCCCGAACGACCAGGCGCATCGGCGCGTCGGAGTACGGTCCGCGGGGAATCTCCGGCAGATACTTTGGCACTAGCGCCTCGATGGTCGCGGGCCAGCGTCCGACGGCCCGGCGATGGCGCTCGGCGGCGAGGAGCACGCGGGTCGCGGCCATCCGGGCCTTCAAGTCGTAGGTCATCCAGATCCAGGTGTTGTTGAGCGGGAGGACCGTGTAGGCGACGGCACCCATTCGGCGCCGGAGGTAGCCGGGTTCCTCGAGCATCCGCTCGTGGGCGCCCCAGTGTTCGCCCCAGCCCGGATCGAAGGGGCGAGCCTTCGCCCCCTCGACCGACTGGTTGAGGATCGAGAGCGCCAGGCCCTGGTTGTAGAGGCCGAACGCCCGCATGTAGAGCACCTGGCTGACCGGATTGGCGCGGGCGCGTCCGGCGTCGGAATCCCCGGGGCCCGCCGGCGCGAAGTCCCCCTCGGCGTATCGGGTGTAGGCGCCGTCGGCCATCTTGCCGAGGGTGTCGAAGTACGCCGCCCGCTGCGCCCTCATCGCGCAGAGCAACAGTTCGTGTTCGCCCTCGCGGGCCAGATCGTCCTGGACGGCGGCGAGCGCCGCATCGGAGGCCTCGCCCTGCCCGAGCGCGCGGTGGATCGCCGCGAGCGCCGCCCGCCGCTGGTGCAGCCGGAACAGTTGCGACATCTCGACCGGTTCGTCGCCGATCGAGCGGGCGACGGCAATGATGCCTCGCGCCGACGTCAGGGCCTCATCGATCTTGCCGGCCGCGGCCAGTCGGGCCGAGTCGAGGGCCAGCAGCCGGGACGCCTTGCGCGGGGCGTCCACCTGCGGGTTGATCTGGGCCATCGCGACCTCGCCGGGCGAGAACGCGTAGCGCCCGTCGCCGGCCCCCGCCAGCGATCGGCACGCGGCCACCGATCCCTCGACCGGCTTGAGCAGGCGATCGGCGACCTTGCTAACGTCGGGGCCAAGGGCCACATTCGGCGGTGTCTTGAGGAGCGCGTCGGCAACCTCGGTCCACTTCAGCCATGGCTCGGGCGCCTCGGTCGAGGTCCCGTCGGCCGCGTCATCGTCGACGATTGACGGCAACTTCACCGGCCCAGACGGTCGTTCGGCCGACTCTGGCCAGCCATCGGGGATTCCTTTCGCCGCCTCCAGGACGCGGCTCGCCGAGTTCGTCTCGGCCGCCACCGGCCGGCGTGCCGCCATGAGGTCCGCGAGCCGCCAGCCGGGGTCGAGGCGATCGGCCTCGGCGATCGCCCGCGCGAGTGTCGCCCGGGCGGTCCACTGGAACAAGACCCACGCGACCACCGCCGCGCCCATCAGGCCGACCACCAGGAAGAGGAGGATTCGACGCCTCCAGCGCCCGCGCCTGGCGGGAGGCGAGGAAGCAGAGGGTGTGGCGGGAGGCGAGGAAGATGAGGGTTCCGTAGCCGTGGTCATGAGGATCTCCGCGGACGTGCGAACCGGATCTGGAGATGGGGTGTCCTGAGCAAGATATCCTGCGTCACGTCACGTCACGTCCGGGGCTCAAGGCGCGCTCGTCAAGCTCCGAGCCCCGCGCCGCCGTCGCGGGCGGGTTGTTCCGCGTCCGGATCGCCGCCGTGAACGAACCCGAATCCGAACCGGCCCTTGATGCACAGGTGACCGTGCGTGACCTCGACGTCCAGGGGCGAGGTCACCTTGACGATCCGGTTGTCCTGGACGTGCAGCGAGAGCGTGCATCCCACGCCGCAATACGGGCAGATTGTGTCCGTCGTCGTCTGCCGCGACTCGTCCCAGGTGCCGGCCTGGCGCATCTCGTACTCGCTACGGAACATCAATGCCCCGGTCGGGCAGACGCCGATGCAATTGCCGCAGTAGACGCACGCGGAATCCGGTAGCGGGACATCGCCCTCGGTCGAGATCCGGGCATCGAAACCGCGGCCCGCCACGGCGATCGCGAAGGTATTCTGGGCATCGGTGCCGCACGCCTCGACGCACTTGTAGCAGAGGATGCATTTCGAGTAGTCGCGCACATACAGGTCGTTATCGACCTTGACCGGCTGCGCGACGGTCTCGGCGGACGTGCCTTCGGGCAAGTGGTGGTGGCCCGGCTCGCGAGCGTCGCGCTCTCCGGCGGGTGCCGGAGGCGACGGCGGTCCGTAGCGCCCGGGGCGGGCGTCGTACCGCTTGAGGTACTCCTGCGCCTGCGGGGCCGTGGAGAGATCCACCGACGAGCCGAGGAACTCGAGCACCATCCGGCGCGACAGCCGGACGCGCGGCGAGTCGGTCTGGATCTCCATCCCGGGCTCGACCCGGCGGGAGCAGGCCGGGACCAGCGTTCGCGACCCGGACAGCTCCACCACGCAGACGCGGCAGACGTTCACCGGCGTGAGGTTCTCGAGATAGCAGAGCGTCGGCGTGTCGATCCCCCGCGACCGGCACGCCTCCAGGATGGTCCACGACGACGGCACCTCGACCTTCTGCCCGTCGATGAGGATCTCGACAGTTCCCGGCTCGGTCTTCGGCGGGGCCGACGGTACACTGCCGGGACGCGGCGGCGGTCGGAACCAGAGGGAATCGTCGATCATTATTTTGCCTCCGGCCGGGGAAAGGGATCGAGCGTCGCGAGCGCCGACTCGATGGCATTGGACGCCGTCTGTCCCAGCCCGCAGATCGAGGCATCCCTCATCACCTGGCCAATCTCCCTGAGCAAGGCCATCTCCTCGGCCCGATCGCCGATCGGCCGGCCCGATCGCAACCGTTGTAACAGCTCCTCCTGCCGCACGGTCCCGACCCGGCAGGGGACGCACTGGCCGCACGACTCATCCCGGAAAAACGCCGCGACTCGCACCAGGATATCGCCGAGGTCGACCGAATCGTCGAAGACCATCACCACGCCGGAGCCGACCGTGGCCGCGGCCGCGCGGGTCCCCTCGAAGGTCAGGGGGATATCCAGCTTATCCGGCCCGACGAAAACGCCCGCGGCCCCGCCGAGCAGGACCGCGCGAATGGTTCTTCCGCCCGGGACTCCGCCGGCCATCGCGACCAGGTCGCCGAGGGTGATGCCGAAATCGACCTCGTACACGCCCGGCCGTGCGACGTGCCCGGAGACGCAGAAAAGCTTGGGCCCGGTCGAGCCCGGCGTCCCGATGCCGGCATACGCCGCACCCCCCTGCAAGACGATCGGCGGGATGTTCACCAGCGTCTCGACGTTGTTGATAGCCGTCGGCTTGCCGAACAGCCCCGACTGGACCGGGAACGGGGGCTTGTTGCGCGGCTCGCCGCGCTGGCCCTCGATCGAGTTGAACAGGGCCGTTTCCTCGCCACAGATGTACGCGCCCGCACCCCGGCGCAGCTCCACGTCGAACGAGAAGCCCGCGTTACGGATGTTCTCGCCGAGCCAGCCGGCGGCGCGGGCCGCGTCGATCGCCGCGGCCATCCGACGGGTCGCGAGCGGGTACTCGCCGCGAATGTAGAGATACCCGCGCTCGCTCCCGGTCGCGAAGCCCGCGATCGTCATCCCTTCGAGCACGGCGAACGGGTCCCCCTCCATCAGCACGCGATCCTTGAACGTGCCGGGCTCGGACTCGTCGGCGTTGCAGACCACGTAGCGGGTCCGGTCCGACGCCCTCGCCACGGCATCCCACTTGCGCCCCGTGGGGAACGCCGCGCCGCCGCGGCCCATCAGCTTCGAGGCAGTTACCTCGCCGATGACCGCAGCCGGTCCGATCTCGATCGCCCGGTTGAGCGCGGCATAGCCTCCCGACGCGACGTAGGCGTCCAGGCTTTCCGGGTCGACTCGTCCGATCCGGCCGAGGAGGCGGAGCGACGGGCTGCCGGACTGCGGCACGGAACGCCGTAGCGACTCCAGGCCGCCATTTGCGGCGTCTGCCGCCGAATCCCGCGCCGCCACGATGTCGTCAACGACCGCGGGCGCAAGCGTGACCGCCCCCGGCGACTCGCCCGCGTTTAACACCAGGGCGGCCGGCGCCCGCTCGCACAGGCCCAGGCACGGGCTCCGCCTCCACGAGCCGTCGGACTCCGGCCCGAGGCGGTGATTCAGCTCGGCGCAAAGGGTCTCGGCTCCCCTGATCCGACACGCGATGTCGTCGCAGACGTGGGCGACGGCCCGGGGTTGCGGCGAGAGCGAGAACAGGTGATAGAACGTCACGACGCCGTGGGCCTCGGCCGGCGGCACGGTGAGCCGCCGGCAGATGTAATCGAGCGCCCCCGGCGGGATCCAGCCGAAGCGATCCTGGACGGCGTGCAGGGCGGGCAGCAGCAGGTCGCGGTGGGACCGGGCCTCGTGGCCGCCCAGCGCCGAACCGTGACCTTCCGCCACCAGGTCCCGCGGCCCGCCCGCCCAGGCCGAGGCCGGCGGTCCCAGGACGGAATCGACGGCGGCCCGCTCGTCGGGAGTCGGCTCGGGGCCATGGAAGCGAAGATCCATCTGTCAACGGCCTCCCAGTCGCTCGACCCGGATCGCGGCGGCCTTGAATTCCGCGGTCCCCGACCTGGGGTCGGTGGCGTCGATCGTCAGGATATTGGTGGCGACCTCGTCCTGGAAGTGGGGCGTCATGAACGTCAGGCCGGGACGCAGACCCTCGTCGATCCTGACCGCCACCTCGATCGCTCCTCGCGGCGACGCGACGCGGACCACCTCGCCGTCGGCGATCCCCAGCCGGCTCGCGTCCTCGGGCGAGATGTCGAGGCTCTCGCCACGACGCATCGGCGAGGCGTAGCCCGAGGTCTGGACGCCCGTGTTGTACTCGTCGAGGCGGCGGCCCGTGGTGAGCCGCAGCGGGAAGTCCTCACTGAGGCGCTCGACGGGCGGGTCATGCTCGACCGGCTGGAACGCGACCCTCGGGCCGTTGATCGGCCGCTCCCAGAGCCTGCTGTGGAGGAACAGCTCGCCCGGATGGTGCTCGTCGTAGCAGGGCCATTGCAGGCCGTGCTCGGATTCGAGACGCGCGTAGCTCATCCCGGCGAACGGCGGAGACAGCGCGCGGACCTCGTCCCAGATGTGCTCGGCATCGGGCTCGCCCCAGTCGTGTCCCATCCGCCGCGCGAGGTCATACAGGATGCGGACGTCGTCCCTGGCCCCGGCGGGCGGCTCGAGGGCCTTTCTCACCCGCTGGACCCGTCGCTCGCTGTTGGTCACCGTCCCATCGGCCTCGCACCAGCCCGCCGCGGCCGGGAACACCACGTCGGCCATCTCGGCGGTGGCCGTCAGGAAGATGTCCTGCGCGACGATGAAGTCGAGACTCTCGAGCCGGCGCCGCGCCTGGTCCTGGTCCGCCTCCGACTGGAGCGGATTCTCGCCGAGCACGTAGAGGGCCTTGAGTGCGCCATGTTCCATCTCCTCGAACATCTCCGAGATATTCCACCCGCGCTCCGGCGGGAGCGAAACGCCCCATCGTTGCTCGAACTTCTGGCGGAACTCGGGGACCTCGAGGTGCTGGAAGCCGGGGAACCGGTCGGGAAGCGCGCCCATGTCGCCGCCGCCCTGGACGTTGTTCTGCCCGCGCAGCGGGTTGAGGCCGGACCCGTAGCGGCCCACATGACCCGTCAGCAGGGCCAGGTTGATCAGGGCGACGACGTTATCGACCGCGTTGTGGTGCTCCGTGATCCCGAGGGTCCAGCAGATCATCGCCCGGTTGGCCTTCGCGTAGGCGTGCGCCATCTTCCGGATTGTGTCCGCCGGAACACCCGTCTCTCTCTCGGCGTACGCGAGCGTGTAGGGCTCCACGGCCTTTTTGTACGACTCGAATCCCGTCGTGGCCTCCGCGAGGAATTCCCGATTCTCCAGCCCGGCGGCGATGATCTCGCGGCCCACGGCATTGGCCAGCGCGATGTCCGAGCCGACGTCGAGACCCAGCCACGCGTCGGCCCACTGCGCGGAGCTCGTCCGCCGCGGGTCGATCGCGTAGAGCCGGGCGCCGTTGTGGATGCCCCTGAGCAGGTGGTGGAAGAAAATCGGGTGCGTCTCTCTCGCGTTCGACCCCCAGAGCAGGATGACCTCGGTTTCCTCGATCTCGCGGTAGGAGCTCGTGCCCCCGCCCGCCCCGAACACCGTCGCCAGACCGGCGACACTGGGGGCGTGTCACGTTCGGTTGCAACTGTCGATGTTGTGGCTGCCGAGGACCACCCGCGCGAACTTCTGCGCGATGTAATTCGTCTCGTTCGTGCTCTTGGAGCAGCTAAACAGCCCGAAGGCGCGGGGGCCATGCCGGTCGACGGTGCCGCGGAGCCCCTCGGCGGCGCGATCGAGCGCCTCGTCCCAACTCGCCGCTCGCAATCGCCCGCCGTCGCGGACCAGGGGCTCCTTCAGCCTGAGATATCGACCTGCTTTGTTCTTGCTCTTCATGGTCGGCCGCCATCGTTTGGAGAGGTTGTTCGAACCTGGCCATATCTCTTGCCATTGTACCCCGAAGGGATGGGGGCTCAAGTTGGCCGCAGGTCAGTGCCCTCTCGCGGGAATCGCCTCGCCCCGGCCCACGACGCGATCGGGTCCGGCGTAGATATTGAATCGGTCGGACCGCACGAAGCCGATCAGCGACATCCCGTGCTCGCGGGCGAGCTCGACGGCCAGGCTCGACGGGGCGCCGACCGCGGCGAGGATCGGGATGCCGGCGACGGCCGCCTTTTGCACCAGCTCGAAGCTCGCCCGGCCGCTGACGAGCAGGATGGCATCGTGGAGCGGGACCCGGCCCGCCAGGAACGAGGCGCCGATCAGTTTATCGAGCGCATTGTGGCGGCCGACGTCCTCTCGCACGGCGAGCAATCGCCCCTCGGGGTCGAACAGGGCCGCGGCGTGCAAACCGCCGGTGCGGTCGAATGCGCCCTGCGCGGCGCGAAGTGTCGCGGGCAGGCGGCCGATCAAATCGGCGCGGACAACCGGCCGGCCGGCCACGGGCGCGGCGAGCGGGTTCACCCGGACGGCCTCGAGCGCGGCCTTGCCGCAGACGCCGCAGCTCGACGCCGCGTAGAAGTGCCGCTCCAGCCGCGCCAGGTCGACCGGAACGCCCGCCGCCAGCTCGACCCGCACGATGTTCCCGCGCCCCCATTCCTCGATGCCCGCAACCTGATCGGCCGACGCGACGATTCCCTCGGTGAAGAGGAAGCCGACCGCGAGCTCGCCGTCGTGGCCCGGCGTGCGCATGGTGACCGAGATCCCCCGGCGCGTGCGGCGGCCGTCCTGGTCGAAGGCCAGGCGGATCTCCAGCGGCTCCTCGACCGCCAGCTCATCCGGCCGCTCGGTCGTCCGGCCGTCCTCGACGCGCCAGATCGGCACCGTCCTCACGGCCGCGCCGGTCCGGTCATCGGGCTCATCGGGGTATGGCATCGCACGATCGTTCAAGGTGGGAACATCCGCGGCTTCGGCCGGGCCCGACTCGACCGCGACGGTCAGGCCGGTCGTGCAGGGCCGATCCTGGGCAGGGCAATCGCGACCCTTCTATCCGGACCGACGGCCTTGCGCCGCCGGCCCTCTCGCAACGGGCCGATCCGACCACCCCTTTATCGTACCAGACAGGGCGGCCGCAACGGCGCGGCGTCCTTCGACTCCGGCAGGGGGCCGGATCGACCATCCGGACGCCGGCAACCGTTGCGATCCTGGCGGATGCCGGGGACAATCACGAGATGCCGGCCTGGACGGGCCGGCGGGCTCATGGGAGCGACGAGCGATGAGTCGCAGACTGGTGGATGTGGGCTTCAACCTGGCGGTGGCCGCGCTGACCCTGGCGTTCCTGGTGATCGGCTGGGTGCTGCGTGAGTTGACAATGCCGGATCGCCCGGACGGGAACGGCCACTATCGCGGTGATTCGTTCCTCGTGGGGCTGGTGACAATCTCGCTCAGCGTCATCCTGGCCGACGTGCTCGCCGGGACGATCTTCCACGCGATGGGCTGGACCGAGCGGCGACGTTCGGTCTTCCACCACCGCCAGCCCCGGCGCGCGGCGTGACCCCTGGAGGAATCTATCCGCCCCGCCACGAAACCATCCTGTACGCCCGACCCAGTTTCGGGTGGTGGCCCTGCGCGTCGCTGGGCAGAGTCTTCGCCGAGCTGTTAAACTCGAAAAGGACAGGCTCAATTCCGAGTCTCCGGACGACTCCCGCGAATCACGGGCGGTGGAGGCTGGCGCAGATGAGTGATAGGGTCACGATCGAGCTTCCGGACGATCTCGCCCGGCGAGCCCGGGCGGCCGCGGCTGCCGGCCATCGGCGGCTCGAGGAGGCAGTCGTCGAGTGGATCGGCCGGGCCGTTGCCGAGCCCGACGTGGGGACGATGACCGATGAGGAACTGCTGAGGCTCTGCGATTCGATGCTCGATGCCGCCGATCAGGAGGAGCTCAGTAGACTCCTGGCTGACTCCCGCGAAGGGCGGCTGGATGCGGCAGGTCGCGAGCGACTTGACGCATTGATATCTCTCTACCGTCGTGGCACCGTGCGGAAAGCTCGTGCGTGGCAGGAAGCCGTCTCGCGCGGACTCCGCCACATGCCAATGGCCGCGGACGACCGGCCTGGCACCGATCATGTCGCGTGAGGGCATCCCGGCCGAACTGGATCGGCGAGTGCGGGAGGCCGCTGGGCATCGCTGCGGCTATTGCCTCAGCCCTCAATGGCTCGTCATGGCGCGGATGGAGATCGAGCATATCATCCCCGTCGCGAAGGGCGGCGACAACTCCGAGTCGAACCTCTGGCTAAGCTGCCCGCTGTGCAACCGATTCAAATCCGATCGCATATCGGCCCCCGACCCGGCCACCGGTCGCGTGGTTCCCCTGTTCAATCCCAGGGCCGATCGATGGTCGGACCATTTCCGATGGTCGGTCGACGGGATTCGGGTCATCGGCCTCACGCCGACCGGACGCGCGACGGTCGCTCTGCTGCATCTGGCGGACGATCCCGACGCCCTGGTCGTGAGGATGCACTGGGTTCTGGCCGGCTGGCACCCGCCGGGCGGCGGCGTGTGACCGGGTGCATTGTCATTCCAGGCTCCGCGAGCCGCAGACGTCGGCGGGCAGCCTGAAACCTGCCGACAACGTCGGCGCATCTGTTCCAAACGAGGCCCACCGGTTCGCGTCGAACGACCAGTGGGCCTCGCTTGCCCGGGGTTACCTTGGGTCACATCACTCGCGAAACGCCGCGGGCTCAGGGGATCGGGTGCCAGCCGAGGACCTCATGGTGGGGCGCGTGCGGGCGGAGCAGGTCCTCGTGCGATCGGCCGTCAGCGGCCTCGGGATAGACGGGTACTGTCTGGTCATTCAGGCTGTGGAACCCGGCGGCCTCGGAGTGCTCGGCGGCGTCGATCAGCAGCCGCGCGGCATCCAGCCGGTAGGGGTCGTCGACCACGATGATCCGGGGCGGGCCCGAGGCGGACTGGCGCGCGTGGAACCCCAGACGCGTCAGCCAGTTGTGGGCCAGACAGAGCGACTCGCGCGAATGGAACGTATGCGACAGATACATGGGAGATACCCTCCTGCCTGGATAGGATATGGAACTGTCTGAATGAAATCCGGCCGGCGTGCCGCCTCCCCTTGTGGGACATCGGGGCACGCGAAATCCGTGGGGGCGCCGCCGGGGCTTCATGCCCGCGCGACGGCGAGACCGGCGTCGGGTCCACCCGACGTCGAGGAATTGCCGGTGACCGCGGCGTCGCTCGATCGATCAATCGATCGGAGCCGAGCGGGTCGGAGCGGTATGATCGCCGGACGCCTGCAATCCGCCGGACGGACGTTCGCCGTGGCGGCAGGTCGGTCAGCGCCGGGAAACGGCGCGGCGGGCGCCGGCCGTGATCTCAATCTCAGCAGCGGAGGGGACGAGATCGGACCGCCAGGGCCGAAGGGGCATGACCGGACGCGGCGTGATTCCGGGTGTTCAGGTCAAGGTCCGCGGACGTCCAGGAATGCAGCGCATCCCGGTCCAGGAGCAGTTCCTCCAGCGCATCATCATCTTCGTAGGAGGGGCAGAGCGAGTCGTCGCTGAACTCACAGGGACACGACTCGTCCCGGTGGCGGCCCAGGTAGATCGGATGGACATCGATCCCGGCGTGAACGTCGGTGATCGGGCCGCGAGGCGACGAGGGGGAGCGGTCATGCTCCCCGACAAGGAGGAGTGGCAGCGACCAGATGATCAGGAGTGAGAGAACCCTCATGGACTCATTCCCCTGTCCGTCGCACTGGATCCCCTGGATCGCACCCATTATAGACCATCGGACAAGGAGGTCAACGCCGGAGCAGGGCCACGGAACGAGCCGTGCCGCTCCTTGCCGCTCCTCAGATATCCGCATATTTCATGATACGCTGCGGGCGAGTGTGTGGTTCTCGAAATGCCAGCCGCTCCGGGCGCGGGAGTCGAGGTGTTTCCGTCATCGACGCCGTTCCGGTCGAGGACGGCAAATGTTCCTCGTCGCCAGGAGTGAGCTCGCCAGGCCCCGCGACCGGGCGTTGGATGGTCACCGCGACGACCGGCCCATCGATCGGCGCAACTGGCGAAGGCGCTGGTTGAAGAAGATGCCAAACAGGTCGTCGCGCGAGCCCGGGCTGGTCAGGTCCTGGCCCTTCTTGACGACGGCGATGTAGCCGACGCACATCTCGTCGTCCGCGTTCGGGCCGAACTTCACGAGCTTCGGCGGCGAGTTGGGGTTCCTGGCGTGCGCCGAGTTGTCGAAGTGGGCGACGACGTTGACCACCGAGCCGGCCGGTAGCGGGATCGGCTTCTCGAAGTAATAGGCGCTCTGCCACGAGGGGTCCCAGTCGACGATCTCGATGAGGCTGCGGGTCTTGCCGCCGGGATACTTGACCGACATGTGCATGTCGTGGCCGAGCTGGTGCATGTGGGGCGAGACGGCGAGGGCCTCAAGGTCCACGGGGACATACCAGCTCGCCTTGACCTCGACGTTGTCGTCGCCGGCCGGGAGGCGGAAGCTGGAATTCGTCGCGTTGTTCCAGTGCAGCGCCTGTTTGACCGGCTTGCGGGAGAAATACAGCCCGACTCGCGTGCTGTCGAGCCCGGCCTTGCCGCTGGGGTGGTAGTGGATCTGGAGCACGATGTCGGCCTGGGCGGGGATGCGGATGCCGATGCCCGGCGGGAGGCGATGGGGCGGGCTGCCGGCCGTCCAGAAGCTCATCTCGTCGCCCTCGATTCCGGCGCCCCCGGGGGTGCCATAGCCTGGTCCGGGCGCGGCCTCGTCGAGCTGACGCGCGCGGCCAGTGGTATCGATGTAGGCGATGATGTGGTGCACGGCGCCCGGCTCGCCCGGGGCGTAGTCGACGGCCTCGAGATACGTGTCATGGGCAAAGTTGGTGGGCAGGACGAAGCACCGGTAGATGTCCGGCCCGGCGGCGGGCACGGCGAACTTCTCGGGCGGGAAGAGGATCAGGTCGGGCGTGCCGAGCTTCCAGCCCTGCGTGAACTTCGGCGGCGGCGGCATATCTTTCGGATCGCCGAGCGGCGCGCCCCCCTCGGCCCAGGCGGAGAGCACCTCCAGTTCGGCCCCGCTGAGCGACTGGTCGTGCTTGAGCTTGGGCCCCACGCCCGGCGTCGGCTTCCACGGGGGCATCGACCGCTCCTCGGTCACAGACACGATGTCGCGGGCCCGCTTGCGGGCCTGCGCGTAGGTCTCAAGCGGGAACGGCCCCACCTGGTGGCGGCGATGGCAGTTCTGGCACTTCGCCTGGAGGATCGGGGCGACGTCCCTCGTGAAGGTCGGGACATTCTTGCCGGCGTGTCTACCCGCGGTTTTCGCGGGGGATGCGGCGGATTTGGCGGTGCCGGCGACTGGGGGATTCGCCGGCCGGGGAGCGTCGGTCCGATTCGCCAGTGACGCCGCCGACGTCGGCGCCGGGCCGGGGGCACCGGGCCGGGCCTGCTGGCCGATGGCCGGCCGACTCGCGAATCCGCCGAGGATGCCCATCGGCAGGATGAGCAGCAGCATCCGGGTCGCGACAGTCCCATGTCGATCCGACATTACCCTGCTCCCTTTTATATTGGAATCGTGCGGGACGGTATCGACCAGGTGACGTGAGTCCGCGCACGAGCGAACGGCTCGCCGATCGATCGCCAAGCCGCGACCCGACCCGATGCTGGATCTGCTGCCCCGAATTGTCGCGTTGGTTGATGAAGAAATCGTAACAGTCGCTCATCGGACCCACAAGTGGCCACCGGAACACGCCATGCCCGACGGCAACGCGCTCGGCCCCAATGACGGGGGAATCCGCCCAACCCGCTGGGACCTGGAAAGATAGGGCGGGTGCAATCGTCCGCGCAGCTTCTACCCGGCTCGCATCGTGGCTGGTCGTGAGAACATGATGGAAATAATCAACGGCGCGATTGTCTCCAGCCGGGACCACGGGCCAGGCGGCCGGGTCGTCGCTGCGGTGGGGGCCCGTGGTTTTAATCCCTGGAGTGGAAAGGTTTATGGATCGTGAATCCGGTTCGGCAATTCGCCGCCCCGCCGCCGGCCGGGGGCTTCATGACCGATTTCTTACCCAATGAATCCGGCCTCTCCTCGAATTCCTTCGTAGAATGAGAAGAAGATTCCTCTCCCCATCCCGGCATGGAGTCTCGTGATGTCGTTGGTTGCCCGGATTGTGTCGCGTTTCATGATCCTCGGATTGCTGGCGGGTACGGTGGCGATGGTGGTGTACCTGCCGACGAAGGAACAGATCGGATCGGCGGTGGAGCAGGTTGGCGGTTGGTTCCGGCCAGGGGGGCCGCAGCCGGCTGAAAGGCATGGGCTTGGTCCGGCGAAGCGGCGGTGGATCGAGCAGTTGAAGGAGGCCCAGTCGGGGCGGTTCCGGCACTACGAGCAGGGCTCGGCCGAGAACCGAGCGCGCCGACGGCCGGTCGCCGGGTTCGGCGAGACGAGCTGAGCTGAGCCGGACGACGAATCTGGTGTTCGAGTGGCGGTCGGAAGGAAGATATGGCCCGCGCGGACCCGCGGACCCCGGTGACGCGACCGGATTCTGGGCGGCCGCCCACGGGAGCGGATCGGAGACTCGGAGCACCAGGTCTCCGAGCGGGCGGCGGCCACCGCGCTGCCCTCGGCCGCGGTCGCCGAGGCTCTGGCGATGGCACAGGTTCGGCTGTAAGGTTGAGGCGATTCGACGGACGGTTTGGTCCGTCGGCGCGACACCGACACGCCGGAGATCACGATGCGCCCTCGCCATTGCCTGACCGCCGCCTGCGCGTTCGTCCTGCTATCCGGCACCGTCGCGTTCGCGGCCGATGAGCCGAAGACCGGGCCGAGCGGGACCTTCTGGATCATCCCGCACACCCACTGGGAGGGCGCGGTCTTCAAGACGCGCGAGGAATACCTCGACGTGGGGCTGGGGAACATCCTCACGGCGATGCGGCTCTTGCGCGAGCAGCCGGAGTTCCGCTTCACGCTCGACCAGGTGGCGTACGTCCGGCCGTTCCTCGAGCGGTTCCCGGGCGAGGAGGCCGATTTCCGCCGGTTCCTCCGCGAGGGGCGGTTGCAGCTCGCCGGGGCGCTCGACGTCATGCCCGATGACAACATGCCGGGCGGCGAGACGTTCGTCCGGCAGATGATCTACGGCAAGGGCTATTACCGCGAGAAGCTGGGCGTCGACGTGACGACCGGCTGGCAGCTCGACACGTTCGGCCACCACGCGCAGATGCCGCAACTGATGCGGCTGGGCGGCTACACGTCGTTCTGGTTCTTCCGCGGCGTGCCCCGGCAGGACTATCCGTCCGAGTTCCTCTGGGAGGGGATCGACGGGACGCGGATCGACGCCTACTGGCTGCCGCAAGGATACGCGCTGACCTATCCGACGCCGAAGGACCCGGCCGCATTCCGCGAGGCGACGAAGGCACGGTTCCGGGTGCTGGATCCGAACAGCAAGGGAATCCTCGACCGCCCCGGACTGTCCGGCGCGGACGTCTCCGAGCCCGAGGCGCACCTGGTGCCGAACGTTCGCGCGTTCAACGCCGACCCGAAGCGGCCGTTCACGATCAGGGTCGCCGTGCCTTCCGAATTCGAGGCCGTCGCCTCTCGCCGCGCCGATCGAACCGTGTTCCGGGGCGAGCTGAATCCGATCTTCCAGGGGATCTACAGCAGCCGGATCGAGCTGAAGGAATGGATGCGGACGATCGAGCGGCAGATGCTGCTCGCCGAGAAGCTCGCCGTGCTCTCGGGCTGGCTGGGCGCGCCCGTCGATCGCAAGGAGTTACTGGCCGCGTGGGAGCCGGCGCTGTTCAACCAGACGCACGACCTGGCCTCGGGCGTGATGACCGACCACGTCTACGACGACACGATCCGGAGTTATGAGTATTCGCTCGGGCGCTCGAAGGCTCTGATCGACGCGGGTTTCGAGGCGCTCGCTTCGAAGGTCGACACCCGCGGGCCGGGGACGCCGATCGTCGTGTTCAACCCGCTCGGTTGGAAGCGGACGGATATCGTCGAGGTGGAGGTCGGCTTCGGCGAGAAGGGTGTCCAGTCGGTCAACCTGATCGGACCGGGGGGCGCGAACGAGCCGTCACAGATCGTCGCGTCGACAAGATATGCTGACGGCGGGCTGAGGACGGCCCGGGTCGCGTTCGTGGCGCGGGACGTTCCGGCCCTCGGGTATGCCGTGTACCACGCGGCGCCCTCGGAGTCTCCCCAGTCGGTCCTTGTCATTCAGGGTGACAAGGGTGCGGGCGAGATCACGATGGGGACTGATGATCATCGCCTGACGATCGATCGCCAGTCCGGCGTGATCCGGCACCTCCGCCTCAAGGACGGTGCAGAGGCGGAATGGGACGCCCTCGCCGGCGGCGGCAACATCGTGTCCCGGCAGCAGGACCGCGGCGACCTGTGGGAGTTGTATCGCGGGCTGGACGGCGGCAGCCGGATTGCGATGACGACCCGCCAGGCTGTGCCAGCCCGCGGACAGGCGAGCTTCAGCGATGAGGGCGAGAAGGCGAAGTGGACTACGACGGTCGGTCCGGTGTTCAACGAGTACCGCGTCGAGCGTCCGTTCGGCTCGGGGCAGTTCGCCACGACCATCCGGGCCTTCGGTGGGCGCCGTTGGATCGAGGTCACCACGCGCCTGGTCAACGCCGAAAAATACGTCCGCTACCAGGTGCTCTTCCCCACGTCGATCAAGGGCGGCAAGACGACGCACGAGATCCCGTTCGGCGCGATCGAGCGGCCCTCGGGGATCGAGTTCCCCGCGCAGAACTGGGCCGACCTGAGCGACGGTCGGCACGGCCTGGCGATCCTGAACATCAGCCTGCCGGGGAATGTCACCACCGACGGGACGATGATGGTCTCGCTCTTGCGCTCGCACAACCTGGGGGCCTACGGCTTCGGCGGCGGATATGAGCCGGGGATGTCGTCCGGGTCGGGTTTTCAGGTCGGCCGCGAGCGGACGATGCGCTACGCGATCGTGCCGCACTCGGGCGACTGGCGCGAGGCACGGGTCTACCGCGACGGGCTCGAGTTCAACCAGCCGCTGGTCGCCCGGCCGGTCCTCCCGCATGCCGGGCCGTTGCCGTCGCGGTGGGGGCTTCTGTCGGTTTCCGACCCGAACGTCGTCGTCTCGGCGGTCAAGCCAGGGACTCAGGGGACGGTCGTCCTGCGGGTGTACGAGGCGACCGGCCGGCCGGCCAGGGGGGTGAAGGTCGAGTTCAACACCCCGGTGGACGAGGCGAGGGACGCCAATCTGCTGGAGGACGCGCAGGGCGAGCTCAAGGTCGAGGGCAAGGCGCTCGCGTTCGACCTGCACCCGTATCAGATCCGCACATTCCGGCTGCGGCTGGGCGAGGTCGGGCGCTGAGAGTCTATTGCGCAAGGGGTCGGGTTGGGAGGGCGAGCCTCCCGGCGAGCCGGGATATCCAGGACGCGTCGCATCATCCCGGCTCGGCAGGAGCCTCGCCCTCCCACTTCTGGGACGGGTTCCGAGTCGTGAGGAATCCGAAGGACGACGGAGGGATTTCATGACGGGTCAAGGTTCGCGTCGGGCGTTCCTGGCGGGCGGTGCCGCGGCGGCCATCGGGGCGAGCGTGAGCACAGGTGCCGCGCGGGCAGGATCGGCGGAGGACGCCATCGAGGTTGTCGTCTGGGATGAGCGCCAGCCGGCACAGAAGAAGGCGTATGAGAACTTCCTGGGCAACCAGATCGCCGGGCACCTGGCGAAGCAGCCGGGCCTCTCGGTGCGATCGGTCGCGCTGGACGATCGCGGTCACGGCCTGGGCGATGAGGCGCTGGACCGCTGCCGGGTGCTGGTGTGGTGGGGGCACGTCCGGCAGGCGGAGATCGCGCCCGAGGTCGGCCGGGCGATCGTCAGGCGGATCCAGGAGGGGGCGCTCAACCTGATCGCGCTGCACTCGGCGCACTGGTCGACACCGTTCGTCGAGGCGATGAACGAGCGGGCGCGAATCGACGCGAGGCGTGCGATCGCGGCGGCGGCCGAGCGCACGTGCGACCGAATTGAGGCCGTCGAGGCCGCCCCGCCGCGGCGGTACACGGTCCCCTCGGCCGACGCGCGGATCACGCCGTCCGTCTCGTGGCGCAAGTTTCCCGACCGGACGAGCCGGGCGACGATTCACCTGCCCTATTGCTGCTTCCCGTCCTATCGCGGCGACGGCAAGCCGAGCCGGATCCGCGTGCTGCGGCCCGATCATCCGATCGCTGCGGGCCTGCCGGCGGAGTTCGAGATCCCGCAGACCGAGATGTACGACGAGCCGTTCCACGTCCCCGAGCCGGACGAGGTGATCCTGGAGGAGCGCTGGGCTGGCGGCGAATGGTTCCGCAGCGGGTCGCTGTGGACGCTCGGCCGGGGCCGGGTGTTCTACTTCCGGCCCGGGCACGAGACGTATCCGGTGTTCAGGGAGCCGATGGTGCTGAAGGTGCTCGAGAACGCCGTGCGGTGGCTGGGCCGGGCGTAGGACGGGCGGGTTGGAACGATCCCTTCATGCGACTTTCGGGCCCCGTCGTCTCGCGAGGGGGGGCGAAGAGGACAGCGACTTGGAACCTGTCTTCCTCGCCCCTAAAGCGCATTGCCGTTGCGTGGCGCACGGGCGAGAGCTTGAGGTTCGAGGCGGTCCCGAAAGCCCACGAAGTGGGCGTCAGGACGTAGCCGGGGGGCGTCAGCCCCCCGGAACGCCAGACGAACCTCGATCTCCCCACCATCG
>DAIDHB010000165.1 GCA_027452145.1 Planctomycetales bacterium
CGGCGTGCGGCGTCGCCGAAGGTCTCCCGTTTCTGCCGGACGTCGGCCTCGGCGGCCTCGTCGATGGCGTCGGCGATGAGGTGGACCTGGACGCGTTCGGCGCGATCGAGCCGCCAGGAATAACCGGCGAGGCGGCGGACGAGGTCTTCCTCGTAGGCCGTAGAAGGCTGGAGAGCGGCGTTCCAGGCGCTGAGGCGCCGCTCGAAATCGGCCTTTTCCTCGTCGGGGAGGTTCTCGACGTGGGCATTCAGACCATGCGTGATGGCATTTTGTCGCGAGCGGGCCTTGCCGGCCTCGGTGCGAGGCCCGGTGGATTTGAGGGCATTGCGGCGATTGGCCGCGATTTGCCGTTCGCTCGCCATCGCGTCGGCCCCTCAGTTTCCCCATCTTCGCGGTCTGGTCCAGGTTCGCGTCGTCGCACCCCCGTCCCTCCGGGCGGTCGTCCCGGCGAGTGCCGGGAGGGCCTGTCGGCCGCCTGGAATTCCTATTTTAACTGGGATGGATGGAGTTGCAAGATAGGCCACGTGGAAGAATTTACGAATTTGCGAGAGCGGGGGAGGCGGGCGGGTCGGTGTAGGTCAGGCTTTCCAGCCTGACGCGGGCGGACGGTACGGACCGGGTCTTTAAAGTAGGTCGGGCATTCCTGCCCGACGCGGGCCAGTCATCCCGGCCGGTTTCGGACTCGCGTCGGGCAAGACTGCCCGACCTACTTACTCGTGTAGAACGCCGCCGGGCCCGCCGCCGGCTCGATCCCCAGCCACACCAGCATCCCAGAGAAGGACAGGCTCTTTTCTGTTGCACCGCGACACGCTGGTTACTAGATTGCATGGGCTATACTGGCCGCTTCTGTCGAGTAACGTATTATCCCGGCAGGAAAGTTCCTCAAGCAGGTCGGGCGGTCTTGCCCGACTCCGCAGCCACGTCGGGCAAGACTGCCCGACCTACTTTCATGCCGGCGTAATAATGTGCCTGTCTCTGTCCCCCATGGCCGACTCCGCGGACCCCACGGCGCGGGGTCGCTGATCCGGGTCGTTGGATCGTGAGACGAACGAGCCGGCTTGCATTCGGCACCGGGTCGAGCGACAGTTGTGGGTGTCGTCCTCGGGGAGGGATGTCGGATGTCACTGATCGCCGAGCAAGTTCTGACCGCCGCTCTCGCGTTGCCCGATGCCGCCCGGCTCGAGCTCATCGAGGCGTTGATCGACTCCGTGGAGCCAGCCGACAGCCCGCCGTTTGACGAGTCGTGGCGCGAGGTCATTCGGCGGCGGTCGGACGAGTTGGCCAACGGGAGCGTCGCCGCGGTGCCGTGGGCCGAGGTGAAGCGGCGGGCCCGGGAGGCGGCCGGTAGCTGAAGTCCGGTTTCACCCGGAAGCCCAGGCCGAGTACGAGGGCGCCCTGGCCTGGTATCAGGCCCGGAGTCGACAGGCGGCGGATCGTTTCGAGGCCGAGGTCGAGCGGGTGCTAGGCCTGGTCACGTCCAAGCCGGGGCTGTTTCCGCGGGGATCCTTCCGGTTGCGTTTCTCCGCAGGTCCGCCGCGCGTCAGGAGTCCCCGCCGAAATGCGTCATCACCTGGCGCTCATCCTCGTGGCGGTTGGCGCGGTCGGCTCGCTCTATGCCGCGTGGTCGCTGCATCGAGCCGGCGACGAGGTGCTCATGCAGGACATGAGCTGGCCCCGGGCCTTCCCCTATCCCGACGGCTGGATCGCCGATCTCAACCGCTGGTATGACGCCAGATACCCGGCGCCTCCCGGTTCATTGAAGCTGCACGGCGAGTTCCTGCGCGTTCGGCTGACGATCGGGGTCGCGCTGGCGATCGGCGTGTTGTTGCTCGGTATTGGCGTGAAAATGGGAGCGGCCCGACGCCTCCGAGAGCCGGGGCGCGGAGCCTGACGAAGCCTTTCGGCAGATTGGCGTGCGCCGGTCCACTGAACCTGGGCCCTGGCTGATAGGGGGATTGCTGCGAAATGCGCACGGAGAAGAACGAGGGCGGGGGCAGATCCGTAATCCTGTACGTGGGCGACGACCTGAAGAAGGTCCCCAGGTCGCATCGCGCGCTGCTAACGCCCCAGCTTCGCGAGGCATTCGCCGACCCCGGCTCGTACTTCCGTCGCATTGCCGAGCGATGCCCGTTTCCGGCGATGGCCGGGTGGCTTCGCGCGGTGATCGCGGAGAATCTTTGGGATCTGGCCCTGCACCGAGGCGTTCCCCCCGTGCCGGTGGAATGGACCGCGGCGGGTATCCGATGGTGGTCCGATGGGGTCCGCAGCGCGGAGATCACTCCCGCGGGCGATACGGTCCCGGACGACCTGCCGCCGGCGCTTCGCCGATACTACTCACTGGTGGACCGGGTGAGCTGGATGCCGTTCGGATGCGCGGGGGGACTGGAAGGCGCTGGCGATCGTACGCCGCTGACCGACTTCGATTATGATTACCACGGTGCGGACATCGATCCATCTCGAACCTTCGTCCTCGGATCGAGTACCGGCGGCGATATGCTCATCTGGACGGACGATGGCCGCGGCGGATGGTTCTGTCACGAGAACGGTAGGATTCACCTGCTCGGGACCATCGAGGACACGATCGACTGGGTCTATGCTGAATTGCAGGCCGACCGCTGCCCTGACTTCGACTACAACTGGGCCTGACCAAGCAACGCCGCGGGCCCGCTGCGTGGGCCGCTGTTTATCAACGCTAGCCGGCGGAGGGCGAAAGATGGGGTTCGGCGTTTACTACCGATCGACTCGGCCAGTGAGCCCGGACGTCGCGGCCGTTGTGCAGAAGGCCGCCGATCAGGCGAGCGCCGGCCGGACCTGGCTGAGCTGCGAGCCGGTTCACTTCTTCGAAGAAGGGCCGGAGGACGGCGGGCAACTCCTCGGCGGGAGCAAGCCGAACTTCTCGCCCCATCCCGACGATGCCGCCTCGGCGGCCCGCGAGGGCCTCCCCGATGGCGATGTCCGCGACCTGTTCGATGTGCTCTGCCGTCTCTCGCGCGAGCATCAGATCGACTGGGAGATCAGCCACGATCATGTGCCGGGGCCGGTGGGTTACATCCGGGACGGCGTCTGCGATCCGAGCCTGAGCGGTCTACCGGAAGCCCTCGCCGATCTGGCCGGGCTCATCGATGAGTTCGAACACAGTGAACTCCCGGACGGGGATGAGGACGGGGACGAAGAACCACCGATTCTACGTCTCTGGGGTGATTCCTGAGGTGCGCCGGGCGACCTGGCGCCGCAGCGGACCCTGCACCGCCGCGGCGCTCTTTTCGTATCACGGGGGTCTCGGCGGTGCAGGTCCGCTGAACCTGTGCGTTGGACGGCGAGGCGAGCCGTGCGGCCCTATCTCGAAAGCAGCGAAGTCGTTGACTGGACCGCCCCGGACGTCCGCGCTCTCGCGCGCGAGCTGGGCGGGGAAGACGGCCCGCTCGGGGTCGCGGCCCGCTGCTTCATCTGGGTGCGCGATGAGGTCGGCCATAGCCTGGACCGCGGCGAGACGACAGTCACCGTCACCGCCTCGGAGGTGTTGCGGCATCGCACCGGGTTGTGCTACGCCAAGAGCCACCTGCTTGCGGCTCTGCTCCGGGCGAATGGCATTCCGGCCGGATTGGGCTATCAGCGGCTCAGTGTCGATGATATCGGGCCGCCGTTCTGCCTCCACGGCTTCAATGCCGTGGCCTTGCCGGGGCTGGGCTGGTACCGGGTCGACGCCCGAGGCGACCGACCGGGCATCCGGACGTGTTTCGACCCGCCGCGCGAGGTACTGGCCTATCGACCACGGCTTCCCGGCGAGCGGACATTCGAGGAGATCTGGACTGAACCTCTGCCCGTCGTCATCGACGCGTTGCGTCGAAATGACGACCTCAGCGACCTGCGATTTCGACTACCGGACTGGACCGGCTGACGGGGCGACGCCGCGGACCCGCCTGCGGTGGACCGCCGACCTGGACCGTTCGTTGGCCGGCCGATCGAGTTCAAGCGTGCGCCCATGTCGTCCATCGAGCCCGAGCCCAGGAGCCTGCACAATGCCACTGATCCAGGTGAAACTCATCGAGGGCGTGTTCTCGGAGCCCCAGAAACACGAGATGATTCGCAAGCTCACCGATGCGATGGTCTCCATCGAAGGCGAGGCGATGCGAGCGGTCACCTGGGTGGTGATCGAGGAGGTCAAAAGCGGCAGTTGGGGCATCGGCGGTAAGGCGCTGACGACCGCGGACGTGGGGGCGCTGTCCGCGGTCGAATCACCGCGCGCGCCTGGGGCTGAGAGCACGTGACTCTTGCGTTAAATACGGAGGAGGAGGGGGACGGGCTCCCGCCCGCCCGGCCGTTGGGTTCGAGCGCGCTGCCGTTGCGTGGCTCACAGGCGAGACGCGCAGGTCCGCCGGCCCGAGCCCGAACCCATCCCCCGGACCCGGAATCCGTCCGCCGGCCCGGACGGCTGTAGGAGGGGGCTCCGTCCCCCGACCCGGCGGGGCGGATCAGATCGGATCGGATGGGATGGGAACGGGTCGGCGGACGGAGCCGCCTCCTCCACGAGACCGGACCGACCGAGCGGGTCGGCGGACCTCGGTCTCCTGGTCACGCCCGGACGCTGCGATGGTCCTGGCCGATGAACGCGCCCCAGCTCTCGAGGTGGTGCATCGCGGCGAGCTCGCGGAGGGCGTACAGCGGCTTCCAGTCGGGCCGGGACGGCGGCTTGCGCAGCCGCATCCCGGCCTGGTCGGGGGTCCGGTTCGCCTTGCGCGCATTGCATCCGGCGCAGGCGGCGACGCAGTTCGTCCAGCTCGACGCGCCGCCCTGCGACCTCGGCACGACGTGGTCGATCGTCACCTCGCCGACGCCCGGCTGGGTGCCGCAGTACTGGCAGGTGAAGTGGTCGCGCTTCGCGACGTTCCGGCGGCTGAAGGCCACCGCGGCCATCGGCATCCGGTCGAACCGCTGGAGCGCGACGACCTCCGGCACGCGCAGGGGGGCACGCGAGGTTCGGATGAAGGCTTCGCCCGAATCGACCGGCAGCGTCATCCACTGCTCCCAGGTGTAGGGGCGGAAGTCGGACGGGTCGATGACCCGCGCCGACTCATTCCAGAGCATCACCAGCGACCGGACCACCGTGGTGACGTGGACCGGCTGCCACGAGCGGTTCAACACCAGGGTCGGTCGCGCCAGGACGTCGCGCGAGGTACACATGATCGTTCGCTCTCCGAGGGGCACGGTCAGCGCGTGCGGCCATCTTTTCCGCGATCCGGGCGGGACGAAACAGCCTGGACCCGCCGCCTACCACCCAGAGGCGCCAGATTGCCGGTGAGTTCGCACCCCTCGACGGCCGGGGACGCGACCGATCAGGTGACGGTCGTGCGCGTCGCGGCGTGTTCGCGCCAGCATCCCGAGGCCAGGATCTCGCCGATCGCCTCGACGGCCTGGTCCAGCTCGTCGTCGCGGTTGTAGAAGTGGGGCGAGAGGCGGATGCCGGACCGGGGCCGGTAGTCGCAGAGGATCTCGCGAGCCTTGAGGCTTCGCGCGACCTCGTATCCGTTGGGGACGTCGATTGCCACCGTGCCGCCGCGGCGATCCGGGTCGCGGGGCGTGGTGCAGCGATGGCCGAGCTCGTCGGCCCGCTGGAGCAGGCGATCGGTCTGATGGAGCGACTTCGCCCGAATCGCGTCGACGCCGGCCTCGCGGATGATTTCCAGGCCGGGGCGGGCCGCGTACAGTGCGGGGATGCTCGGCGTCCCGTGCAGGAGGCGCCAGGCGTCGTCCCGGCGCTCCAGTCGGGGCTGGAAGGCGAACGGCTCCTGGTGAGCCATCCAGCCGGTCAGCCTGGGATTCAGCCGCCCGCGAATCTCGGGGTCGGCCCAGAGGAACGCTGCGCCGGGGCCGCCGCAGAGCCATTTCAGGCAGCCGCCGATGTAGATATCCACGCCCAGCGCCCGGACGTCCACCGGGATCGTGCCCACGGCCTGGTAGCCGTCGATGATGGTGATTGCCCCGAACTCGCGGGCCCGCGCGGCGATCGGGGCAATCTCGTGGATGTAGGCGGACCGGAACAGGACGTGCGACAGGCAGACGACCGCGGTTCGCTCGTCGATCGCCTCGATCACCCGGCCGGTGTCCACGGTGATCCCGTCGCGCGAGGGGACGATCACGACCTCGGCCCCGTCGCGCGACTTCTCCTGGAGCAGGTAGAGGATCGACGGGAAATGCATGGCGTCCGTGACGATCCGATTGCGCCCTGGAGGAAAGTCGAGGGCGCCGAGGACGACGGCGTGGGAAATCGTCACGTTGGGCTGGAACACCACCTCGCCGGGGCCGGCGCCGATCAGCGGGGCAAGCAGGTCGCCGAGGTCGGCGACGAGCGTCCACCAGCCTTCTTCCCAGGCGCGGACGCCGCGCGTCGCCCAGGTCTCGTAATACGACTGGAGACTCGCGGCGACTGAGGCCGGAACCGCGCCGAGCGAGTTGCTGATCAGGTAGTTCGTCTGCTCGAGGATCGGGAATCGGTCGCGGAACGCCAGCAGGGGATCGCTCGATTCGTAATCGCGCGGCGTCTCCGCGCCGCGCCGCTCATCTCGCATCATGGGGGGTCTCCGATCGGGGCCGTCGACGAGAGCGATTCCATGGTAACGACCTTCCCCCGGGCGTGGCATTCCTCCGACGCAGCACAAAGGACGCCGGCATGCAAGGAGGTCGGGCCGTCTTGCCCGACGGGGCCTGAGTGTCGGGCAAGAATGCCCGACCTACTAGACGACCTTTCCTGCCGGGGTAATAAGCTTGATTTGCCGCATCGGCCGGCATGATGATTGCAGTCAAGGGGTTTGCAGGAACCTGGACCTGATTTGTCGAGGGCGCGCCCATGCGGACGAACATCGAGCGATTCGCGCTGGCCGGAATCGTCGTGACCTGGTCGTGGTTGAGTACCGCGCCGGTTTTCGCCCAGGCGGTGGCGCCCGCCAATCCGGGGGCTCCGGCCGGGCAGGGGGCGACATTGATTCCACCCTCGGCCGCGGGAGCGAGTCGGACATTCACCGACCGTCCCCAGGACGAGCAGGCCCTCCAGGCGCTCGCCCGGGCGTATGCGCAGGCGTTTGACGCCGCGAACGCGGGTGCGCTGGGAGGTCTATTCACCGAAAACGCCGAGCTGATCGACGAGCATGGCGGACGCATCCAGGGGCGGGCGGGGATCGAGAACTTTCTGGGCACGGTTTTCAAGGAGAGGCCCGGCGCAACCATCACCATCGTCCCGGCGAGCCTGCGGTTCCTCAGCCCGGACGTCGCGCTCGAGGAGGGCCGGACGGTCGTCAGGACGCCCGGCACCAGCCCGCCGACGTCGCGGCATTACACGGTCACCTATGTGAAGCAGGGGGATCGTTGGCGGTACTCGGTCGTGCGGGAGGAGCTGGAGAAAGCCGTCACGCCGCACGAGCGGCTGCGGGAGCTGGAGTGGCTGGTCGGCGACTGGATGGACGAGAGTCCGGACTCGCTGGTGCACACGAGCTGTCGCTGGACGCCGGACGGTAACTTTTTGCTCCGCGACTTCACGATCCGCGTGCAGGGCAAGCCTGTCATGACGGTGAACGAGCGGATCGGCTGGGACGCCTCGCGCCGGCAGATCGTCTCGTGGGTGTTCGACTCGGAGGGCGGTCACGGAACGGGCTGCTGGAGCCGCGGAGATAATGACTGGGTCATCAAGTCGACCGGCGTGCTGCCCGACGGACGGACTGCCTCGGCGACGCACGTCTTGACCCGCGTGAACGACCATTCCGCCCGGTGGGCCTCGGTCGAGCGGACCGTGGGCGATCGGATCGTCCCCGATCATGCCGAGTACCTGATGGTCCGCCGGCCGCCGGCCGCGCAGGGCCAGTGAATCGAACCCAGCCGAGGGATGAGACAGAGAGACCGTCAAGTCGGAGGCAGATCGCCATGAAGTCGCGTCGAACTGGATTCCTGGTGCTCGGGGCGTTGGCCGTCATCGGGCTGAATGGCTCCGCGCTGGCGTTTCACGGCGGAGGCCACGGCGGGGGCGGTGGTCACGGCGGCGGGCACGGGGGAGGCGGATTCCACGGTGGCGGCCACCCGGCGGGCGGAATGCACTACGGCGGATACCATCCGGCCGGCGGATATCATGCGGCGGCGCCGGCGTTCAACCGGACGCCGTCGTTCAGCACGCCCCACGCCTTCGCGCAGCCGCATCCGGGGGCGGTCGTCGGGAACCGGGGTGTGGCGCATCCGGGATTCGGGCCTGGCGCGCGGGTCGGGAACGTCAACGTGAATCGCGGTGCCTTCAACCACGCCGGTGTCAACCACATTGCCGGCCGGCCGGGTCTCGGCTGGAACAACCGGTACATGGGCTATCACCAGAACTGGGTCCACGGCTACTGGAACGGCCATCATCCCGGCGGCTGGGGCTGGCGTGGGGGGTACGGCTATCCGGGCTTCGGCTACTGGGGCGGATACGGCAACGGGCTGGGTTACAACGGCTTCGGCTGGGGACTGGGATCGGGCCTGGGGATGGGGCTGGGCATGGGGATGGGCTACGGGCTCAGCTCGTGGCTATTCGGCCCGATGCTGTACAACTGGGGCTACTCGAACTACATGAACCCGTACTACGGCGGCGGGGGATATGGCGGCACCACGGTCGTCAAGCAGCCGATTGTTTATGACTACGCCCAGCCGATCAATGCTGCGGCGCCTCCGCCGGACGAGGGAGCGAGCAACCAGGCGCTTTCCACATTCGACCAGGCCCGCGAGGTGTTCCGGCAGGGAGATTACACCCAGGCCCTGAGCCTGACCGACCAGGCACTGCGCCAGATGCCGAATGACCCGACGCTCCATGAGTTCCGGGCGCTGTCGCTCTTTGCCCTGGGCCGTTACGACGAGGCGGCCGCCGCGCTCTATGCGGTGCTCTCCGTGGGACCTGGCTGGGACTGGACGACTCTTATCAGCCTGTACGGCAATCCCGAGGCTTATACCCAGCAGCTCCGGGCGCTCGAGTCGTACACCGACCAGCACAAGACCTCGGCCGCGTCGCGGTTCGTGCTGGCCTATCACTATCTGACCGAGGGGCACATGAACGAGGCGGCCGACCAGCTTCGCGAGGTGTCGACCCTCCAGCCCAAGGATCAACTGTCCGCGCAGCTCCTGCGCCAGATCCAGCAGGCGCAGCAGCCGGCGCCGGCGGCCACCGGGACGGGTGCCAATCCCGGAGCCGGTGCCGGTGCGGGCCCCGGTCCCGGCCCGCTCGCGTCCAGCACGCCTCCGGGTCCCAATCCGGCGCCGACGTCGACGCCAACGCCAACGCCCGCCCCGGCGTCCGCGGGACAGCAGGGGACGATTGTGGGCACGTGGACGGCGCATCCGTCGCAGGACACGACGATCACGGTCACGTTCCCGGACGCCGCTCATTTCACCTGGCGGGTCGTTCAGAAGGGCCAGGACCACCAGTTCGAGGGCGCCTCGAGCTACGTCAACGGCATCCTCACCCTGGCGCAGGACCAGAACAACGCGATGGTCGGCGATGTGAACTGGCAGGACCCGAACCACTTCCAGTTCAAGGTGCTCGGCGGCGGCCCGGAGGATCCCGGTCTGACTTTCGCCAAATCGTCCTGAGGCGCATGGTGGCTTCCGGGCTTGGCAATCATTACAATTCGGGGGACCCGCCGGTCACGGCCCCGTCTGCACGCCCGGAGCGAGTGGTGCGGGGCCGCGTGCACCCCGATCGCCGACGGCCCGGAGCTGCCCCGATGCCCTCGTCATCCGACCCGTCCGCACCTGCGTCCGAGCTGGACCTGACGTCCTTCGTCGAGGGGGGCGACGGCATCTCGGTGATCCGCGGCGGCGGCAACTGCCGGAGCTGGAATAACATCCAGTATCGGGTGGGGATGAGCGCGCGGAACGTGGGCTCGTCGAAGCTGTCGATGAACGTCGCGACCATCCCGCCTGGCGGCGTGGCTTATGCCCACATCCACGTCGGGTTCGAGCTGATGCTGTACATCCTGGAGGGCCGGGTCCGCCACGAGTACGGGCCCGGCCTCGGCCGCTCGGTCGAGAACCAGGCGGGCGACTTCATCTACATCGAGCCGGGAGTGCCGCACGAGGTCTTCAACCTGAGCCAGACCGACCCAGTTGTCGCCGTCGTCGCCAGATCCGACGCAAGCGAGTGGGAGAACATCGTTCCCTACGACCGCGATGGTGTCGGCGAGCCGGATGCCCAGGGGGTCGAGTGATCCGGTCCCGACCGACGACGCGACTCATCGTGAGTGTCTTCCCGCGAACCCCAAGCGCCCCAGCCTCGAAGCAGCGGCGGTCGTCCCTCGCGATGGAGCGAGGGGGCGGTTGCCTCGGTCCCGCCCAAGCGGAGACTCCTCGACCATGCTCAGATTCACGACCCAGGAGGTCCATGGCGTGCTCGTCGTCGCCTTCGAGGCGACGGAAGAGGGCGCGCTCGACTGGCAAACCACCCAGCGCGACTGGCTCTACAAGCTGATCGAGTCCCACCCTGACCCCCGCTTTGTTATCGATCTCGGCGACGTGAACTACCTCGCCAGCTCCGAGATCGGCTTTTTGGTCACGCTCAAGCGGCGGATCGACCGCCGCCAGGGCCGGGTCGTCATGTGCGGCGCGAGTCCCTATATCATGGACCTGTTCCGCACCATGAACCTGCTCAAGATCTTCGACATGGCCGAATCCCTCCCCGCGGCAATCACCCGTCTGGGCCCGGCGTGAAGGTTGCAGGTCTAGCTCTCCGCATGAGGAGGACCCGACGGGCCGGAGTGCCGGTGCGTCGCGATCCTCGCTCGCGGAGGCCACCCCCATGATGCCGCGCCGGCTGCGATCGCTCTGTGTCGCCGGGCTCTTCCTGAGCCTCGGCCCGGCCGCCCTCGGCCGCGATGACTCGGTCCCCGAGGGCTTCGTCTCCCTCTTCAATGGCAAGGACCTCACGGGCTGGAAGGTCCCGGAGGGCGACGGCGGCCACTGGAAGGTCGTGGACGGCGTGATCGACTACGACGCTCTGAGCGAGGCGCCCGGCGACAAGGCGCTCTGGAGCGAGCGCGAGTTCGGCGACTATATCCTTCGGCTGGACTGGCGGCTCAAGGACGCCCCTTTCCTGAACCGGCATGTGCCCTACATCCTGCCGGACGGCACGCACGCCCGCGATATCCGGGGCCGCGAGATCCACCTGGCGGTTCCGGACGCGGATTCCGGCGTCTATCTTCGGGGCGACGGACGCTTTCAGGTGAACATCTGGTGCTGGCCGATCGGCTCGGGCGAGTTCTACGGCGTTCGGACGGATCCGCGGACCCCGCCCGAGCTGCGCGCGGCCGTGACCCCGCGCACCCAGGCCGACCGTCCCGTCGGCGAGTGGAACCGCTTCGAGATCACCGTGCGCGATCGGACAGTCTCGGTCGTGCTCAACGACAGGCTGGTGATCCCAGGGGTCACGATTCCCGACCTGCCGCGGCGCGGACGACTGGCGCTCCAGCATCACGGGGCACGCAACAAACACGGCGAATGGATCGCGCCGCCCAGCCTCGTGCAGTTTCGGAAGATCTCCATCAAGGAGCTGGGGCCGGCGGCCGGTGCGCGGCCATCGGCGCACGAAGGAACCTAGCGATGAGGAAGGCGACTCGACTCACCGTGTCAGATCGCGACGAAGTTTGCGTACATGGCCAGCCCGACCTGCTGGCTCTTCTCGGGGTGGAACTGGCAGGCGATCAGGTTCTCGCGCCAGACCACGGCCGGGAACGGGCGGGGATAGTCCGCCTCGGCCGCGACGACCCGCGGGTCGTCGACCTCGGCGTGGTACGAATGCACGAAGTAGACTGACGGGGACTCGCCGAGCCCCTTGAAGATGGGGCACGGGCGGAGGATCCGCAGGGTGTTCCAGCCCATGTGCGGCACCTTCAGGTCGCCACCGGCCTCGAAGCGGACGATCCGGCCGGGGATCAGACCGAGGCCCCTGTGCTCGCCTTCCTCGTAGCTGGTGTCGAAGAGGAGCTGGAGCCCGAGGCAGACGCCCAGGCAGGGCTTGCCGCCCGTCACCGCGTCGCGAAACGCCTCGCCCAGGCCGGTGCGGTGCAGTTCGGCCATCGCGTCCGAGAACGCGCCCACGCCGGGCAGGACGACTTTCGACGCCCGCCGGACCTGGTCCGGGTCGCTCGTGATCTCCGCGGAGGAGCCAACGGCCTCGATGGCCTTCTGCACGCTGCGGAGGTTGCCCATCCCGTAGTCGATGATCGCGATCATGTCCCTCGTCCTGCGAAGTCCGGCCATGGTGAGACACCATCGTAGCACAGCCGGTTCGCGATCGCACCCGCACTTCAGGCCCTCGCCGGAGCGAGCTCGACCTTGACCCATCCGGGGCGATGCTCGGCGAAGGGTTTGTAAGCGTCGAGGGCCGAGGTCAACGGCTGGCGCTGGGTGAGGATCCGTTTCATGACTGGCCTCGCCGGGGTGGTACGGGCTCGCGCATGATGACTGCGGCAAGTCTCGTACCTACCGGCGGGACTCTCTCGATCGGTGAGGCGGCCGGGCCGATCAGGTCGGCCCGGGCGTCTCGGAGGCGGTGGCCGCCCTCTGGCCGGGCGACTGGTGCGTGGCGCCAGGGGGAGGCGACGCCGACGAGCGGACGGAATGGGCGGCCTCCGGCTTCGGGGCCGGGTGGGACACCGACGGCGGGGGCGCCTCGACCGACAGTCGGATCATCGTGCCCTCGCCGGGCTGGCTCTCGATCGACAGAGCGCCGCGGTGCCGCCGCCAGATGCCGTGCGCCGCGGTCAAACCGACGCCGCTCCGCCCGGTCTTGGTGGTGAAGAATGGCTCGGTGGCGCGCTTGAGGACCTCGGGCATCATGCCGGATCCGCTGTCGCGGATCTCCATGATGACCCAGTTGCGGTCGTCCACGGTCGTGGTGCAGGTGATCGTCCCGACCCCGCGCGGCATGGCCTCGCGGGCGTTCTGGATCAGGTAGGCCAGGAGCGAGCGGATTTGCGAGGCGCTGCCGCGGATCTTCGGGATTTGCCCGAGGTTCAGCACCCAGGTTATGCCCGGCGCGCCGGTCGCCTGCTGGTGCTCGGCCGTCTCGCGGATCACCTGGTTCAGGTCGATCAGCACGACCGGATCGATCTTCTGGTCGAAGCCCGGGGACGTGAACCGCCGCGTCCAGTCGATCAGGCGCCGGGGGACGTGCGACGCCCCCAGCGCATTCTCGATGATCGCCGAGCCCAGGGCCACCAACTCGTTGCGGTCGCACTGGGGATTCCTGGCCTGCGATCGGATCAGCTCGGCGTTGCTGACCACCGCGGCGAAGGCATTGATCACGTGATGGCCCACGGCCGCCGAGAGGTGCCCGAGTTCCTTCAAGCGTTCGGCTTCATCGAGCTCATCGCCCTGTCCGCCCATCATGATTACCTCGCAGGTTTCTTCGCTCGCCAGGGGATGCTGGACCCCGCTGCCTGGTCGCCCGGAAGGCTCGATGCGACGCGAGACTCACCGGCTTGCCGGTCCACGGCGAGACCGGCGCGACATCGGGACCTCCTCGCGCGGTCGATCAGGCAGGAGCCCAGGCCCTCGATCTCGCCCGCGGGTCGGGAGAATGCCGCCATCCCGACCAGCAAGCGAGGTGCCACGTGTCCGTTCGAATCGGCGACGCCCGGACGCCCGGACGCCCGGACTCGAATCATCGGATAAT
The DNA here is from genome assembly GCA_027452145.1 of Planctomycetales bacterium. Taxonomy (GTDB): domain Bacteria; phylum Planctomycetota; class Planctomycetia; order Isosphaerales; family Isosphaeraceae; genus JAKAUH01. The sequence continues at coordinate 13,679 of DAIDHB010000165.1, forward strand.
CCGCGCCTCGGCCCAGTCGGCCAGGTCGCGGATGTTTCCCCGGTCTCCGAACTCCGTGATGAGGATCAGGATCTTACCACCCGAGACGTCGACATCAATCGACCTTGGCGGGTCGCGATCGGTCATCGCCGGCGACTTGAATTGCTCGCCGCGATCCACCAGGACGCGGAACACGACGCTCCCCAGCGGACCGGCCCGCTCGTCCACGCCGACCGTCGCCTGGAAGCGGCGGTCTCCCGGTTCGAGCCGATAGGCGATCAGGGTCCGGCTCGCGGTCCCGATGCCCCGGTCGTAGACCTGACCTCCCAGGCGGATCGGCTGCCCCTCCACGTTCTCGTCGATCCGATAGGGCCGCGTGGGCCCGACGTAGCTATCATACTGAGCCGCGGCGTGCGGCCTTTCGGACAGGTAGACGACCGAGGGCGTCCGGGCGCGGAAGCGGAAGACTCCGCCCAGGGGGAACTTGACCGACGCGCCGAACCGAGTGGCCGCCTCGACGTTGCCGTCGGCGAGCTTGATGTCCGTCAGTCCCAGCCGGGTGCCGTCGTTGAGCGTCGCCTCGAGATGTCCGCCCTTCGGACGGTTGAACCGGATCAGGGCCGGGTCGAAGCCGATGGCCAGCGCGCCGCCCCGCTCGACCTCGATCGGCCGGTCGCCGACCTGGAGCCGGATCGCCCGATCGTCCATGCCGAGGAAGCTGCCGGTGAGTCGGTCGCCGTTGGCGAGCCAGACCACCTCCGACTTACGCTTCTCGTACAGGATGCGGTTGGCCAGGGCCCCCGCGCTCGACGCGCCGTCGCCCGCCGCGAGCACCAGGCCGGTCAGGCTGCTCAAAGGCAGCTCCAGATCCCCCAGGGTATCCGAGCGAACCTGGAGCCTGGTGTCGCTGGACGTGCCGATCGTCGCGTGCAGGAGCCGGTCGCCGTCGGCGAGATAGACCGCCTGCTCGCCATCGCTCTCCGACGCCGGCGAGGCTGCCTCGCGGGTCAGCTTCACCAGGCGATCGAGGGCGATGGTCTGGCGCTTCCCGTCCCTGGCGGCGAGGGTCACACTTGCATCCTTGATTCCGACGATACGTCCCGTGGCGGTGCTCCCGTCGACCAGGACCGCCGCGAAGGTCGGCTCGACCCGGTCGGGCGAATCCTCGGACGAGCCGGCGCGCGCCCCGGTTGCGATGACGGCCAGCACCAGACCGGCGATTTGCGGCACCAATCGCCGCCGCCCGGGGCGGCCTCTCCCACCTCGATCATTCGGCATTCCTGACCCTCAGCGCTGGAAAATCGGCAAGTAGTTGTTCGGGATCTGGAGGATGATCAAGGCCATGGCCGTGCCGTACTCGCTGCAAACGCTGTTATCCGGCCAGTAGCCCGTGGAGGACTGGCGCTTTTGCAGCTCGTCGCGGACGTTGGGGTACCATTGGTTCCAGGCCTCGCCACCCTGGATCCACATGGCCTGCGCGGCATAGTACTGGCCGTAAAAGTAGTGGGTATTCCGCCTGCCGAACCGCAGCCCGTGGTTCGAGTGGCGGAGGTAGGCGATCCCCTCGCGGACCTCCTTGGAATCGTAATCGCCGGCGCTCTGGAGCGCCACCACCCCGGCCGCCGAGCGGGGGAACTCGCTGCTCGGGCCGCCGGAGAGCATGTATCGGAACCCGCCGTCGGGGTTCTGCGACTGCTTCACGTAGCGGATGCACGCGTCCACCGTATCCTTCGGCACGTACAGCCCCGCGTTCCGCGCGGCGCGCAGCGCGTTGATCTGGCAGATGGTCACCGACAGATCGGCGTCGTGCTTGACCGGCTGATAGCGCCAGCCGCCCTCGTTGTTCTGGGTGTCGAGGATCAGTTGCACGGCCTTGCGGAGCTTC
>DAIDHB010000166.1 GCA_027452145.1 Planctomycetales bacterium
CTCCACCCACGACGAACGCCAGGAAGAAGCACACCTCGGCCGTCCACCGGATGCTTAACCGGCTGGGCAACCGCGCGAGCGCGGCCGTGCCTTCGCAATGAGAGGTGATCAGAGCGCGCCGCTGAATGGCTTCGCCTGGATCCGGACCGGCAGGGTGTTCCTGGCCTTCGCCGGCGTACTCGACGGTCGAAGCTCCGGCGGCGCGTTCTTGCTGGTGCCGTCGGTATCGGCTACGGCATCGGCCGGCTCCATCGGGCCTGGCGGACAGTAGGGATAGACGAGCACCTCCGCGTCCCCATCCAGCTCGATCGACCCGCACAGGTCGTAGCAGTTCGTCAGGAGGATCTGCTTCATCACGGCGTCGCCGAATGTCTTGAGGGATACGGTGTACGAGTCGCCCGAACGCGGGACCTTCGTCGCCCTGTAGACGCCCTGCCGGGAACGATAAGTAATGAGAATCTCCACGTCGATGTAATCCGGCCCGCAGCCATACGAGGGGTCCCACTGAATCTTCAGGGTGTCGGGCGCCGCCACGGCGCCGGGCGAGTCCGGGGTCTTCGCCAGGTCCTGAGAGGGCAGTTTCGACGGGTTGGATGGGCCGCCGGTGACGGCCGGCGGCGGGGCCGGTGTCGGTGGCGAGGGCACCTCCGGCTGCGGCACCGGCTCCTCCTCCATCCCCGGCAGGGGGAATTCCTCGCGGGCCATCGTGAGCGCCATGGCCCCCCGCACGGCGCCGCCGTGAAACGGGACGTAGGCGGACAACATGCCGCCGCCGGTGCCGCTTCCGGCGCTCATGGTCGTGACGATGGCTCTGTCCCCGCTGATCATTGCAGTGCCCCCGCTGATGGTGGCGCTGGCCGGATCGATCGTGACGGCGCCGTTCTGTACATTCGCCGTGCCGGTGATGGTCAGGGTGCCGCCGGTGATGTCGATCTTACCTCCTGATATGGACACCCTGGCGACATTACCGGCCGGTATGTTGATCGGCGACCCGTACGAGATCAAGGTGCCGTTGATCTTGATAGCACCGCCCGCAACGGTGACGTCGCCCCTCCTCATGGAGACGGTGCCGCCCTCGATCGTCGCGGTGCCGCCTGTGATGGTCGTGATGCCGCCATTGGTGATCGGTAGGCCCCCGATGACCACGAGCCTGCCACCGACGATCGTGGCCTCTCCGCCGGAGATGGTCAGTGTGCCGCCGATGATCGTCGTGCCGTCGACCCGGATCGACGAACTCGCGCCCGTGATGCTCGCGCTCGCATCCTTGATCAGGTAGCGACGGGCGCTGAGGGTCGCCCTGGCCCCCTGGAGCTCGGCGACGGCGCGGGGGGCAGTCAGGATGCTGCCGACAGTTCGGGTGATATTGCCGCCCGGCGCACACGGGGCCGGCGCGCCGGGAGGGACGATCTGGATCTTGTGGGTGTACTGGTTGAAGTAGGTCGCATACCAGACCGTCAGGCTCGGCGTCGCCACCGAGAAGCACGAGCTGGAATTCGTCGGCGGGGGCGACATCGGCACGACCTTCGGCGGCGACGAGTCCGCTGCCGGTGTCGCGGGCGAGCCCTGGGGACTCTGTGCGGATTGACCATGCGCCGGGCCACAATCGTGCCACGCGGCGAGGAATACCAGGCCACCCATCACGGATCGCCAGATCAAAGGTCGCCTCCAACTCCCGATCATCGGTGTCACCCCACGAATGAGCCGTTCGTACGGTGCCGGAATTCACTTATTTCTTACCATCGATCATCATGGAGGTTGCAATTTGCGATGTCAAGTAAAAATGGCGACTTTGGATGGTCTGGGAAATCTGCTGTCGGATACCAGCCAGGGGTCCATCTGGCAACAACCTGAACGGATCTCAAAGACCAGCGAAGAGTGGTGGCGAGGGATGACCTGCTGGCCGACCACGTATTGGGGCTGCCTTCGGGGCGACGGGAGGAGGACTGACGGGGCAGGCGACGTTGGGATTCTCAGCACATCGGCCAATCCTGTGATAGGCTCACGCCAGATGCAGAAGATGGATCTCATCGCCGGGCCGGCGGGCGTATCGAGTTCGCGGGCCTGATCGATCAAACGGGTTGGCGTGCAAGGATCACATGGAGGCGATCCGACGATGAAGCGACGACGCCCCTTTATTCCCTCGCAATGGGACCGGCTCGAAAGCCGGGTCGTACTGAGCCAGACGACGCTGGGCCTGTCCCCGGTGGTCAGCGGACTGTCGCCGCATCTCCAGGCGCTGAATCGCAAGCAGACGGCGCTGGTGGCCGAGGTCAACCAGGCGTTCGACTCGTTCCAGGGCGATTTCGACCAGGCGCGGGCGACCTACTTCGCCTCGATCCAGGGCGATCCGTCGGCGTCGGGCTCGGCGGTGACGGCGTTCCAGGATTACACCGAGCAGCGCACGCTGCTCCTGGCGCAGCAGCTCGTCGGCAGCTTCGTGCAGAGCCCGCAGGGTACGGCCCATGCCCCCGGCCAGCCGTACGCGCTCAAGCAGCTCGTCGAGTCGAAGGTGATCGGGCCCAAGGGGAAGGGCCCGCAGGGCTCGCTGATCACGTCGCTCCAGACCACGATTCCGCAGGTCAGCGACTCGATGCTGGCGTCGTCGCCGACCACGACGCTCTACACGCTCAGCCAGGACAACGCGATCGCGGCCGCGCGCACGGCCGTGCTCAACGGCGTGAGCATCATCAAGAGCGGTGCCTTCGGCATTCGGAAGACGTCACACTACTGATCTCGCGCCGGCGAATCTACTCGACTCGCGAGGCCCGCGTCCCGGCCGCCTCGCGCGTGGAGTCGAGCCGCCGGCGCCGGGGAACAGAACAGGAAACAAGAGGCGGCCATGAACCGGCACGACCGGGCACGGCGACGGCGAGGCTCGTTCGACCACCTCGAGTCGCGCAACCTGCTGTCGATCGCCCTGCTGCCGCTGCCGGTGGCGGCGACCCAGGGCGTCCTCTTCAGCGGCGAGGTCGCGACCTTCAACGACCCGGGTGCGTCGGCGTCGGACTTCAATAGCCCGCCCGGGTCGGTCCTCATCAGTTGGGGAGATGGCACGCCCGCCGGCCTCGGCCTGGTGGTCGAATCCTCGACGCCCGGGCAGTTCGACGTCGAGGGCCTGCACGTCTATTCGCAGGCCGCCACCTTCACGACGGGGATCACCGTAACCGATCAGGCCGGCGATACGGGGACGACCACCGGGCAGGCCGTCGTCTCGGCGGCCCAGCCGCCGCCATCGTCGGCCTCGCCGCTCACCGTGGCCGCCAACGCGATCCGCCAGCCCGCCGGCCAGTCGCCCGCGCCCGTCCAGACCCTGGCGACCTTCGTCGATCCGAATGCCGCCGACACGCCAACTGAGTTCACCGCGCTGATCGACTGGGGCGACGGCCATAGCTCGATCGGGAACGTTCAGGGAGGCAACAGGGTCTTCACCGTCAACGGCAGCAACCCCTACGCCTCGGCGGGTTCCTACACGTTCACTGTGACCATTGTCGGGACCAGCGGCGCCCCGAGCGGTTCGGCCAGCGGCGCGGCCACGGTGCTGAGCGCCATCCCGGCCGCCTCGCTGACCGGGGGACTCGCTCCGGTGTTCTCCAACGGACCGCACGCGGGGGCCGGGTACACCAACACCAATCGCCCGACGTTCAGCGGGACCGCCACGCCGTTCGCGATCGTCCAGCTCGACTCGCGCCACTTCAACGTCGACGCCGTCTTGCCGATTGGCGAAACGGTCGCCGATTCGACCGGCCACTGGACGCTGGCCGCCGGCCCGCTGGCCGTCGGGACCTACGTCGTCTCGGCCACGGTCACGCCGCCGGGCGGGTATCCGAGCACTCCGACCACCCTGACCAACCAGGACGGCGGTGAGCTGATCTACATCGATCTCACGCCCCGGCTCGTCCGCTGGCTGTCGCATGAAGGTGCCGGAAGCGTCACTCACCACCGGCATCATCACTCAAGACCGGGAAGGCGATGACCGTCCGCCGGCGCGCCGTCACGGCCGCTCATGGGCCAGCACTCGCCGCAACTGCTCGCCCGTGATGTTCCCCCCGCTCAGGATCATCCCGACGGTCTTCCCCACCAGTTCGTTGCGCCTCGACATGGCGGCCGCGACGCTGGCGGCGCCGGCGCCCTCGGCGATCTGGCGCGACGTTTCGAGCACCAGGCGGATCGCCTCGGCGATCGCCTCGTCGTCCACCAGCATGATCTCGTCCACCAGGTGGGGAAAAAGCGCCAGCGGCATCGCGAACGGCTCGCGGGTGGCCAGGCCCTCGGCGAAGGTTCGGATGTCCTCCGTGACAATCCGCCGGCCCTCGCGCCACGAGCGATAGACCGCCGGGGCACCCTCGGCCTGCACGCCGATGACCCGGATCGCCGGGTTCACCGCGCGGGCCACGACGCCCGCGCCCAGCACCCCGCTGCCGCCGCCGACCGGGACGAACAGCACGTCGATTTCGGGAAACGCCTCGAGCAATTCGAGGGTCGCCGTCGCCACGCCCGCGACCAGGTGCGGCTCATTCGACGAGTGGATATAACGCCGGCCGTTCTGCTCGGCGTATTCCTCGGCTTCGAGCCGCGCGGCGTCGAAGTCGCGGCCGGTCCGGACGACCTCGGCCCTCATCGCGGCGATCGCCTCGGCCTTGAGCGGATTGGCGGCCTCGGGCATGAAGACCGATGCCCGGGTGCCGAACAACCGCGCGGCGTACGCCACCGACTGGCCGTGATTGCCCGTCGAGGCCGCCACCACACCCCGGGCGCGTTCGGCGGCGTCGAGGGTCGAGAGCAGGTACACGCCGCCCCGCACCTTGAAGGCGCCGGTCGGGTTGAGGTTCTCGCACTTGAGCACAGCGCGCGTGCCGAGCGTCCGGGCCAGCGCGGGCGGCTCGATGGCCGGCGTGGGCGGGAGATACGGCGCGATCGCCTTGCGGGCGCGGAATACGTCCGCCAGCGTGGGCGTAGGCCAGGTCATGGAGTGCCGCTCACCGGAATCGATTCTGTCGCAATCTCGCCACCTGATGACCCCTTCGAGCGGGCTCGGGTTCGCCGTACCGCAGTGATCAGGCGAAGACCTCGTCCACCGCGAGCCGCCAGCCGGGGAGGACCGGCTCCGCATCGGCGACCTGTCCCGGACCGAATGTCACCGGTTGATCGGGCATGGCGGCTCGATAGGACCGGATGACTCCAGCCCGGGGATCGACATCCCAGACGATGGCCGTGCCGGCCTCGAAGTAATCGGCCCGTTTGGCCGCCATCTCCGCCTCGGCCGCATCTCCGTAGTCGCCCTTGCTTCGCACCTCGACCGCCAGGGCGGGCGGTCCTTCCAGGAAATCCATGCCGTCGCTCGGCAGCGCCCCGAGGAAAAAGGCGGCATCGGGAGAGAACGACTCCCGCCCCGACAGGAGCTCGGGGACCGTGAACCCGACGTTGTCCGGCAACGCCACGCCTTGCCCGGCGCGGGTTGCGTAATCGTCGAGGCTCCGATAGATCCGGCCGCCGATCTGGCCGGGGCGGAATCCCGTGGGCATGAGATGGATGATCCTCCCGCCGATCAGCTCCGCCTTCCCGCTCACCCGGCGCAGATCGGCGATGGTCATCATGGTGGGGCTAATCGACATGGGCGAGCTCCATACGGGCGCTGGCATCTCCTGGGCCTGAACTCCATCATAACCGGGTTCTCGGCCGTCGGTCATTCTACCGGGTCGACACCTCGCGGTGGGTCGTCCGTCGGTCCTTCGTCACGACGAACCGATCGAGCTCGCGGCCGTCGGCGGCGACCTGGCGGACGGTCAGGGTCGCGCCGTCCACCTCGGCGATCGTGAATGAGTTCACCCGCGAGATGAACTTCTCCGTGTACGGCTGCAACGAGCCCGGGTCGGCGTCCTGCTCGAGGTTATAGAGGCTCGCGCCGCCGCCACCCGTGGTGACGTAGATGATCCCGCGCGGCCGGGTGCGGGTGCGGCCGTCAAATTCGGTGTCGAGCGTCCAGCGCCCGGGGATTTTGTCGGCCACCCGGGCCGGCTTGCCGTCGGGCGTGCGATCCACGGCGAACTTCAGCGGATGCGTGCGCTGGTAATTGTGGACGTGGCCGGTCCAAACAACGTCGACCCCGTTCGCCTCGAAGACGTCGACGAGCAGCCGCGTCCGCTGGTCGCCGAAATGCGCGTGCGACGAGTTGAACGGCGGGTGGTGGAAGGCGACGAACCGCCAGGCGGCATCCTTCGCCGCGGCCAGGTCGCGCTCGACCCACGCGCGGAACTCGGGGTCGCTCCAGTCGACGTACGCGTTTGAGTCGAGGATCGTCCAGTGGGCGTTGCCGTAGTCGAACGAGAAGTTGGCCGCGCGGGGATAGGCCGGTCCGGCGGCGTCGAGGAAGGCCTTGCGGTGGGCCTCGGTACCGGCCAGATGGGCGACGATCGGGCCGCCGTCCGGGCCGGTCGGTCCGTTCAGCGGCTGGTCCCAGTAGAGGTAGTACGCCAGGCCGTCGGGGAACTCGTTCAGGTCGCGCCCGGCGGTGTCGTGGTTGCCGGGGGCGGCGACGGTGATCGTCGATCGCAAAAGCGGCGCGCCCGTCGCGGTCGATGCGGCATCGGCGTCGTAGACCGGCCAGAACTTCCGGCGGTACTCGGTGATCCGGCCGCGGTTATACACGATGTCGCCGACGATCAGGAGCAGGTCGGGCCGCTCGCGGTACACCTGGAAGGCGACCGCGCGCTGCTCGGCCGTGCCGGCGCCGCAATCGCCGAGGATCGCCAGGCGATGCGGCCTCGCACGCTTCGGCCCGGCGGCCTCGGCGGTGAACACGGCCTCGCCGCCGCGCCGCACGCGGTACGCGAACGCCTCGTCGGGGCGCAGGCCGGTGATGTCGGCGCGGTAGACCCGGTGGGGCGGAACCCCATCGACCGCGATTCGTCGCCATCGCGTCGCGTCGGCCGGGCGCCAGGAATCGGCCGAACCGTCGTTCGACTCGACGGTCCAGTCGGGGTCGACGTCCTCGGTGTGCCAGACGACCCGCATCCTGCCGGAACGGATCCCGGCCGGGTCGTCGCCGAGCTGGAGGTACGGCCGCACGAGGAACCCGCCAGGATGGACCCGGGGCGGCTCGTTCCGTCCGTCGACGTCTTGGTTGCAGCCGGACAGGCCGCAGAGCGCGGGCACCAGCAGCAGCCAGCAGCTCGCGGCCATCAGGGGACGCCGGAAGTTCATCGCGTGGTGTATCCTCGGTCCGCGTCGCGGCAGGGTCGGTCGGTCGGCTCCGGCGGAAGGGGTCGGACGGACTGCTCGCTCGCGCCGGGACGAACGTCGACCCGGGCGGCGGCTCGCCGGCTCGCTCAACAGGCTAGCGTGCCCGAGCCGCCGCGGGAAAGAGAGATTTCGGCCCAGGGCCCGGACGGACGGATGGGCGAACCGATCAATGCGACGCCCGGCGCCCGAGCCGGCCGTTCCGGCGCGTCCGCCACACGCCGAGACCCGCCAGGCCCGACCAGAGCAGGATCGACAGCGGCTCGGGGGCGAACGCCACGGTCCCGGTCCCACCCGAACCGTTCCCATTTCCGCTCCCGCTCCCCGTGCCCGAGCTCGTCGAGCTGCTGCCGCTCGAGCTATCCTTGCCGATGTACTTGATCTGGATCGACGAGATCGGCTGGAGGGTCGTGGGGTCCACCACGCTGAACTGCGGGATCTGCGGCGGGTTGCCGTTGACGATCGCCGAGGAGAAGGGCAACGAGAACGACAGGCTTTCGCCCGCGGCGAGCCCCTTGCCGTAGAAGGTCAATCCCAGCGCCTGCACGGGCGAGCCGTTCAGCGTGGTGTTGCCCACGCCGACGAGGAGCTCGTTCGGGTACTTGTAGTAGTAGCCGCCCGTGGGTTTCACGATCTGAAGCGGCCCCGTGGAGCTTGTGCTCGGCGGCGGGACGATCGAGATCGGCGTGTCGAGCGCCAGCACCTGGGGGGTGGCATTGCTGCCGCCCGTGGTGGACGGCGTCCCCGGCTGCGGTGCGATCGCCTGGGTGGTCGTGAGCGTGTAGTCGAGCAGCACGGTCTGGGTGTTCGACGTATTCGAGCCGGCCGTCAATCCATCGGCCCGGGAGGGCGACGGCAGCCAGCCCAGTCCGAGGGCCAGGCCCGCCGTCAGGGCCATCAAGGGAGCGGGGCAGCGACGTAACACGGCAAGTCTCCTCCTTGAACTCTTCTCTGCCAGGAACGGCGTATCTTCGGCTTCGATCCTCTCGTCGCATCCGACCGGCCGGCCTCGATCCTGACCACTCCTCGCGTCGTGTCGTGCGGGTCCGTCTGGGTTCGGCTCGAGTCGAGTGAGTCGCATCGCATCGCATCGCGGTCGCCGCGTCCTCCGGCCGATCGCCGTCCCCTCATCCATGGGGAACGCCGACCTGGCCCGCGGCGGAAGTCTCGGTCCCTGGTGATGTCGCAACCACCCGGCCGCCGGGACGTCCTTGCGTCGGTCCTGCCCGGCCCTGGGGCTGCGGGTAACACGCTCAAGCTGGGGGAGAGCGGCGGTTCAGAAGGGTGTCGGTTCGGCAGGAGTCTCCGGAAACTTGAGGGCCGCATTCTGCGAACATCCGCCGAAAGGGTCAAGTTCTCTTTTCGCGGTGCCGCGGGCGGGCGATCGGGCGATCGGGCGAAGTGCGTCGGGGCCTGAACGGATGGGAGGGATGAGAAGCGCCCGGATGTTCCGCCGGAGCTCGTCCGGCGGGGCCGAGACCGGCGGCGGGCGGCGGAAGCGGGCGAGTGGCGGGCAGACGGGCGGACGACCTCGGGCGTTCGGGACTTCATGCGGCGGTGCGCGTGGTGTATCCTCGTTCGCGTCGCCGGGTTCGGCGGGACCCGACCGGCGGCAAGGCGGGGAATTCAGCGCCACCGAACAATCGCCATGGATGAACATCCAAATCCCCGGTCGGCGACCAGCTCCCGGCCCGAGGACCTCTTCGTCGAGCTTTTCACCCAGGTCTTCGGGGTCGAGAACGTCCGCCTGCTGACGCCCGAATTCGCCGTCGAGGACATCCACGGCGGCGGCCGCTTCATCGACTTCGCCCTGCGCACGGTCGACGAGCGCATCGCGTTCGAGATCGACGGCCTCACCTGGCACATCCCCGACGTCGAGCGGATCGCCGAGTACGAGGACCAGCTCCTGCGGCAGAACAGCCTCGTGCACCAGGGGTGGCGGGTCTTCCGCTGGACGGACCGCCAGGTCGCCGACGAGCCCGAGTCGGTCAAGGAGCAACTCGCGCTATTCCTCGAGCGAATCCCGGGCCTGCTGGCCTTCGACGACTTCCTCCCCAGGCAGCACGGCGAGGTCATCTCGCTGAGATCACACCAGGAGGAAGCGCTCGAGGCGCTCGCGCGGCTTCGGGCCGAGGGGAACACGATCGCGCTGGTGACCCACGCCCAGGGCGCGGGCAAGACCGTGACCGCCGTCGTCGACGCCCGTCGCATGGGCGGTCGGACGCTGTTCGTGGCGCACACGCACGAGCTGGTGAAGCAGGCGCGGACGCAGTTCCGCCGATACTGGTCCGATGCGACGACGGGGCTGTTCACGGGCGACGTCAAGGACGCCGAGGTCGATAACCTTGTCGGGACGGTGGACAGCCTGGCCCTCCACCTGGGCCGGTTCGGGCCCGAGGATTTCGCCTACCTGATCATCGACGAGGCCCATCACGCGACGGCCGAGTCGTATCAGAAGCTGCTCCGCTATTTCCGCCCCAGGTTCACGCTCGGTCTGACGGCCACGCCCGACCGGGCCGACGGGCTCTCGGCGCTCGAGGTGTTCCGCAACACGGCGCACCGGCTGACGCTCCGCGAGGCGGTCGAGCGGGGCGAGCTGGTGCCGATCCGATGTGTCAGGGTGCGGACGAACGTCGACCTGACGAGAGTCCGGTTCAACCAGGTTCAGTACAACCGGCGGGACATCGAGGAATCCGTGCTGGTGCCGTCGCGCGACCGGCTGATCGTCGAGACGTACCGCGACCACGTCCCCGGCCGCAAGGCGGTGGTTTTCTGCGTGAACGTCCGGCACGGCGAGGAGCTGGCCGAGCGGTTCCGGTCGGAGGGCATCCCGGCCCGCGGCGTCTCCGGCCGGATGAGCCGGTCCGACCGGGCGGCGTGTCTCGAGTCGTTCGCCCGCGGCGACATCCGGGTGCTGTGTGCCTGCGACCTGCTCAACGAGGGCTGGGACTGCCCCGACGTCGAGGTGCTCCTGATGGCCCGGCCGACGCTGTCGAAGGTCATTTACCTCCAGCAGCTCGGCCGAGGGACTCGCAAGGCGCCCGGCAAGGAATGCCTGGTCGTCTTCGACTTCGTCGACAACGCAACGCACTACAACCAGTCGCTCAGCCTGCACCGCATCCTGAACGTCCCTCGATACCGCCCCGGCGCCCTGGTGCTGGGCCCGCCCGAGCTGATGGACGGCGAGCAGGCGACCCTCGCGGCCGGCAGCCCGCCGACGCAGATCCTGCCGGTCGACGTGTGGGCACGCGACTTCGAGGAGATCAACGTCTTCAACTGGCAGGACGCCGTCGCCGGCATGCTTTCCGCGTCGGACCTGGAGGTCGAGCTGGCCGCGGCCGAGGGCCGGATCCGGGGTGCGATCCTCCGCGGCCTGATTTCGCCCGACCACACGCTGACCCTGGGCGAGCGGACGTATCACTACTTCCGTCGCGACCGGGTCGAGGAAGTCCGCGAGGCTCTGAACTTGCCGCGGGTCGACGATGCCTCGATCCGCGAGCTGTTCCTGGGCTTCGTCGAGCGGATGGAGATGTCCAGCTCGTACAAGCCGGTGATGCTGCTGGCGATCCTGGAGCACGTCGACGACCGCGGCCGTGCGCCGATCGACGCGGTCGTCTCGTCCTTCCACGCGTTCTACCTCGACCGGCAACGCCGGGGCCTGCCGGCCGAACGGGCCATCATGCGGATGGCGCAGGCCGATCGCCTGTCGGCCGAGGACGTGCGGCCGCTTATGCTGGGGATGCCTTTCCGCAAGTTCGAGCAGCGGAAGTACCTGACGTACGACCGCCAGGACCTGGCCTACCTGCGGTTCGCATCAAACCTGTGGCGCCAGCTTACGGAGGAGGACCGCACGACGGTCCGCAACCACTGCGAGCGGGCGATCGGCGAGTATTATGAGCGACTCGACATCAAGCCCTGAGCCTTGCCCCTTCTGCACGCTACCGCCCGACCGGATCGTCGAGGCCCGCGCCCACGCGATCGCCGTGCTCGACGCCTACCCGGTCTCGCCCGGCCACACGCTCATCATCGCGCGCCGGCACGTCGCCGACGCCTTCGATCTGACGACGGACGAGATCGCGGATATGCTTCAGCTTGTCCGGTGGGCTCGCGACCGAATCGACCGCACGTTGAGGCCGTCAGGGTACAACGTCGGCGTGAACGTCGGCCGCGACGCGGGGCAGACGGTGATGCACGTGCATATCCACGTCATTCCGCGCTTTGCTGGGGATTGCGCGGACCCTACCGGCGGCGTGCGAGGCGTGATTCCTGGCCGAGGGCGATACCAATGAGCCGGACGCATGGGTATATAGGCTCGCAATGCCTGCGGTGTCCGCCTCGCTTGACGGTAATCGGCCCCTCGCCTCCCGGGACTCGCGTCGGCCGCCACGCCGGACCCCGGAGCCGCGCGATCGGGCCCGAGGCGATGCCGGCCGGGGGTCCGACGGGACGGCGGGGCGCCGGGGGCGGGATCGAGCCGCTCGCGTATATCCGCCGGTTGTTGATTGTAGGTTAGTCCACATATTAAGAGTTGCGTACAATAATGCCCGATGTCGGGATCGCCGTGCATCCCGAACACTTCCTGCAGTACCGCCGTGATGACGAAGAGGCGGCCGCTCGTGCGCGGAAGCGGCGGCGAGAGAAACGCCGGGCCGAGTCGAAAACCCAGCTCCCCGCGGGTTCAAGTCGTCCATCACCAGTTTGAGACAAAGAAGATATCACAGAATGCGTACATATATAGAACAATTACTGTTACTGGTGAATGGTCACGAAAACTCGCTCCGTCCCCTTTGCTCGTCCGCTCAGGACGCAATTCCGGAAGTTTTTTCCGCAATCGCGGATAGCATCTGGCCCCGACGACCGGCTCTAATGCGATGGACACTCCTGGGTGGCGGGGCGGCGGGGTTCCCGCCGGTCAAGGAGCATCGGACGGGGAAGAATAACTGGTGCGCCCGCAAGATTGGGGGGAATTGAGCGGCATGGGCAGCACGATCAAGAATCTGTCCACCGTCTTCGACCGCCGCGCGTTTCTTGCCACGGGGGCTCTCGCCGGGTTGGCCGGGATGGCCGCGGCGGCGGCACCGGCGCGGGTGAAGGTCGGAGTAATCGGCTGCGGCAGCGTGTCCCACATGTACCTGCCGCATCTGTCCCAGAGTCCGCACGTCGAGTTGGTCAGCGTCTGCGATATCATCCCCGGTCGCTTGAACGGCCAGGCGGAGCGATTCGACATCCCGAACCGATACCCCGACATCGACAAGATGCTCGCCGGGGCCGGGTTCGACCTCCTGGTCAACCTGACCGACATGCAGGAGCACGAGCGGCTGAACCGGCGAGCGGTCGAGGCGGGGAAACATGTCTGGAGCGAGAAGCCGATGGCCAACTCGCTTGCCGCGGGTCAGATGCTGCTGGAGGCGGCGAAGGAGAAGGGCGTGCGGATCTGGGGCGCGCCGGCGATGGTGGTCAGCCCGCAGTTCGCTGCCATGGCGAAGCTGATCGCGGGGGGGAAGCTCGGCAAGCTGGCGGCGGCGCATGCAGCCTACGGGCACGCCGGCCCGGACTGGGCCGCCTTCTTCTACGAGAAGGGCGGCGGCAGCCTGCCCGACCTTGCCGTCTACAACCTGACGACGTTGACCGGCCTGCTCGGCCCGGCGAAGCAGGTCACCGCCATGACGAGCGTCGTCACGCCGATCCGGAAGATCCGGGGCAAGGGGGCGGTGAAGGTGGCCGCCGAGGACAACGCGATGATGCTCATGGACCACGGCGACGGCCTCATCTCCCACGTGCAATCTGGGTTCAACTACTTCAACCCGCACGGGCACGACGGCAGCAAGGAGCAGCGGCACACGGTCAGTATCGTGGGGCGCACCGGATACATGGGCCTGGTCGGATATGATTGGAACCCACGCGGGGTCGATGTGGCCACGGAAGACGAGCCGGCGATCAGGCGGATCGCCACCGAGAACGGAGACATCGTCTGGCAGATGGGGGCGTCGCTGGCGGCCGAGTGCCTGGCCACGAACAGGGAACTGCTGATCACCTCTGAGCACGCGCTGCACGTGCTGGAGTTGATCCAGGCGGCCCGGGAGTCACAAGAGACGGGCCGCTGGGTCGCCCTCCGATCGTCGTTCAGGTGGCCGGTGGTTTAGTGGACATCGCAATTATGTAAAAGTTACTAGTATAATCAAATGACAAATGAGGTGGATATGCGATCCATTCGTTGCGGTGGCATTTCGATGGTACTCATTGGCTTCTCGCTCGCCGTGAGCCCCGGTTTCACCCTGGCTGGGGACGAACTACCCGGGAAGGTCGTTCATTCCTGGCTGGCGAACTCGTTCGCCAAGGCGGCGGGCCACCAATCGGTGCCCGTCAGCGTCTGCGGCATCGGAGTGACGCCCGATGGGACCGTCTTGTCGGCCGGTGTGGCCGAGGGATATGGAGGTGTCGCCTCGTACAAGGGAGGTCGGTTCGTCACGAAATACGACTACGACAGCGGCTTCGGCAGCAGCGCCTCCGCTGTCGCCGCGGACGACGAGTACGTCTACATCGGCACTGCGGCCGGCCTGTTCCGCACGCGACGCGGCGATGAGGGCTACAACCGAACGCCCGCCGTTCGCGGTGATATCCAGGGCGTGGCCCTGCGTGATGGAGAACTCTACCTGAGCGACTACGGGGCCGGGAAGGTCCGCGTGCTGGCGACGGCGAACATGGAGGAGGTCCGCTCCGTTGCCGTGGCCAGGCCTGGCCCGCTTACCGTCGGCGCCGACGGCCGGATCTGGGTTATCCAGGGCAAGCCCGCCAGGGAACCTTACCTGTCGTACTACACTGGCGGCCTCCGCATTGTCTCCTTCTCCAGGGACGGCATGCCCGGCCCCGAGGTCGCGGACTTCGAGAATCCCTGCGCGTTGGCGGTGGACCCGAAGGGCCGTCTCCTGATCGGCGGGCTGAACCGGCACGGCCAGGTCTGGATCTACGACGTTTCGAATCGGCCAAAGAAGTTGGGCACATTCGGGGCGGAGGGCGGGATCTTCTCCGGAGAGCCGGGGCGTTACGCGCCGAGGAAGCTCCACTGGGTCCGCGGCCTGGGCTTCGACGCGGACGGCAACCTGTACGTCGCCTGCGTCTACGGGAGCTGGTACAACGCGTCGATCCAGGCCTATTCCCCCTCGGGCGAGCGGCTCTGGGACGTCCACGGCCTGGGCAACTGGCTGGACACGGCCTGCGCCGACCCGGACGATGAGAACATCGTCTACACCAAGGAGAACGTCTTCGCGATGGACTGGGGCCGCCCGCCCGGCCGCGAGGCGTCGCTGGCGGGACTTACGGTCGATCGTTTTAAGTATCCGCGAGACAACCGCGTCCTGGAAGGTCACGGCCCCGGACACCGACTGATCAACGGCGTGCGTCGGGTTGATGGCAGGCTCTTCCTTTATTGCGGCGGCCAGGGCACGGGCAGCCTGGAGATCTACAAATTCGGCGAGGGTTGTGTCGCGGCTCCGTGCGGGTACATCGGTGGCGCGAGCATCTGGCGCCCCGAAGCCGGCAAGCGCTGGCCGGAGGACGCCGAGAGCTTCATCTGGACCGACGGCAATGGCGACGGCGTCCCCGACCCGGCGGAGTTCGCCTCGGTCGTGCGGAAACCCCGCTGGGGCTTCATGCACCTCGACGCCGCCGCCGGTATCTGGCAGTGCTCGGGGGACGGGACCATCTATCACCTGCCCTGCCAAGGGATCGACCGGCGAGGCAACCCGATCTATAACCGGATCTCCGAGGTGCCTTATCCGTACCCGCCGGAGTTCACCGGCGACCGGCTTCGGCGGCTGTTTTACATCCCCGAATCCGACGTGCTGATCGTCGGCGGCTCCCCCGGCACCGAGGAAAACGCCTGCAACCGAGTGGTCTGCTTCGACCGCTGGTCCGATCCGGCGCGCAGGCTCAAGCGGTGGTCGCTCGATCTGCCGCTCAACGACAAGTCGTATACGCCCGACATCGGCTACGGAGGCGGTGCGCCGGTGGCGATGCAAGCTCGCGGGGAATACCTCTTCGTCGCCTACGGCTACGGCCTGATCCGCGTCCACCGGATGGAGGATGGAGGGTACGTCGGCACGCTCCGGCCGGACATCAACGGCTTCAGGGGCAGTGGCGGTTGCGTCGATTCGGACAATGCCCTGAACGTCACGCTTCGAAAGGACGGCGAGTACGTCCTCTTTCTGGAAAACGCCGGATTGAATCATGTCATGATGTTTCGGTGGAATCCAGGCCACCGGGATTGATTCCGCGGGTGGCCCCGGTTGCTCGGGGAGAGAAATGGGACGGGGGAGAGAAACGGGGACGCGGGGCCGAAGCGGGGAAGTGAATCGCCTTGGGCCCTCTGGACGGAGACGGTGCTCCGTGAGCGGGTACGTGCCGGGATTGCCCAGTCCCGGCGGGAGGGCCGGCCCCACGGCCGGCCTCGCACCGCCTCGCTGAAGGCCGCCGCCGTCCACCGGCTCGAGGCCGAGCGGTTCAGCCACTCGGAGATCGCACGGCGGCTGAGAACGCGGTAGGGGGTCAAACTCGGAACGGGTGAGGAGCCGAAACGCGGAAGGGGGCCAGGAGCCGGATCGACGGCTGTCGTCCGGCCCTTTCAGGACCGTCCCAATCGGTCCGATCGGATCCAGCGAGCCCCGCCGGCGGCGTCCGGGACCCCGGCGTCGGTCCCGGGCCGCCGGTCCGGTTCAGTCCGGGCCGGCCCGCCCCGCGTCGGCCTGGGCGGGCGGCGGGGCCACGGCAGATGTCACCCGCTCGCCCGACCGACGGAGTGGCGGGTGAGAGGCGCGGGCCGGGCCGTTGGGCGCGCTGCGCTCCGGACGCGACGGTCAAAGGCCCTTGCGGAACAGTGTGGGGTAGTCGCGTCGCGCATCGAAGATCCGCAGGACACGGATACCGTCTGGGAGAGGCTGGTAAATGACCAGATGCGGGCTCACGGCCAGGGCCCTGAGCTCTGGACCGAGGTCTGGCCTCCGCTGTCCCATGCCGGGGTGGCTGGCGTAGAGTTCGCAGGCCGCGTGGATGCGGTCGACCACCTGCTCGGCGCGTTCCAGGCTTCGGCTGGCACGGCCGATGGCGTCGTAGATGGCGTCGAGGTCGGCCAGGGCATCGCGATCGAAGTCGACGCGGGGCATGGGACGACCCTGTCTTCTCAGTCGATGCCTTCGCGGGTCAGCCGCGCGCGTCCGCGTCGCTTCACGTCCTCGATATCGAGGGGGATCGCGGGCTCACCGCGTTCCATGCGATCGATCGCCGGCTGGAGCTCAGTCCGAAGGCGTTCCAGCTCCCTCTGGTAGGCCCGGAACGCCGCCACGCTCTCCTCGGGGGAGAGGGCGACGGATCCGATCGCGATTTGATCTCCGAGGAAGCGGTGGAACACCACAAGCTCGCTCGAATTGTCCACGGCCATGGTTGGCGCCTCCGTCATGCGATCGCGCTACGCCCTCATCATAACCCCGCGAGCCGGAGTGCAGAAAGACGAAGGTTGACCAGGACCCTGGACGCCAGCCAGACTCGGGTTCCGGGCCCCCGGACCGACCGAGCTGGTTCCTCGTTACTTCTGTCGGTCCGATTCGGCCGGCACCGCCCCGCGTGGGCCCGGGCGGACGGTCTGTTCGGCCGGGGGCATGTCCAGGCCCACTCCGGCTGGCTCTTCCCGTCTTGCCCCGACCCGGCCGGCCTCCCGGCTATCCGCAACCTCGCCGGAACGAGCCCCGCGGGAACACCAATCGGTCCGGCCTGTCGGATCGCCCGGGCCGCTTCCAGCGGGGTCGGATCGGATCGGATCGGACCGGTCGGCGCGGCGCGGCGCGTTCCAGGTTCGGCCTTGGCGATCGCGCCAGAGACCGATACGATTCCGCCAGGAGGTGTCTCATGCTCTCTCAACAAGCCCTGACCCTGTTCCGCCTGCACGTGGAGCGGCACGGGGACGTCGATGTGGATGATGATACGCGACCGGTTTATCGAGAGCTGGCCCGCGCCGGGCTGATGCACGCCGTCAGTACCTACGCCGGTGGTCCGGAGTCCGCGTATCGGGTGACCAGGGAGGGGTTCGAGCGGAAGGCCGAACTCCTCGCTTGCTCGAAGGCAGCGGGGTGATCGGATTCGTCGAGTCGACGGCGGCGGACCGGCGCGTGCGCGACCCATCGGGCTCTCCGGGGTGCCGGCAAGAGCCGCGATGGGCAGGCAAGCCAGCGCGAATCCTGCCCGCAGCCTATCTCGACCGCGCCCGATTGATCCTCCGCGCCACGGCGCTGATCGGGAGCCGCGTCTTCGGCGCCGCCTTGATCGCCGCATCGTGATCCCCGTCGTGCATCAGCTCCTCGTATTCGTGGGAGATCGACGCGTCGATGCGGTCGCGCAGCCGGGCCCTGGCCCACAGGCGACTTCCCTTGTGCCCTTTCAGCAGGGCGGGGTTGAGCACGCCCGAGTCCACCACCACGCCCGTCGTGTTCTCGCCGCCCTGGCGACCATGAGGATTGAACGCCCACCAATGGCCATCGCCATCGTAGTCGGGCTGGCCATTCATGCCGTCCGGTATGCCGAGTTCGCGGTTGCGTCGGCTGACGTAGCTCTCTCCCACATCCTCCCATTCCCGTGCGATCTGCTGGGCATGCAATCCAGGATCAGCCGGGCGCCCACCCCGCGCCGAGGGTGGGGTTCCGATCATCCCGGGCGGTGACTTCTTGCTCATCAGCCCATGTTATCCGGGCACGGGCATTGGCGCAAGCCTCCCGCGGTACGCCGGCAAACACAGAACGAGGTCCGGAACCGGAACGGGGTCAAGGGAACTGGAAGCAGATCAGGAGCCGAATCGACGGTCGCCTTACCGTCGCGTTCGATGATCGTCCCGATCGGTCTGGTCCGACCCGTCGAGCCCCGCCGTCGGCGGCCGGGACCCCGGCGTCGGTTCCGGGCTGCCGGTCCGGTTCAGTTCGGTCCGCCCCGCCCCGCGTGGGCCCGGGCGGTCCGGCCGCGAGGCACCGACGGGCGTTGCCCGGCGGCCGGACCGTCGGCGGACGGGACGGATGGGTCGAGGTCTCGGGGCGGGCTGTCGGGGACCGGATACGGGGCGCCGTTCGTTTCGAGCGACTCACGCGGCGGGGCCGCAACTCCCGGCCTCGCGATCGGAGCTCACGCGGAGATGCCGTGGCCTTCGCGCGAAACACCCGCTCCGCCTAACCGCCGGCGGGCGGGAGGATCCGGAGGTCGCCCAGATCGCGGGTCTCGCCGGGCTCGAGGGTGATGTCGCGGGTGACGACGCCCAGGATCCGGAAGCCCCCTTCGAGCACCTGGAGCCGATACTTCGCGCTTGGGACCAGCCCATCGAGATGGAACCGGCCGTCGGCGTCGATGGAGAAGTGTTGCGTGTCGTAATTCCGGCCGTTGACCGTGTGGATCGGCAGCTTGCCGTCGTCGAGCAGGATCTCCAGGCCGCGCGACCGCGGCTGGCCCCGGTCGTCCACCAGGCGGCCCTTCAGGTTCGCCCACGGGCGGAGCTGGAGGGTGACCGGACTGTCGCCGTCGGCGGTCACGGTCGCCATGCCCATCAGCTTGTCGGGGACATACCGGGCCACGACGAGCCGGCGCTCCCCGGGACGGAGGTTCGTCACCGAGAAGGATGACCCCGCCACCTGGCCGATCGGGTTCTCGACCTGGTTTTGCAGGCCGCTCGCCTCGATCTGGTCCCGGGGACGGCCATCCGGCCCGACCACCTGAACGACACGGCTCGCGCCCTTTTTCAGGCGGATTTCGCAGGAAAACGTTTTGGCGCCCTCGGGGATGTTCACCTCAATTGTCGTGTTGCGGATGTACGGGCTGAAGCCGCGGGGGTCGTAGAACACCTCGAAGGCATTATCCGGGTTGAGTCCAGCGATCTTCTCGGCGCCGATCCCTTCGAGGTGGTCGTGCCCGCCGCCGCCCGTGACGATCCCCCGACCGGGATAGCCGCGGATCCGGAACGACCCGTCGTCGTTCGTCCGGGCATTGTTGTCGAACCGAGGGCTGAGCCCGTCCTTCAGATCGCGCACCAGGTAGGGGTTATTCTGGAACGCGTGATATTCGATGGATTCGCCCCCAAGCCCTGCTCCGGTGGCGTCGTCGACGACGCGGCCGGTGATCCAGACCCCCTTCGCGAGCGGGAAGTCGAGGGTGATGGGGCCGCGGCCCTCGGCCGGAAGGTCGATCTCCCGGCCGAAGTAGGGCCGGTCCTCGGGGGCCTCGACCTTGAGGGACTCCCCGACCATCGCGGGAAAGCCGTCGATCCGATAGCGGCCCCGTTCGTCAGTGGTCGCGAAGAAGCGGTCGAAGCCGGGGTATTCCAGCCGGGTCGGGGCCGGGCCGATGACCTTCACGCCGGCGAGCGGTGCGCCGGTCTCGCGGTCGCGGACCAACCCCGCGATCGTCCGCCCCGGCGAGAGGACGGCCTCGAACCGCCGGCCGAACAGCGAGAGTCCCAGGCCGGGATTGGTGATCCGCTTCGCTTCCTCGGGCATGTAGGCGGGGATCTCCAGCGGCGGGAGGTCGCGCGTCACCACGGCGATCAGCGTCGAGGCGGTCTCGGGGACGCCGTCGATGTAGAGCTCGGTCACGCGCTCGCGGCCGATGCCCCGGATCGTGAACCGGCCGTCGGCATCGCTGGTCGTGGCGGCGATGAGCGGGGCGTAGAACGACGGCAGATCGCCGAGGATTCCGAACTCGAGCAGGCCCATCAGGACGACCTGGGCCCGGAGGTACTCGTTCATGTCGGCGGCGCGGCGGACGCGGGAAAGCCAGGGGTCGAGCCCCTCGCCCTTGGGGATCTCGGGGGCGGGACCGTCGCCGCGCCGGTCCATGAGGGCCATGAGCGGGTCGCCGGCGCGGCGGGGCCAGAAGACGTCCCGCACCCGCACGCGGGCCCCGGCGACGGGCCGGCCGGTGCGATCGACCAGGCGGCCGTTGATGGGCTCGTCCGGCACCAGGCGGAGGGTGACGCCGTCGCCCGGGCTGAGCGTGCCGAAGCCGTAGTCCGGGGCGGTCGCGACCAGCCAGGGCTTGATCGCCTTGACCTCCTCGGCATCGGTGTGGCGTGGGACGAGGTCCCTGGGGTCCGGCCTGGTGACGGTGATGGTGGCGCCGCCCGGGAGCCGCGTGACCGTGGTCCTCGGCACGGGCTTCGCCGGGGGCGCGTTGGGGTCGAGCCTGGGCCCGAGCTTCCGCCTGGCACTGAAGGTGAAACGGCCCTGGGCGTCGGTCGCGGCCTTGCGTTCCGGGGTTCTGAGGCCGAACTGGCGGCGAAACACCAGCGCGCCGGCGACGGGCTTGCCGTCGGGGTCGACGACCTGTCCGACTACGTCGAAGTCGCCCCAGCCGAGAGGGTCCGGTTCGTCGTCGGCCCGGGCAACGGGAACGGGTCCGGCCGGTGCCACGCTCGGGGCCGGGATCGGCGGACCCGGCGGGCCCACCGGTGCGGTCCGGGGCGTCAGCACCCAGGCGAAGCCGGCGACCGCGAAGGCGGCCAGGACGAGGCCCGCGGCGACCTTCGCGAGCTGGTCGACTGCCACCTCACGGACGACGGCCGACGCCAGCGCGCGAGGCGGCGCCGAGGCGAGCCTCGTGGCGGCCTCGATGAGTCGCGGCGGGACGACGGGTAGTGGCGGAGAGGCGTGGAGATCGTCGTCGCGGAGCCGCTCCCGCAGCCGGGCGCGGGCCGCGCTCAGCCGGCGCCGGAGGGTGGCCTCGCCGCAGCCGATCTCACGCGCGGCCTCGACCTGGGTCCGCCCTTCGAGCCAGCAGAGGACCAGGGCGCGCCGTTGCGGGTGCGGCAGCCGGGCGATCTCCTCGTGGAGCTGCGCGACGCGGGCGTCGGTCGAGGGGTCCGGGCGGGCCTCGGCCTCGAAGATGGCCAGGCCGTGCCGCTCGCGGGCGGCGCGCTTGAGGCGATCGGCGTTCCGCCGCCGTGCGACGCGGTAGGCGACCCCGTGCAGCCAGCCGCCGAGCGAGTCGTCCACGCGAATCGACCGGGCCTTCCGCACCAGCACGAGGAAGACGGCCTGGAAGGCATCGTCGGCCTCGGACTCGTCGCGGAGGATGCCCCGGCAGACGCCCAGCACCATCCCGCCGTGGCGCGCTACGAGGGTAGCGAAAGCGCCCTCGTCGCCCGAGCCGACGTAGCGGCGGAGCAGCGCGCCGTCCGGGAGCGCCGTGGTTACTCCACCGTCGAAAAGCCGCTGGATCTGCGGCACGATCGCCCTGAGATGCGCCTTCGCCATCGTCCGTACCCTCGCACGAGACCCGCGACCCCTCCGACCTTCACCCTGCTATGCGCGAGGGGCAATCGATCCGATCATTATTCGGGGCGAACGCGCATTTCCCTGGGGCCGGAGTGAAGAAGATCGTATCCGGCCCGCCCCCGGCTTGACGCCCCTCCCCTGCCCCTGTAGCATCCTCGTTGCGTACAGGACGCTCCCGGTCCGCGGAAAGGGTAGAAGCCCACCTGCCTGCTCGAAAGCCAGACGAACCTTCTTTCGGCCCGTCGTGCGGACACCGGGCGCCCTCGGAAAGAAGGTTGTCATGTCCACCGACTCGTCCGAAGAATCCCCGCGCGCTCCCCGACAAGCCCGACCTCCGCCACCTCAAGGGCCAGGCCAGGGATCTCCTGAAGGCCGGCCAGGCCGGGTCGCTCGCGAAGGCGCAGTTCCAGGTCGCCAGGCGATACGGCTTCGCGAGCTGGCGCAGGCTCAAGGCGCAAGTCGAATCGCTCCAGCTCGCCGGGCAGCTCAAACTGGCGATCGACGGCAACGACCTGGAGGCGGTGAAGGACCTGATGACGCGTCACCCGGAGCTCCACCGCGCCCCGCTCGGCTACGGCAAGGCGGGGCCGCTCGCGTGGGTCGCCGAATGCCGGGTGCCGCGCGTACCGCCGAGCAAGACGCGGCTCGCCATGGCGCGGTGGATGATCGAGAACGGCTCCGACATCCACCGGGGTGGCGACATGCCACTGATGCGCGCCGCGCTGGATGACATGAAACTCCCCATGGCCGAGCTCCTCGTGGCCCACGGCGCCGACATGAACGCACTTTCCTGCGGCGGAAGCTATCCCATCGTCCTCGCCCCGCTTGAGGCGTTCGCGCCCCGGACCTTGCAGTGGCTGCTCGACCGCGGCGCCGACCTGCACGCGGCGGCCAGGTATTGCTGCCCGATCGCGATGCTCACCTGCATCTACTCGCGAGGGGCCAGGCGGAAGAACGCGTGCCTCGAGATCGTCGGCGCGGCCGGTTTCGGACTGCCGGATACTCCGGTGATGGCACTGCACCGCGGCCGGCTCGACCTGCTTCAGCAGCACCTCGACCGCGACACGTCCCTGCTGGAGCGACGGTTTACCGACCGAGAGGTCTTCTTCGATCGCGACGGCGCGCCGGGCGATGCGTATCCGGCGACACCGGTTTCCGGCGGCACACTGTTGCACCTGGCGCTCGAGTTCGACGATATCGAAGTGGCGCGATGGCTGATCGAGCGCGGGGCGGACGTGAATGCCCGGGCGATCCTCGACGGCGGACGCTTCCCGGGGCACACTCCGCTGTTCCACACGGTCGTCACCGCCGCGTACTCGACGGATGACTCCAGGGCCCGCCTGCTCCTCGACCATGGCGCCGATCCGAACGCCCGCGCGACCTTCCCGCAGGGGGCCTATTTCCACGGCAATGCCCCCGCGGAGGCCCTCCACGACGTCACACCCATCGGCTATGCCCGTCGACACCCCGACCAGCCCCTCGTGAACGCCCCGGCGATCGCGGCGATCGTCGAGCGCGGAGGGGTGGAGTGAAGCGTGAGGGTGAGCACTCGTGTCCTGGCGAGGCTTCCGCTCAACGGGCGGTTCCCGCGGCCGCGGCCGCGGCCGCGGCCTTGGCCTTCTGCCGGGCGATCAGGGCTCGGATCGTGGGATTCTCCCGGAGGTTCTTGAATTCGACGTCGACCTCCAGAGGCCGGAGGTTGGCGAAACCGAGAGAAATCGCCTTATCCAGAGCCGCGAGGGCCCGGGCCCGGCAGAGTCGGCGGGCATCCTCGGCCGCCTGCGTGAGGGGCCGGCCTCCCCGCGCCCGATCGATCACGGTGGCGCAATCGGCGCAGGCGGCCGCCTGGGACAGCAGGTCGTCGACGCGCTTCGCGTCGAGCGCGCAAAGTCGACGAACGGTGGCCAGGAGGTCGGCGGATACCCCGTCTCGCCTGCCGAGCTGGGCCACGCGGACGGCCAGGAGCGAGGCGGCCTGGTCGGAGCTGAACTGGTCGGCGACCTGGGGTTCCGCGAGCACGCGCTGCGCGGCCTGGCAGTAGCGCAGGAGCGACTCGACGCTGGGCAGGACCTCGGTCTTGATCCCTCGCTGATCGTCGAGATTGCCGGCACGATCCAGCCGCGTGAGGCGATCGCGCGAGGCGCGGAGGATCGCCTCGGCCTCCGCGAACCGTTCGTGGTAGATCAACTGGTAGCCGAGGTTCTTCTCCACCTGCGCGAGCCGGAGCTGTGGCGCCCGATTGTCGCGATCGGAGGCCTCGACCTCGAGAAACAGCCGGCGCGCCTCCTCCAGGCACGCGAGGGACGCAGGGAATTCGCCGGCGGCGAAGAGGTGGATCGCGTGGTTATTGAGCGCCACGTGGAGCGAGTCGCGCACCTTCTCGTCGGTCGGGTCGGCGGCGAGGAGCACCCGGCAGATCTCCTCGCAGCGGGCCATCCGGGCCAGGGCGTTCGGCAGATCGCCCTGGCTGGCGTCGATCCGCGAGAGCGACAGGAAGCTATTGGCCAGGAGGAACTGCGCCCCCCTGTCGCCGGGGCGGTCGGCGGCCCAGGCCTCGACCATCCCGTGGTGTTTCTTCGCATGGGACCGCGCCTGGCGCTGGTCGTTTTTCCACAGGTACGCCGCGGCGATCCGGTCGACCAGTTTCATCTCCACCGGCCGGGACTCCTCGAAGGCCGGGTCCTGAGGGGCGACCTCCGCGACGAGCGCGACGCCGCGCGAGAACTGGGCGAGCGCCTCGTCCGGGCGGTCGGAGTTGAGCGTCCGGATCCCCAGCATCAGCAGCGCCTTGGCCTCGAGGGTGCGGGTCGCCGCGGGTGCGGCCCCGGAGCCGATCAGCCGATCGCAGAGGCCGATCGTCTCCTCGAGTTGTGCCCGGCACTCGGCGACGCGGCCGAGCTGGTCGAAGACCGTCGCCAGCTTGAGGTGGGCCTCGGCGCGGCTGAGGTCCGGGGCCGACGAGGCGGTGCTCCTGGCCAGCTCGCTCAACCCCTTGATCGCCTCGTCGAGCAGGGCGCGCTGGAGCGGGCGGGTCGCGGGTGCCTTGCCCAGCTTATCCTGGACCTCGTACACCAGGGTGTTGAGCGCTTTGAGGGCCAGGTCACGCTGCTCGACCGCGGATCGCGCGCTGGCGGCGGCCCGGAGCTCGGCCGAGCGGGCGCTGCTCACGGCGTCGCCCAGGTCGAGGTTGGAGCGGCGGAGCCGGGCGTTGTAGTACAGGCCGCCTCCGATCAGGAGCGAGGCCGCGCCGAAGCCGAGCAGCGCGAGCGCGGCGACCGCGGGCCGGCGCCTCGCCCACTTCGCGGCGCGTTCCCCGGCGGAGGCCCGGCGCGCCAGGATGGGCACGCCGTCGAGGTGGCGGCGCAGGTCCTCGGCCAGCTCGCGAGCCGAGGCGTAGCGGCGAGTCGGCGCCTTGTCCATGCACTTCAGGGCGATGGTCTCCAGGTCGCGCGGGAGGCCCGGAACGAGGCGGGAAGGAGACACCGGGTCATTTCGCTTGACCAGCTCGAGTGTCTCCAGGGTCGTCGCGGCCCGGAACGGAGGACGGCCGGTGAGGAGCTCGTAAAGCAGGGCTCCTAGCGCGTAGATGTCGGTGGCCGGGCCCGCCCCGCGCGCGTCGCCGGCGGCCTGCTCGGGGGCCATGTAGCTGGGGGTGCCGAGGACGAGGTGGGTGCGCGTGAGGCTGTCCTCGGAATCGAGGATCTTGGCCAGTCCGAAGTCGGCCACGCTGGCCTGGCCGTCGCGATCCAGCAGGATGTTGGCGGGCTTCAGGTCGCGGTGGACGATCCCCCGGCGGTGGGCCTCGGCGACGGCCAGCGCCAGCCGCTCGGCCAGGCGGGCCGCGTCGCCGGCCGGCCAGGGCGTGCCGTCGATGGCCCGGTCCAGGCTGCCACCCGGCATGTACTCCAGCTCGAGGAACGGCAGGTCGTCGGCTTCGCCGATGTGGTAGACCTGCACGATCCCGGGGTGCCGCAGCCGGGCGACGGCCTCGGCCTCGACCCGGAACCGGGCCGCGGCGGCCCGGCCGGCGTGCGAGCCGGCCAGGATCATCTTGAGCGCGCAGCGACGGTTGAGCGCGACCTTGCGGGCGAGGTAGACGACTCCCATTCCGCCCCGGCCCAGCTCGCCGAGGATCTCGTAGCCGGCGGCTTGCAGCGACTGGAGCGCGGCCGCGCTCAGCTCGGCCCGGGCCAGCGAAGCTTCGGGCTCGTCGCTCCCCCCGGCCGTGCGCCTCGGATTCCACCGGCGGCCCTCGTCGCCCCGGCGCAGCGAGGCGCGGACCGATGTCGCGCCGGGGCGGTTGCGGGCGTCGAACAGGCTCTCGATCAGCTCGCTATGCCGCGGGAAGCGGCCGACGTAGTCGGCGGCGACCGCCTGTTCGCCGGCCTCGCGGCGGAACTCCAACTCGATGATGAGTAGCTCGCGGAGGAGCGCCTCGCGCGCGGGCTCCGCCACGTCCGCCGCGGACCAGAAGGACGACAGCTCGGGCCGATCGCCGGCGCGCCAGGCGGCCTCGAAACGGTCGCAGGCCATGTCGACCTGCTTCCATTCCTCGGCGGGCAGCGAGCGAGCGAATGCCGACACGGGTGGCGTCAAGCGGCGATCTCCTCTTGCCAGGTCTTGCGGATCAGTTTCAGCTTTCGCTCAACGGTCCGCGGCGACGTCCCCAGCTCGGTGGCGATCTCCTCGTTGCTGTGGCCCTCGAGCTTCCGCACGGCGATCCGGCGGAGGGCGTCGTCGCCTAGCCGTGCCAGCAGCCGTTCATAGGACTCGGCGAACTGGGCGGCGGCCTCGGGGGTCGGCTCGCGGCCGAGGATCCCCGCCAGGCCGGCGCCGCCCTCGCCCGGCTGGCCCAGGACGGATTCGCCGCGCACCCGGCCCCCGCCCCGCTTCTGCCGATTCTGGTGCCGGACCGACTCGATCGCCTTGCGCACTGCGATGGTCGAGAGCAGCCGCCAGAGGTCGTCCCGGCCCCCGAGCCTCGGGAAATCGCCGCGTTCGGCGCGCTCGCAGAAGCTGCGGAAGGCGCTCAGGGCGACGTCTTCCTCGTCGTAGTCGCGGCGGGCCCGCCCGCCGAGCCGCGTGCCCGCCAGCCGGACCAGGGCCTCGAAATAGCGGTCCCAGAGCCGACCGATGTCGGCATCGTCGCCGTCAAGCAGGCCCTCAATCCACCGCGTCACCGAATCGCCGTCGGACATCGGAGCCGCCCCGGAGCACCCTGAAATCGATAATCTCCACAGATCTTATCCGGACTGTCGTGCCCGTGCCACGCCGGAGCGGCCGGATGGTCGGGGCGGGATGGATCGCGGACTCCGGATGGATGGCGCGCGGCGTCCCGGCACGCTCCTCCGAGGAATGCTCCGCCCGCGTGGCGGGCGGTCGCGGCCGTCGGCAATGTATCCGGCAGATTGAGCGAGTCGATCCGGACCGACCGGCGTCGCCGCTTCCGATCTCACCCAGACCAGATGAGGAACATCGCCATGTGGCCCCCTTCGCGGAACAAACGCCCGACCGATCGTAGACTCTCCGGCCGTTGCCGTCGCCGCCCGATCATCGAGGCGCTCGAAACACGGCAGATGCTCTCGACCTTCACCGTAACCAGCGCGAGCGACTCGGGTACGGGCACTCTTCGCCAGGCGATCATTGAATCCGACAACACCCCAGGATCGAACACCATCAACTTCAACGTCCCCGGCCAGGGCCCGATCACGATCGCCCTGGGCTCGGCGCTGCCGGCGATCACCAATCCCGTCGTCATCGACGCGACGACCCAGCCGGGCACCCCCGGCCTGCCCGGGATTGAGCTGAATGGATCGGGGGCCGGCGCCGGGACGACCGGGCTGGACCTGGAGCCGGGCGCCTCCGGCACCTCGAGCACCCCAACCGCGATCAAGGGTCTGGAGCTCAACGGTTTCAGCGGTAGCGGCCTGGTCCTGAATGGTGCGTCGTACGTCAACGTCAGCCTCGACGACGTGGGAGTCGCGTGGCAAGGGACGGCATCGGGATTCATCAACTACACGGCCCGGGGCAACGGCGGCGACGGGGTGGTCCTGACCAACCAGGCCGCGCACGATACCCTGAGTCGCTGCATCGTGGCGAACAACGGAGGCAACGGCGTCACACTGGGCGCAGGCGCCAATCAGGACAGCGTGGCGAACTCCGCGCTCACCGCCAACCGGGCCAACGGCGTTCTGATCACCGACGCGGGGACGTCGTCGAACGTGCTCAGCGGCGACGAGATCGGCGATGGTCCCGCCGCGTACCAGTCGTTCAACGGCGGCGACGGGGTGCTCGTGCAGAATAGTGCGTCGTCCAACATCGTCGGCGGTTCGACGGCCGGCTCGGGCAACGTGATCTCGGGCAACGCCGTGTGCGGCGTCTACATCAAGGATGCGGGGACGACTGGCAACCTCGTGGCCGGCAACCTGATCGGCACCAACGACGCGGGTACCGCGTCGGATCCCAACAGCATCAACGGCGTGGACATCGTCGGTGGGGCGTCGTTCAACACGGTCGGCGGGACCACCCCCGGCGCCCGAAACATCATCTCGGGCAACAGGTATAGCGGCGTCGCCATCGCGTTCGGCGGGACGGCCGACAACGTCGTCGAGGGGAACTTCATCGGGACCGACGCGACGGGCGCTGGGGTCCTGCCCAACGGGGCCGACGGCGTGGACATCATCGGCGGGGCGAGCTTCAACACGGTCGGCGGAGCGTCCGCAACCGCCCGGAACGTGATCTCGGGCAACGCGGGCAACGGCGTCGTCATCAGCGATGCGAACAGCGACAGCAACGTCGTCGCTTCCGACGACATCGGGACCAACGCCTCCGGCACCGCGGCCCTCGGCAATGGCGGCGACGGGGCGCTCGTGGAGAACGCCGCGTCGAATAACATCATCGGCGGGGCGACCGCCGGCTCGGGAGACGTCATCTCCGGCAACGGCGTCTGCGGCGTCTACATCAGGGACCCCGGCACCACCGGCAACGTCGTCGCGGGCGACGTGATCGGGACGAATGCCGCGGGCACCGCCGCCGTGGCCAACGGGATCAACGGCGTGGACATCGTCGGCGGGGCGTCGTTCAACACCGTCGGCGGGACGACTCCCGGCGCCCGCGATGTCATCTCGGGCAATACCTATAACGGCGTCGTCCTCGCGTTCGCCGGCACGGCGGACAACCTGGTCGAGGGGGACTTCATCGGCACCGCCGCCTCGGGCACCGCCGCCCTGCCGAATGGGGCCGACGGCGTGGACATCGTCGGCGGGGCCGCCTCCAACACCATCGGCGGCGCATCCTCGGTCTCGCGCAACGTCATCTCGGGAAACAAGGGCAACGGCGTCGTCGTGAGCGACTCGGGCTCGACGAACAACGTCATTGAGGCCGATTATCTGGGGGTCGATGCCACCGGCACCGTCGCGCTGGCCAACGGCAACAACGGGGTCATCATCCAGAGCGGGGCGTCCGCCGACGTCGTCGGCGGGACCCTCCCGGGCATGGGCAACGTCGTCTCGGGGAATGCCGCGAGCGGAATCGAGCTGCTGAGCACGACCGGCAACTCGATCCTCGGCAATCGGGTCGGGACGAACGCCGCCGGCACGGCCGCCTTGGCCAATGGTTTCGCCGGCGTGCTGGTGGGGGCTAGCGGCAACACCGTGGGCGGGACAGCCCTCGGATCGGGCAACGTCATCTCCGGCAACGGGCAATGCGGAATCTATCTCTCCGGAATGCACGACGTGATCGCGGGCAACCGGATCGGGACCAACGCCGCCGGTACCGCCGCGGTGCCCAATCAAGGATTCGGCCTCTGGGTCGCGGGCGCATCCGACACCGTGGGCGGGACCGCGGCCGGCTCGGGCAACGTCATCTCCGGGAACGGCACGGCGGGCGTGCTCCTCCTCGGCACGGGCGCCAACCTCGACCTCGTGGAGGGCAACTTGATCGGGACCAACGCCGGGGGTACGGCCGCGCTGCCCAACGGCGACGGCGTGGAGATCGAGTCGGGCGCCGACCTGAATACGATCGGCGGGACCATCTCGGGTGCCCGCAACGTCATCTCGGGCAACACCCATGACGGCGTCTTCATCTCCGGGTACCTCATGGAGGGCAACGTGGTGGATGGGAATCTCATCGGGACGGATCCGACGGGTCGCTCGGCGATCCCCAACGGCGCAAACGGCGTGCAGATCTCTGGCGGGGTGATCGACGACACGATCGGCGGCACCTCATCGGCTGCCCGCAACGTGATCTCGGGCAACGCGGGCGCCGGCGTGCTGGTCAGCGACGTGGGTACCAGCAACGACACCATCCAGTCCAACCTGGTCGGTACCGACGTCACGGGCGAGAGCCCTCTGCCCAACGCGAACGGCGTGGTCCTGGCGAACGGCGCGAGCAGCAACATCGTGACGAACAACGTCCTCTCGGCCAACCTCAACGTCGGCCTCCTGTTCACGGACCCCGCCACGACGAACAACCTCTCCGTGACCGACAACCTCATCGGCCTGGATGTCACGGGCACCCGGGTCGTCGCGCAGCCCGGTCAGGCGTATAGCAACCACGTGGGCGTCGGATTCGAGAACGGCGCCCACGGCAACTTGCTCGAGTACGACGTGATCTCGGGCAATGACGTCGGAGCCCAGTTCACCACGGGCGCGACCTCGAACCAGCTCGAGGCATGCGACATCGGGACGGATGCGGGCGGGACCCTCGATCTCGGCAACATCTCCAACGGAGTCGAATTCCTCCAGACCACCGGGAATTTCCTGAGCTTCGACTTGATCTACTTCAATGGAGGCTACGGGGTCTACGGCTCGGATTTCACCGCCGGCTACAACAATTTCGGCAGCTCGGTTTTCCAGGTCGTGATCAACGGGGTGACCTACGGAAACCGGAACGGAATCTTCTCCTTCGTGGGCCTGTGAGCCGCCAGGCCTCCTGCATACCGAAGAAGTGCCCGCCAGGGCGCGGGCGACCATTCGGCGGCCTTACAAGTGTCCGATCGCGCGAGCCTGCCTCGCCGCGATCGGGCACTCGCGTCTTCCCCGGCTCCAGATTCCGGCCATCGGATGAGAAGAACCTGCCATGTATGCTGATAAGCCGTCCCGGAAGGAGGGCCGCCGGATTCGCTGGTCGGCTCTCAGCCCGATGGTTGACTCCCGGGTCAGGCTGAGAGCCTGACCGGCTTTCCTATCGCCGTCATAAACCCCTCCTGCGAAGGTTCCTGGTGGGCGTGGTAGAGGACGTGGGCCGGGGCCAAAACCCTTCCTGCCCGCCCGGTGCTCGCCACAATCCCACCAACGCATGCGTCCACTCATGTTGCGAAGTTGCCCAGGATTCCGGATCAGGTGGCCATTGACGGGAGGAATTCGCCAAATAGAATGTGGACTGACCGGTCAGTCCGAACTGCGAAGAGGGCTCGATGGAAAGCAGCGGAGAGAAACGCGGGCGGTGTTGCTCTGAAGAAGCGAACCTGGCGCGTCGCGAGGAGATCCTGGAGACGGCGACGGCCCTGTTCGCCGAACAGGGGTTCTCGGATGCAGTCACGCAGGCGCTGGCGGAGCGGCTCGGGGTGGGCAAGGGGACGATTTACCGCCATTTCCCGAGCAAGCGGGCGTTGTTTCTCGCCGCGACGGATCGCGTGATGCGGAAGCTCCAGGAGAACGTTACGCGGAATGTCGAGGGGATCGCGGACGGGCTGGACCGGCTCGAGCGGGGGGTGGCGACGTTCCTCCAGTTCTTCGCCGATCATCCGAGCTTCGTGGAGCTGCTGATCCAGGAGCGGGCGCACTTCAAGGATCGGAAGCGGCCGACCTATTTCGAGCACCGCGAGGTGAACATCCAGCGGTGGAAGCAGCTCTACCGGGACATGATGGCGGCCGGTCGGATGCGGGAGATGCCCGTCGAGCGGATCACCAACGTGATCAGCAACGTGCTCTACGGGATCATGGTGACCAACTTCTTCAATGGCCAGCCGGCGCCGGCCGAGGTGCAGGCGAGGGAGATCCTCGAGGTCATCTTCGCGGGCGTTCTGAGCGATGAAGAGCGCGAGCGGTATCTGGCCCGGCGGACCACAGCGCTACAGGACGATCACACCACGGGGAGCGGGCCTTTCGGAGGCGCGAGCGATCATGAGGCGAATGGGGTGGATGCTACCGTCGTTGGCATTGCTAGCTCTGGCGGCGGCGTCGACGGGCTGTCAGCAGGCTAAGTCGCAGCCGACGCGGCCGATGCCCATCGCGGTGTTCGACGCGCCGGTCGTCCAGGAAGTCACCGACTACGAGGAGTTCCCGGGCGATACGGACACCCCCTACTCGGTGCAGGTGCTGGCCCGCGTCTCCGGCTACATGACCCGGGTGTATTTCCAGGACGGCACCATGGTCCGCAAGGGGGAAAAGCTCTTCGAGATTGACCCCCAGATGTACCGGGCCGACTATGCCCGCGCGGTGGGGACGGTGAAGCAGTACGAGGCGCACGTCGAGCGAGTGAAGAAGGAGTTCAACCGCGCCAAGAACCTGCTGGGCCGCGGCTCGGTCAGCCAGGAAGAATACGACCGCTACAAGGCCGACTTCGAGGAGGCCGAGGCGAACGTCGAGGTGGCCCGGGCCAACCGCGACCTGGCGCGGCTCAACCTCGAGTGGTGCGAGGTGACCTCGCCGATCGACGGCCAGTTGAGCCGCCGGCTCGTCGACCCGGGCAACCTGGTCAAGGCCGACAGCACCGCGCTGACGACGGTGGTGAGCCTGGATCCGCTCTACGTCTACTTCGACGTGCACGAGCAGGCGATGCTGCGCATCAAGCGGCTGGCGCAGTCCGGCAAGCTCCGGATCCAGACCCAGGGGCTCAAGGCGGTGCCCGTCCAGATCGCCCTGTCGGACGAGCCCGACTTCCCCCACAAGGGCGTGGTCGATTTCACCGACAACAAGGTGGACCTGAATACGGGCACCCTGCGGTTCCGGGCGAGGATCGACAATCCGCCCGACGCCCAGGGGAACCGCTTCATCGTCCCGGGCCTGTTCGTCCGGGTGCGGCTGCCGATCGGGGAACCCCACGAGGCGACGATGATCGCCGAGCAGTCGCTGGTCTCCGACCAGGGGCGGAAGTACGTCTTCGTCCTCGAGCCCAAGCTGGACAAGAACAAGGAGCAGGCCAGGACCCCGAAGGACAACCTCCCGCTGTACGTCGTCCAACGCCGCGACGTCGGCGAGGTCGGCGTGCTGCGGGACGGCTACCGCGAGGTCGAGAAGGGGATCAAGCCGGGCGACCTGGTCGTCCGGGCCGGGATGCAGCGGCTCAAGGACGGGCTCGAGGTCATCGGCGAGAAGTACAAGGGCGAGGCGCCACCGGCCGGGGAACCATCCGGCAAGGTGGCGGCGGAGAAGGCGAGTCCCCACGGCAAGGCGCCGGCCGCGCGGCCGGTCGTCCCCGCGGCCGCGGCCGCCCGGGCCGCATCCGGCGACGGCGCGCCGC
>DAIDHB010000167.1 GCA_027452145.1 Planctomycetales bacterium
TCCGTCGGCGTTGCGCTCGAGCTGCATCACGAGGAACAGCGGGTCATCGGGATCGTCGATGACGTAGAGATATTCGCAGATCTGGCGACGAGGCGCGGGTGTGGGCTCGGGCGCGTCCTCGGGGGCGAAATCGGGCAGGAGCCGGCGTGCGGCGTCGCCGAAGGTCTCCCGTTTCTGCCGGAGGTCGGCCTCGGCGGCCTCGTCGATGCCGTCGGCGATGAGTGCGGTCTGGACGCGTTCGGCGCGGTCGAGCCGCCAGGAATAACCGGCGAGTCGGCGGACGAGGTCTTCCTCGTAGGCCGTACAAGGCTGGAGTGCGGCGTTCCAGGTGGCGAGGCGTTCCTCGAACGCGGCTTTTTCGTCGTCGGGGAGGTTCTCGACGTGGGCATTCAGCCCATGCGTGATGGCATTTCGTCGCGAGCGGGCCTTGCCGGCCTCGGTACGAGGACCGGTGGATTTGAGGGCGTTGCGGCGATTGGCCGCGATTTGCCGTTCGCTCGCAATCGCGTCGGCCCTCTCAGATCCCCCATCTTCGCGGACTGGTCCGGGATCGCGTCGTCGCACCCCCGTCCCTCCGGGCGGCCGTCCCGGCGAGTGCCGGGAGGGCCTGTCGGCCGCCTGGAATTCCTATTTTAACTGGGAGGTTGGGATTTACAAGATAGGCGACATGGCGAAATTTGCGAATTTGCGAGGGCGGGGGGTGGCTTGCGGGATGGATCGAAGAATGTTGAACCACAGAGAAAAGAGGAGAAGACGACCGACGGCGAGGGCTTATCTCGCCGCGAGGTCGCGCCCTCGGTCGAATTCTCTTTCCGGTCTCTGTGTCTCTGTGTCTCTGTGGTTCAAAGATTCTTGAATGTGCCCCCGGCCTGCGCAGGAAGCCGGGCGACGCGCGGCAAGCTCACCGCGCGAAGGCCGCGCTCGTGATGAGTTCTCCTTCCAGGCGATCACGGGGCGGGCCGGCCGGCGGGATGGGCGTCGGCGGGGACCGGACGGGCCGTTGGCTGTCCGTGATCCTCCGGGCGGATTCCGTCGATTTCCGCCTGGGTCGTTGCCGGAGGGCTGGAGTCCGGGCATAATCCCCATGCCGGCCGGATTGAGACGGCCGGAAGGGCGTGAAACTCCACGTCGAATCGGTGGATGAATTCAGGTCAGCCCGCGGGGCCGAGGGTAGCGATGGTCATTCGCACGAAGGGTTTCGCCACCTCCCAGGGCGATCCCGACTACGACGACCTTGCCTACGTCTACTGCGTAGACGAGAGCGGGTACTGCCTGTCGCTCGCTCGGAAGCCCGAAGGCGAACTCGTCGAGGTGATGGTCGTCGACCAGATCAACCACAAGACCCGCGAGATCGCCGTCGAGTTGTCGCGCGACGAACTTCGGGTCATCCTGTCCCCCGCTGCGGCGGCCCACCTCGATGGGGTCACGGAGTACACGGTCCCGCTCGCCGCTACCGAAGTCGAGTTGGACGAGCTCGACGCCGCGCTGTCGACGATCTTCGAGGGCGGTCAGCGGGGTCGGTACGATTCGCGGTTGGATCGGCTCGGCAATCAGGCCTGATCGGTGCGCTCGAGAGTCGGTGGAGTCCCTGAGGGCTCGAGTTCCAGGGCCCAGGCGATGGCCGTCTTGATCTCGCTCATGGACTCGGCGGATAGCACGCCAAGCCTTCGTCCAAGTCGGACGGTCGGCAGTGACGCGATGCCCTGGACATTGGCGACGGATCCCTTCTCCAGGAACCGGGTCTTCGGAAGCCTCACCTCATAGGGGCTTCCCCGATCCTGGGTGGTGAGAGGGACATAGATGATCAACGCCCGCGGCGGGTCCGGGTCCTGACGAGAGACGATGACGACCGGTCGAAACTTCGCCGCGAAGCCGAGATCCGCCAACCAGACTTCACCGGGACGTGGGTTCATCGAGGAGATCCAGGACTTCCTGCTCCACCTGGCGCGACCGTACAATGTCGAGCAGGCCTCGGTCCGCCAGCTCGATGATCTCGACCACCTGGCTCCGGACCTGTTCGGCGGTCTCTGGGCTCCATTCCCGGAGCTTCTGGTCCAGGCGCTCAGCGAGGATGTCCATCGGACGTCATCACTCTCCGCTGTTCCCACTCGTGACGATCTTCACGGATCGAGAATACCAGAAGATTCCGAGCTTAACAAATGGTTGCAGCGGACCGTCTGCGCGAGCGGCTGATACCTGGGCGTCAGGTTCCATGAACCAGGTGGTAAGTATGAATCGAGCAGACGTCCCGGCTGATGCCCCGGTCAATAAGATCGTCAACTGGCCGAGTTTCTTCGACCAGATCCGACGGCGCCCGGCGATGTGGCTCGGCTCGACGTCGCTCACGGCGCTTCAGAACCTCATCAGTGGCATCAGTCTGGCGGAATACCTCTACGACGTGCCGGCAGAAAAGCAACTGGCCGGCTTCCCGTTCGACGAGTTCGAACGCTGGGTCGAAGAGCGATCCAATCCGGAGCGACTGTCGTTGAATTCCTTCTCGCTCGCGCGCCGGGCGAGCGATTCCGAGGAAGCGGCGTTCACCACATGGTTCGGCTGGTATGATCGGTTTCAAGGGGAGCGAGTTGACACCTGACGATCATGGATTGGAGTCCGCGAAGCCGGAGGTCCAATCGTCCTTCAAGAAGGAAGCCCGGCCGACCCGGCGCGTGGCCATCAACAGGGTAAGGCTTCGCGGCGATCGCCGCAGACCACCGCGGTCGGTGGCCCTCAGCGGGCGCGGGCGCTGCCCGCGCCGGGGCTCATGCGGCTCGCAAGCGGTTCACCCGACGACCATCTCGCCTCGCGATCGGCCCGCGGGAGGCCGACCGCTTGCCAGACGGCGGGAATCCGGGCGTGGGCGCATTTCGATTAGACCGCGAGAAGGGCGTAAAAACCGCGGATCATTGGCGGCCAAAGTCGTGGACGGTGTGTGAGATGCCGCGGCCCGTCGAACGCCGCTCGCCCCTCAGCCCGGTTACGAGCCGAACCGGTCCGACGAAGCGACCCGAACCGAGACGGCCACAACGTGGGTCGGGCAGTCCTGCCCGACGCGGGCGGGACCGGCGGACCGGATCGGCCCGGATCGGACCGGTCCGCGTCAGCCCCAGAGGCTGACCTACTTCGGGCGGACGGATCGGATCGGCGGACCGAGGATGGGAACGGATCGGGCCGGGTCGGCGGACGGAGCCGCCTCCTACAGCGGACCGGACCGGCGGGACGAGATCGGCCGACCTCGGCCAGTCCGGGAGCTGTCCATCCGCAATGCACTGGAACGTGGCATTCCGGCGGACCGGCCCGCGGCGGGCGGCCGGTCGAGTCCCTGGCTCGAGATGACGGGAGGGCCCTGGAGTGGGAGCGATCAGTCGAGCTCAACTGGACGCCTGGCTGGCTCGCCTTGGCGGGCCCGGTTACCAGGACGACGACGACCGCGACCGGGCGGTGGCCGAGATGCGGGCGGCGGGGGCGGACGCGGTGTTCTCCTTGCTGGTCCCCCTGCTTGATGACCACGACCCGGACGTGCGGGGGACCGCCTGCGAGGCGGCCTTGCTCGTCGACGCCGGGCGGGGCGTGCCGCTGGTCCTGCCGCTGTTGCGCGACCCGGATGACGTCGTTCGGTGGTGCACCTGCGAGGCACTCGTGGGGCACGGCGATCATCGGGCGACGGCGCCGCTGGTCGCCGTCCTGCAATCCGACGCCGATCCCCAGGTCCGGGGCGCCGCGGCGATGGCGCTGGGACGGTTCGGCGGTCCCGCCGTCATCCCGGCGCTGCTGGCCGCCCTGGCCGACGACCATGAGGTGGACATCCTGGGGCACACCCCGAGCCATTGCGCGGCGATGGCGCTCGATGAGATCCTGGGCACCGAGGAGACGCGCATCCGGATGGGCAACGTCAACCGATTGCCCGACAGGCCGCCGGACCTCGACCGGCTCCGGCGCCTGGCCGAGGAGCGGTTCCGGGAGTGGTCGACTCGTCCGGTCTGAGCCGTGACCCCGATCGCGCGGATCCGCCTGGCGGCGGGCCGCCGATCGTCGTTGCGAGTCTGGCAGGACTTCGCCGCCGGGGACGGAGCCGCATCCGGCCGGCCGGTCCGCTCGTGATCGTACCGGGGCCGGCGGGCGGATCGCCTTCCGACTGCGCGGATGCCGCCTCGTCACAGTTAACAATCCACATAATAATTTGTAACACATACCAAGATAATGTCTCGATCGATTCCCGGTAACATCGGGTCGCTTCCCCACTGGGCGCGGGTGGCCTTCGCGGCCCGGTGCTCGCGGAATGTCCTGCCGCTGTTCGAGCGGTTCTGGCCCGACGCCCCGGCCGGGCGGCTGGAGCCCTTGCGGGCGGCGATTGCCCTCGCCGAGCAGTCGGCCCGGGAGGGGCAGCCGGCTCCGGAGTTGGAGGAAGCGATTGTTGGCTCGGTGATAACGGCTGGAGCGGCGCTGAAGCCGACGTATGGGTTTTCGCCCGGCAAGGAGCCCGTCCCGGTCGACGAGCACGCGAGCCAGATCGCCTCGTTCGTCGCGAAGTCCGCGGAATGGGCCGCGAAGGCCGCTCAGCAGGGTCCATCGGGCTCCGTCAATGCGGCCCTGGAAGCGTATATCTGGGCGCGCGACACGGCGCACATGGCCGAGGCGGTCGATGTCCTGGCCCGGTTGCAGGATGACTTCACCGGGCTGCATCGGGTCGCGAGGCGGAGTCGATGGTCGGACGATACGCCCGTGCCGCCTTCGGTCTTCGACCTGGTGGCCGAAGCTCCGCCCGAGAAACCGTGGTGGGCCTTCTGGCAGTGAAGGACCGCCGGCAGTTCGGCGAGGCGACGATCACGACGGCGACGGGCTCCTGTGATAGAATCCCGGATACGGTCGGCGGGTGCTTAAGGATCAACGTCACAGCAAGCGCCCCCGGGAGTTCGCACAAATGCCGCAGGATTCACCGGCCGTGATCGTGGTCGAACGGGCCGCCGGACAGGTTTTCCCGTTCTGGGCCGGAGCCCCCTGGGTGATCATCGACGGCCGATTCGCCGGGCGCGTGCGGAAGGCCCGGCGCGAGTTTTTGGTTCCGGCGGGCGAGCATTCGATCTGGGTGGTCCACGAATCTCGGACCTCCGAGGGAATCTCGTTGCGTCTCGGGGCGGGCGAGCGCGTCGATATCCTCTGCAAATCCAGTGAGCCGCCCCTCAGCACCTGGCACGTCCTGGCGGTCTGGTTCCTGTGCTTCCACGTCGCCCTCGATTGGGTCGGTCGGTTCATCCCTGGAATCCGGTTCTTTGCGAGGAATTACCTCATCTTCGTGCTAATCCCTGTCGTGATTGCCGGCTTTCTCGGGATGCTGCTGTATTTCCGACGGAGGCACATCCTCAAGAGCCAGGGGCCAATGATCTGGCTGGAAGTGGCCACGCCCGGCTGGTCCCGGTTGAGCCCGGCGGTGTGAGTTCTTTCCAGGGTGTTCGGTGGTGCCGGCTGCGGGATGAGGCGGATCGACTGCGGCGAGCCGCCGAACCGAACCGAACCGTGGCGTGGCGTGAGGGGCCGAGGCCATCCCCGTGGGCGAGAACTTCCTCATCATCACGGACCGTCCGGTCGGCGGCACGGAGCGCTTCGGCTGGGGCGGCGTGGGGATTTTCGGGTTCGGCGAGGCGCTGAGCCGGTGCCTGCCCGTCGGCGACAGGGACCGGCCGGGGCGGCCGCCGTTGTGGTATCTGGAGAGCCTGGCCCGCGAGGCGGGCGTCCGGCCGTTCCTGGAGTTTTTGAGCGACGAGCCGGAGTCGGGCTGGATTGTCAACGCCGATGGGGAGCTGGAACGCGCGGAGCCTCGGTGGTTCACGGCCGAGGAGGGGCTGGCGACCGTTCGCGGACTGCTGGATTATCTGACGATGCACCCGGAGCGCGTCGCCGAGGTGAGGCAGGTCACTGGAGATCTTCGGGCGCTCGAGCAGTTGTTGCGCCGGCTGGAGCGCGAGGGGATCAAGTGGCATCTGGAGGACGGTTCGGGGTGGTAGGGCGAGGATTGCGAGTGTTGTCTGTCAACCGTTAAGGTCAAGGGATCTGGGAATCGATCGATGAGCCTTCTTGTCCATGCCTACGTCCGGGATGCCGACGGCGAGATGCACTTCATCGAGACCGATGACCCGTCGCAGGAGATGGCGGGGTTCGAGTCCTATCGACAGCGGGCCGGGTCCGGATCGGCTGCGGCGGTGTCGGGCTGGAAAGCCTGACCTGCGTTTTGACGCGGTCCGGATTCGGCGGTGTCAGGCTGGAAAGCCTGACCTACGTCTTGACGGACGGATCGGGCCGGACCCGCGTCAGCCTGAGAGGCTGACCTACTCCGGTCGGACCGGGCTGGGCCAGGCCGGGCCGGGCTGCGTCGGGCTGAGGGGCTGACCGACATCGGACGGACAGCAATCGCGGAATGGCGGGACGGATTCGGGTTGGCCCGCCGGGGACGAAGGGGGGGGTTGAAGATGGTTCAGATTCCCGTCGGCCAGGAGTACACGGCGGTCGCCGAGGTCACGGTGCCGAGGACCGTACGGTGCGAGCAGTGCCGACACGAGTACCATTATCTGATGAAACGACGGGCGACCGGGTCGGGCACCAGTGTGCTGTTCCTGGATAATCAGGGAGCCAGCCAGCGGGCGCAGGAACGGGCGGCGGATGCGATCCATACCATCGTGAAAACGGACTGCGATCCGGTCCCTTGTCCCGAATGCGGCTGGTATCAGGCGAGGATGGTCGAAAAGCTCCGGCGGGGCTACCATCGCTGGCTGATCTGGGTCGGTGCCGTGCTGCTGGTCGCGGCGGCGCCGACGTTCGCCGCCGCGCTGGCTCGCTCGGTGCTCAGCGAGAATCCTGAAGACACGAGCGCTCGCAACCTGGTGATCGTCGCTTCCTCGCTGGTCGTCGCCGGATCTGGGCTGATGATCGGGCGTGCCATCCTGGGCAGGCGTTTCGATCCGAACGCGTCCGATCCCGAGGAGCGCCGGCGGATCGGCCAGGGCCGGTCGATCAGCAAGGAGGAGATCGAGGAGCGGCTGCGAGCGGAGACCGGCGAGGAGGGTTGAATCGGCCGGAACGACCGGCGCTGCTGGGTGGGATCTCGTGCGGCGTTCGTACGAGGGGAGGGCGGACCGATGATCGGGCGAATGCGTCGGCCGCGGTTGAGCCTCCGCGGGGCGATGATCCTGGTGGCGGCCGTGGGTCTGGTCCTTGGGGTTGGATTGTTGCTCTGGCGGGCAGCCTTCAGCCCGGCGGAGCGCTGGCTGCGAGTGGTCCGCAACCCCGACAGCGGCTTTCGCTACGAGACGGCCCAGGAGGCGCTGCTGGGCCGGAATTCGTGGGTGAGCCCGGAGATGGCCACCGGGGCTCTGATCGCTGCGCTGAAGGACCCGAACTGGAATGTCCGCTCCGATGCGGCCTGCGTCCTGGGACGCGGAGGTAAGCGAGCGGAGGCGGCGGTCCCGGCGCTGATCGAGACCATGGGCGATCGGGAGGATTTCGTCCGCGCCGCCGCAGCCAGATCGCTGGCGACGATCATCCTGGACGGAGGCCGGGGACGAGAGCAGGTCATCCTGGAGTTGATCGGGGCGCTCGGCGATCGGAAGCACCGGGTCCGAGGGAGCGCGGCGTATGGGCTCGGGTCGCTCGTCAGGCCGGGCGATCCGGATGCCGGTGCGACGATCGCGGCGCTCCGGGCGAGGCTTGCGGACGAGAGTCCGGCGGTCCGCGTGGCGGCATGCTGGTCGTTGATTCGACTGGGCCATCCGCGGGAATGTGTGCCGGTGTTGATCGGGGCGATTGATGACCCCGCGACGGAGGTTCGGGCGTTTGCCGTCTCGACGCTCGGCGACACCGGGGTCGGGACGGCGGAGGTGATCAGGGCCCTGGAAGCGCGCGTGCGGGACGAGGACAATGCGATTATCCAGGGCGAGGCGCAGAAGGCTCTGAAGCGGTGCTCGCAAGGGGGAAAGTAGGGTGGGCATCGCCCACACCTGCGAGGGCCTCGACCTGGGGGGCGATGCCCGACTCACGTTATCTCTCGTCGTAGTCTTCCGTGCTGCCGGCCGGTTGAGGGATGGTTCAGGAACCTGAGGGGAGGCCGCGGTGTATCGCTTTCGCTTCCGCCTGCGGACCTTCATGATCCTGGTCGCCGTCTTCGCAATTGGCCTGCTGCCGTTCGTCCTCTGGTATCGGCTGTACCGCGTGTACGGGCCGAGCGGTTTGCTCGAGCAGCAGCGGAGCCACGGGCTGTCCCGGTGAGGTGGATCGCCCGTTTCACGAGGCGATCGGGCGGGCGCGCCGGCCGGCCGTTCGCGGACCCGGGACGGGGAGGTTGAAATCCATGGATAACGCCGCGTCCGAC
Source organism: Planctomycetales bacterium (assembly GCA_027452145.1). Taxonomy (GTDB): domain Bacteria; phylum Planctomycetota; class Planctomycetia; order Isosphaerales; family Isosphaeraceae; genus JAKAUH01. The sequence continues at coordinate 8,357 of DAIDHB010000167.1, forward strand.
ATCGCCGTTCTGACGGGTTCCGGATGGGCGGCCACGCCCGAGGATTACTCGAGCATGCGCACGCTGCATTTCACGGAGGACGGCTTGGGGACGCTGACCTACGGCTACGGGCAAACGATCTACGCGATCATCAAGTGTCGGTGGTCGGTCCCCCGCGCCGGCGTGCTCGAACTGGATTACCTGGAGTCGCCTGCCTACCAGCGATTCAAGGGCTTCGTTCCGGACGAGAGCAACCGGCACAAGGAGCTGGGCTACCGCCTGATCGAGGGCGAGGTCGAGGGGGTCGAGAACATCATCGCCCGGCGGTTCCGGTATCTGTGGACCCTGGAGCTTTCGGGCTCGCCCTATCCCGAGGGGCTGGTGTTCCCGTATCGTGTGCCCACGGTGTACCGCGGGCATTATCGGGAGGCGGCTGACGGGTAAGCCGGGGCGATATCCTCGGCGCGATTCAGGAGGCGTTGCGATGTTGCCGACGCGATCCGCGATGATCCTGGGGGCGAGTTTCATCGTCGGCTGCGTGGCGCTCGGAGTGATCCTGCGGGTTTCGCCGGGTGGTGTGGGCAGTCCAGGCCGCGAGGTCGGCCGGTATCAGATCAGCGGCGTAAAGGGGCACATGTTCGTGCTGGATACGGCGACCGGGCGCATCTGGGAGAAGTTCGCGTCGGAGAGCAGTTTCAGCAGCGGCGGGTTTACCCGGATCACGATACCCCCGCCGAATGCCGCCGATCCCCTCTTGCACGACCTGTCGGACGCTCCCGACGTCGAGCGATTCCTGGAGAAGCGGAAGAGTGATGAAGCGCGGGAGAAGAAGGCTCCGTAGGGGATTCGGTCATGTCGCGGCGACTGATCATCTTCGCGAATCTGGTCGGCCTGGCACTGGTGCTCGTCGGTTTGACGATCCCTTACCGGTCGACGCTGGGCTGGATCGATCCGGTCACCGGGTCGATGAAATTCGAACGTCGCATCTTCGGGGTTCCGGTCTCGAATAGCGTCCAGACCTCGGCGGTCGAGCGCTGGTTGTTGCGGCAGGAGGGAGGATACACCAACCGGTGGAAATTCACCCACGAGACGTCGGACTATGCCTGGGGCGGCCGGACGTTCGGCCAGGGCTCGCCGCCCGAGATCTGGTGGCTGCGGGCCGGCGAGCAGAATGATGCCTTCGTCCGGCGGTCCACCGACGCCGACCTTGCCGACTTCGTGGGGACGATGAGGGAAGGGACCCCCGGGCAGCAGAGGCGGGCGGTCGAGGCGGCGAACGCCGCTTGGATCAAGGCCGAGTCGGGGCGCGATTGAGCTGACGCCGGCCGGCGCGGGTTGCTGGAACCGGGAAGGCCCGCGTAAAGTCGTCAGGAGGCGGTCGCGCGACGCCCTGCATTCACTCTCGCCACACAGGACCGGTTCGTGTTTGGGTTCCTCCGACGACGACGTCAGCAAAAGCTCCGATTGCGGCCGTTTCCGCCCGAGTGGCTGGCGCTCGTCGAGCGGAACGCCCGGTTCTACCAGGCGATGGAAGAAAAACTCCGCGAACGACTGCGCGGGGATATCCAGGTCTTCGTCGCCGAGAAGAACTTCGAGGGGTGCAACGGGATCGAGGTCGATGACGAGATCCGGGTCACGATCGCCGCGCACGCGTGCCGGCTGATCGCGGGGCGGCCTTCCGACGTCTTTCCGAGGCTGGTGACGGTTCTCGTCTATCCTTCGGCCTATCTGGCAGATGCCGTCGAGCCGATGGGCGGGGGGATTTATCTGCAAGGGAAGCAGGTGCGGCTCGGCGAGGCGTGGAAGGATGGCGTGGCGGTCGTGTCGTGGGCCGACGTACGCGACGGCATCGCGGGTGAGACGCCCGGTCACAACCTGATTGCGCACGAGTTTGCTCATATTCTCGACATGGAGGACGGCGCCGCCGACGGAACCCCGCGGCTCGCCGGACGCGGGGCCTATGCGTCGTGGAGCGCCACGATGGAGCTCGAGTACGAGAGGCTGCGCCGGGATGCCGCACTCGGGCGGTACACGGCCCTGGACACGTACGGGGCGACCGATCCGGCGGAGTTCTTCGCCGTGGCGACCGAGGCGTTCTTCGAGAAGCCGGGCGTCCTGGCGCGCCGGCACCCGGCGCTTTTCGGGGAGCTGCGGGCGTATTACGGATACGATCCAGAGCCGCGGCGATCCGTCGTGACGGCGGACGGGGATCGCGTCGACGGCTGAGAATCACGGACTTACTTAACCGCGAAAAACGTGAAAAACGCGTAATTGTATGAGAAGGTTCGATTAGATCGACCGTCGATTCTCGCCTCTCGAGCCTGGCTCGATTGGGTAGGCTCCTTCGCGGTGGCCGCGGGCCTGGTCGACGTAGTGTTGCCAGCCGTGCTCGATGTGCGCGGCGGCCGCGGCGTCGACCGGGCGGACGATTTTCGCCGGGAGGCCGACGACCAGCGAGCCGGGCGGGACGACGGTGCCCTCGAGCAGCACGGCGCCGGCGCCGATGATCGAGCCGCGGCCGACGCGGACGCCATTCAGCAGGATCGCGCCCATGCCGATCAGGCAGTCGTCCTCGACCGTGCAGCCGTGGAGGATGACGCGGTGGGCGACCGTCACGCGGTCGCCGACGGTGCAGGGGACCCCGGGGTCGGCGTGGATCATCGTCAGGTCCTGGATGTTCGTGTTCTCGCCGATCGTGATCCGGTCGGTGTCGCCGCGGAGCACGGCGTTGTACCAGACGCTCGATCCGGCGCCGATGTGGACGTCGCCGAGCACGATCGCGCCGCTGGCGATGAAGACGGTGGGGTCGATCACTCTGGGTGTCCTCGGAATTACGATTTCCGGATTTAACCGCGAAAAACGCGAAAACATGAAATGTGAAGAACCTGGTGGCCGTCGCTTCGATTTCACTCCCCTTTCGAGTTTTTCGCGTTTTTCGCGGTTAAGGTCTTCGATTGGTCGTCGTTGGATTCGGCCGATGGTTTCGCGGTGAGCGAAGGATTCCGAAGGATGCGGACGAGCTGTCCGCGGTGGTCGGAATGCGGGCCGTTGAAGAACCTGCACGAGGCGAGCGTTTCTCCGGGCGAGAGCCAGACGTGGTCGATGTCATAGAGCGGGAGCCAGGCGGGGAACGTCGCGCGCCATCCGGCGGCCGAGCGGCCGGCGAGCGAGTAGCCGAGCGCTTCCAGCTCGTCGAAACCCAGGCTGCGGCTGGGCGTGTTGAAATCGCCCAGGACCAGGTCGAAGGGGCGGCCGTTCGCGCGGGCCCGGCGGCACGATTCGGCGATCGCGGCGAGGAACGGGAGGCGCGGGCGCGTCGGCGAGCTGAGGCCGTCGACGACGAGGAGCCGCAACTGGCGGCCGTCGACCTCGGCGACGACCGCGAGCGCCGAGCCGTTCGGGAGCGCCGGGGCCGGCTCCTGGCGGAGCGGCCGGCGCGAAATCACGGCCAGGCGATACCAGTAGGGACTGCCGGGATCGTGGTGGACACTGAGGAGCGACGCGCCGGGGCCGAGGTCGGCGACGAGCCGATCGAGCCAGTCCCGCGGCGGTGCCTCGCTGAGGACGATGAGATCCGGGTTCATCGCGACGATCGCCGCGCGCTGCGCGGCCCAGGTGCGAGGGCCCCGGAAGAGGCCGCCGCCCCACTGGACGTTCCAGTGCAACACCGAGACCTGGTTCTCGCCGGGTGCGGCGGGGCGCTCGCGGCCCGAGCCGATCAGCCACCAGGCGGACCATCCGGCGGCGGCGATCGCGAGGGCGGTCAGCCCGAATCTCGGCCATCGGAGCGAGCGGCCGCGCCAGGCGGCATCGAGGGCGAGGGCGCAGCCGGCGAGCAAGGGCAGCGGGATGTACATGAGGAGCGCGGTCGCGGTCGAGCGGTCGCGCAGGAGCTGGCCGATCCCGCCGGACGGGATGAGGAGGGCCAGGCCGAGCGCCGAGAGCCGGCCGATCCGGCGGGCGGCGCGGCGGCTGCGCGACGGGGTGGCGGCCGGGTCGTCGGCGGTGTTCTGGTCCACGGATACGAGGGAATCATGTTCCTTCATGCATGTCGCGCCGGGGGTTCTTGTCGGGGTGGTCGGATGCCGGGGCCCGGGCGGTTCTCGCGGGCGGATTGCGGCGGGTATGATGTCGGGGGCACGTCGGACGGAGACATCGGTCGCACTGCGGGTCGTTCCACGAGCGGGGGCCGGCGATGACACTGTCGGAGTATCTGTTCGCGAGGCTGCGCGAGCTGGGCGTCGGGCACACGTTCGGGATTCCTGGCGATTTCGTGCTGCCGCTGTACGCAGCGCAGGAGGAGGCCGGGATGTCGACGGTCGTCTGCGCGCACGAGCCGGGGGTGGGGTTCGCGGCCGATGCGTACGCGCGGTTCCGCGGGCTGGGCGTGGCGATCGTCACCTACGGGCCAGGCGCGCTGAACATGCTGAACCCGGTCGCGTGCGCGTATGCGGAGCAGTCGCCGCTCCTGGTCGTCAGCGGCGGGCCGGAGATGAGCCTGCGGCGTCCGGGTCTGCATCTCCATCATGTGATCAAGGATTTCGAGAGCCAGTTGCGGATACTCCGCGAGGTCACGGTGGACGCCGCGATCCTGGACGATCCCGAGTCGGCTCCCGACACGATCGACCGGGTCCTGGAGAAGATCGTGGCGACCAAGCGGCCGGGATACCTGGAGGTGCCGCGGGATCGGGTATCCAGCCAGGTTGCTGCGCCGGCTGGTCCGCTTGTCGTGCGGCGCGACGAGGAGAAGGCGCGCGAGGCGTCCGGCGCGATCGATGAGCTGGCCGACGAGATCGGCGCGATGCTGGCCTCGGCGCGGAGGCCGGTGCTCTACGTGGGCGTGGGAATCCGGCGGCACGGGCTGACGCAGACGGTGGTGCGGCTGGCGGAGCGGCTGAAGCTGCCGGTCGTCACCGACCTGCTGGGCAAGGCGTCGTTCCCGGAGAGCCACCCGCAGTTCGCCGGGATCTACATGGGCGCGCTGGGCGAGGCGGAGGTGCGGTCGCGGCTGGACGAGTCGGACTGCGTGCTGGGGATCGGGGTGGTCGCGACCGACCTGGGCACCGGCTTCTGGACTCAGCGGATCGACCCATCGGCCCGGATCATGGTGGATCCCGACGCGGTGCAGGTGCGCCATCACCGTTATGACGGAGTGCCGATGGTCGAGGTGGTCGAGGCGCTCGCGCGGAAGCTGCCGCCGGGCGACGGGCCGATGCCGACGATCCCGCGGGCGGAGGAGATCTCCGCCGCCGCGGCGACGGGCGAGGCGCGGGGCGGGGTGCTGCGGGTCGCGGAGGTCATCGAGGCCCTGCGGCGGCTGGACCAGTCGCGGTACAGCTTCGTGACGGATGTGGGCGATAGCTGGTTCATGGGGCTGGAACTGCGGGCGGACGTGTTCGTGGCGGCCGGGTATTACTCGTCGATGGGGTTCGCCGTGCCGGCGGCGCTGGGGGCGGGGCTCGCGGAGCCGGGCCGCCGGCCGCTGGTGATTGTGGGGGACGGCGCGTTCCAGATGACGGGGACCGAGCTGGGGACGCACGTGGACCTGGGGCTTCGGCCGATCGTGATCCTGCTGAACAACGGCGGGTACGGGATGCTCGAGGCGATCGACCGGCCCAGGCGGTACTTCGACCGGCGGAACTGGGATTATCCGGCGATGGCGCGATCGCTGGGCGCGGAGGCCGAGAGCGTGTCGGGACCGGGCGAGCTGGCCGAGGCGCTGGCTCGCGCCGAGGCGGCGGCCGGGGCGTACCTGATCGAGGTGTTCACGGCCCGCGATGACCTCTCGCCGGTCATGGCCCGCATCCGGTCGCATGTCCATTCGGCCTTTCGCATTCACGCGAGCTGATGAGTTCACGCCGGTCGGAAAAGGTGCAGGAGGATCGACCCGGGGTGCGGCGCCGGGCGGCGCTGGGCGATGTCGTGTGACATGGTCGGGAACGGATGATCCGCACGGGCTCCGATCAATTCATCATGGGGTTTTCGGGGACGTGCCGGATCGGGACGATCGAACGGACCTGGCGGCGTCCGGCCTCGACGAGGCAGTGCTTCCACGAGGTGTCCTGGTCGATGTCTCCGAAGATGTTTTCGGGCGATGCCGGCAGGACGAGCCAGGAGCCTTCGGCCAGCTCGTTCTCGAGCTGGCCGGGTCCCCAGCCGGAGTGCCCCAGGTAAAAGCGGGCCTGGCCCTCGTTGGAGGCGGCCAGCAATTCCATGGCGCTGAGCTCGGTGGCGACGAAGAGGTCGTCGGTGACGACGAGGTTCGCCAGCGGGCGCTGGTCGTGCACGGCCATGAGGGTGCCGGAGACGGGCCCGCCGTGTCGGACGGTCCCCTCGCGCAGGCACTGGGCCTGGCTGATCTGGTCCCAGATGTCGTCCAGGCTCATGCCGGCGTCGCGATTGACGATCAGGCCCAGGGCGCCTTCCTCGCCGTGGACGGCGATCAGGACGATGGTCCTGGCGAAATTGGGGTCGAGCAGTCTCTGGGAGGCGATCAGGAGGTGGCCCTGGAGCGATTCCATGTTGGGTCGACGTCCGTGCGAGGGGTGGGGCGAGGCCGCGGTTGCGGCGGCGCCTCGACGGGACCGCGAACGCCGGCCGATCCGCGGCGCGGTCGTGGTGGAGTCGCGCGGGCGATCGGGTCGCGCGGCGTCACATCGATCATCAGACCATGTGGCGCGAGCGTTGTCGAGACGAGGCTGTCGGGCCGTCGCTGTCTCCGCCCGGCGGAGCGTCGGCCGGTCGGATCCGGCGGCCCGATCAGGCGGAGGACAGGATCGGGGCGAGCGCCGGATTCCCGGCGTCGCGGGGCGGCAGCCTGGTCAGCAGGGAGAACAGTGCGGACGGCTCGACCGGCTTGGTGAGGTGGTGGTCGAAGCCGGCCTCGCGCGAGCGTCGGCGGTCCTCCTCCTGTCCGTGGCCGGTGAGGGCGACGAGCACGAGGGAGTCGCCGCCGGGTCGGCGGCGGATCGAGCGTGCGACGTCGTAGCCGTCCATCCCGGGCAGGCCGATGTCGAGGAGGACGACGTCGGTCTCCTCGACGACCAGGGACCGGAGGGCCTCGTCGCCGTCGCGGGAGACCTTGACCTCGTGGCCGCCGAGGTGGAGCATCCGGCGGAGGCTCTCGGCGACGGCCGGGTAATCTTCGATGATGAGGACGCGCCGGGGCGTGGACGGCTCGTCGCGGCTCGAATCGGGTTTCGACGGGGGCTGGGCCGGGGCGGCGGCGTTGAGGGCGGGGAGCCGGACGATGAACTCGCTGCCGCGATTGTGGCCCTCGCTGTGGACGGTGACGCTACCGCCGTGCATCTCGACGAGCTGACGGACGAGGGTCAGGCCGACGCCCAGGCCGCCCTGCGAGCGGTCGATCGTGCGGTCGACCTGGATGAATAGATCGAAGATGCTGGGGACGCTGTCGCGGCTGATGCCGATGCCGTTGTCCCGCACGACGAACAGGGCGTCGGGGCCGTCGCGCGCGACTTCCAGCTCGATGCTGCCGCCTTCCTCGGTGTACTTGGCGGCGTTGTTGAGCAGGTTCGACAGGACCTGGGAGAGCCGGACCAGGTCGGCGGTGACCATCACCGGGTGCGGGGGGAGCGAGACCGAGAGCGTGTGACGCCTGGCGTCGATGAGGGGGCGGCTGGTCTCGACCGCGCGGGTGACGGCGAGCGCGGCGTCGATGGGCTCCATGCGGAGCTGGATCTTGCCGCCGGTGATCCGCGAGATGTCGAGCAGGTCGTCGACCAGCCGGACGAGCTGCTCGACCTGTCGGTTGATGATGTCGTTGGCCCAGTGGAGGTTGGGATCGGGGATGTCGAGCATCCGGAGGATCTCGACGGCGTTGCGGATGGGGGCCAGGGGGTTGCGCAGCTCGTGGGCGAGCATGGCGAGGAACTCGTTCTTGCGGCGGTTGTTCTCCTGGACGTTGCGGTAGAGCCGGGCGTTGTCCAGCGCGATCGCGGCGCGGCCGGCGAGGTCGCGAGCCAGCCCGATCTCCTCGGGCTCGTAGGGGCGGCGATCGCGGCCGATGGCCAGGGCCAGGGCGCCGGGCGCCGGGTCGTGGGTGTTGAGGGGGACGACGAGGATCGTGTGCGGGATGATCCCGGTGCCCGGGACGACGAGGGCCTCGTGGCCAGCCGCGATCTCGGCCTCGGCGCCGGGCTCGGCGGGCCGGTCGGGCTGGTCTGGCTCGGCGGTGCGGTGCGGCGCGATGCGGACGACCTCCCAGTCGGCGCCGGCGGTGACGCGGCGGATGGGCCCGGCGAGCGGGCCCAGGTCGGAGATGCCGGACAGCGAGGCCGACCGGTGCGAGGGATCGTGCTCGGGGTCGATCCACGCCAGCTCGGTCCGCCAGCAGGAGGGGAGGCCCTCGTCGGCGAGGATGACGGCGCAGAGGTCGCCGAGGAAGGGGACGGCGCGTGCGGCGAGGGTGCGGGCGATGGTCTGGTGGTCGAGCGAGCGGCTCAGCGAGGTGGTGGCGTCGGCGAGGAAGGCGGAGCGCCGGGTGGCCTCCTCGGCCGCGGCCCGCGCGGCCTGGGCCCGCGCCAGGGCGACGTGCTCCTGCGCCTGGCGGCGGACCTGCTGGGTCTTCTTGTAGAGGTCGACGAAGACGCCGACCTTGGTGCGGAGGATCTCCGGCACGATCGGCGTCATGATGTAATCGACGGCGCCGAGCGAATAGCCCTGCGCCGTATGGACCTCGTCGTTGAAGGCGGTGACGAAGATGATCGGCGTCTGGGCGGTCTGGCGGCGGCTACGGATCATCGCGGCCGTCTCGAGGCCGTCCATGTCGGGCATCTTCACGTCGAGCAGGATGACGGCGAATTCCCTGTCCAAAAGGTGCCGCAGGGCCTCGCGGCCCGAGCGCGCCATGACGAGGTTCTGGCCGAGGCTGGCCAGGACCATCTCGTAGACGAGGAGCTTATCCTCCAGGTCGTCCACAACCAGGATGTTGACCTTCTCCTCGTCCACCTTCGAGATCCCTCTGTCGCGGTGAGTTTCCGGGGGGTTCAACGATGCAGCCAGACGCGGAGGACCGAGAGCAACTGCTCGGTGTCCACCGGCTTGGAGAGATAATCCCAGGCGCCGGCCTCGATGCATTTCTCGCGGTCGCCCTTCATGGCCTTGGCCGTGACGGCGATGATCGGCAGGCTATGGAACTGGGGGAGCTTTCGGATGACCCGCATGGTGTCGAGTCCGTCCATCTCGGGCATCATGATGTCCATCAGGACGATGTCGATGTCGGGCTCGGTCTGGATGATGCGGATGGCGTCGCGGCCGGTCTCGGCCGAGACGATGACCATGTTGCGCCACTCGAGGATGCTGGTCAGCGCGAAGATGTTGCGGATGTCGTCGTCGACGATGAGCACCTTCTTGCCGAAGAGGATCTCGTCGGTCTGGTAGAGCTGCTCGACGGTCCGTCTCTTGGGCTCGGGGAGCTTGTCGACGGGCGAATGGAGGAAGAACGCGGTCTGGTCCAGCAGGCGCTCGGGCGAACACGCCTGGCGGAAGGCCAGGTGGGAGGCGACGACCCGGCCGCCGTCGTCGTCGTCACGTGGCGGCCGGTCGGAGTAGAGGATCACCGGCAGGGTGGCAACCCTGCCGTTGGCGCGGAGTCCGCGGAGGAACTCGTCGGGAGTCATGTCGGGGATCGAGCTGTCGAGCACCAGGCAGTCGACGTGCCGATCGTCGATGAGCGCCAGGGCCTCGCGGCCGCTCTGGGCGGTGGCCACGCGGAACTCCTCACCGCCGATGGACTGGACGATTTCCTCGCGGCGGGAGTCGTCGGCGCCGACGACGACCAGGTCCTTGACGCGGCGGCGGAGGAACTCGCGGAGGTCGTCGAAGAGCTGCTCGACCATCTCGCGGCTCTGGAGGGGCTTGGTCAGCGAGCCGAGGGCGCCGTAGGTGCCGGCCAGCTCGCAGGCCTCCTCGGTCGAGATGACGCAGACGGGGATGTGGCGCGTGCCCATGTCGTTCTTGAGCCGCTCCATGACCCGCCAGCCGTCGATGTCGGGCAGGCAGATGTCCAGGGTGATGGCGTCGGGCTTGTAGTCGCGGGTGAGCGCCAGGGCCGCGGCGCCGAGCGAGGTGACGAGCCCCTTGAAGCCGCGCTCGCGGGCGACCTCGAGCAGGAGGCGGGCGAAGTTCAGGTCGTTCTCGACGATCAGGACCAGCATGTCGCCGGGCTGGACGATGTCGCGGTCGTCGCCCACCTCGTTGACCAGCCGGGGGGTGTCCATGATCATCGAGAAGCCGTCGCTGTCCAGGTCGAGGTGATTCGCGTGCGCGGGTGCCGGAAGCGGGGGCGCGGGGGCGGCGGCCGGCTCGCCCGGCGCCAGCCTCGCGGCCGCGCCGTCGGTGCCGGCGGTCGCGGTCCGCCGCGACGATTTCTGCGGGACGTAGGTCTGGGGCAGGAAGAGGGTGAAGGTGCTCCCCTTGCCCGGCGAGCTGACCAGGCGGATCTCGCCGCCCAGGAGCCGCGAGATCTCGCGGCTGATCGCCAGGCCGAGCCCGGTGCCGCCGTACTTGCGGCTGGTGCTGCCGTCGGCCTGCTGGAACGCCTCGAAGATGATCTGCTGCTTGTCCGGCGGGATGCCGATGCCGGTGTCCGCCACCGAGATCGCCAGCACGGCCGACGCCCGGTTCAGCTCTTCGTTCTCGGGGTTCCAGCCCTGATAGACCGGCTGCATCGACAGCCGCACCTGCCCTTGCTGGGTGAACTTGAACGCGTTCGAGAGCAGGTTCTTGATGACCTGCTGGAGCCGCTTCGCGTCGGTGTACACCGCCTTGGGGACCATCGGGTCCACCTCGATGACGAAGCCGACGCCCTTCGACTCGGCCACGTGCCGGAACGTGCGCTCGACGTAGCCGTGCAGGTCGGCGAGCCGGACCTCGCCGACGTCCACGACGACCGTGCCCGACTCGATCTTCGACAGGTCGAGGATGTCGTTGATGAGCATCAGGAGATCGTTGCCCGACGAGTGGATCGTCTTGGCGAACTCGGTCTGCCTGGGCGTTAGGTTCCCCTCGGGATTCTTCGAGAGCTGGTCGGAGAGGATCAGGAGGCTGTTGAGCGGAGTCCTCAGCTCGTGCGACATGTTCGCGAGGAACTCGGACTTGTACTTGGAGGTCAGCGCGAGCTGCTTGGCCTTCTCCTCGAGCGCCTGGCGGGCCTGCTCGACCTCCTGGTTCTTCCGCTCGACTTCCTGGTTCTGGTGGGCGAGGAGCTGGGCCTTCTCCTGGAGCTCCTCGTTGGTCTTCTGGAGCTCCGCCTGGCGGCTGCCCAGCTCGGAGGCCAGCGACTGGGACTGCTTGAGCAGGTCCTCGGTCCGCATGTTGGCCTCGATCGTGTTGAGCACAATCCCGATGCTCTCGGTCAACTGGTCGAGGAACGCCTGGTGGGTCGGGTTGAACCGCTCGAGCGAGGCCAGCTCGAGCACGCCCTTGACCTGCCCCTCGAAGATGACCGGCAGCACGATGATGTTCTGCGGCGTGGCGTCGCCCAGTCCCGAGGAGATCCGGATGTAGTCGGGCGGCACGTTCGACAGCACGATCTTCTGCTTCTCCAGCGCGCACTGCCCGACGAGCCCCTCGCCGAGCTGGAGCTGGCTGCCCAGGGCGCTCTGCCCCCTGTAAGCATAGCTCGCGAGCAGCGAGAGCATGTGCGGGTCCTTCGACTGATCGAGGATGTAGAACACCGCGTGCTGCGCCGAGACCACCGGGGCGAGCTCGGACAGGATCAGCCGGCCGACCGTCAGGAGGTCACGCTGGCCCTGGAGCATCCGGCTGAACTTCGCCAGGTTCGTCTTGAGCCAGTCCTGGTCGTTGTTCTTGAGCGTGGTGTCCTTGAGGTTGCGGATCATCTCATTGATGTTGTCCTTGAGGATCGCCACCTCGCCCAGCGCCTCGACCTTGATCGACCGCGTCAGGTCGCCCTTGGTGACGGCGGTGGCCACCTCGGCGATGGCCCGCACCTGCGTCGTCAGGTTCGCCGCGAGCTGGTTGACGTTGTCGGTGAGGTCCTTCCAGGTTCCGGCCGCGCCGGGGACGCTCGCCTGGCCGCCGAGCTTGCCGTCGACGCCCACCTCGCGGGCCACCGTCGTCACCTGCTCGGCGAAGGTCGCCAGCGTCTCGATCATGCTGTTGATCGTGTCGGCCAGCGCGGCGATCTCGCCCTTGGCCTCGACCGTCAGCTTCTGCTTGAGGTCGCCGTTGGCCACCGCCGTGACGACCTTGGCGATGCCGCGCACCTGGCTGGTCAGGTTGCCGGCCATGAAGTTCACGTTGTCGGTCAGGTCCTTCCAGGTCCCCGACACGCCCTTCACCTGGGCCTGGCCGCCGAGCTTGCCTTCCGTGCCCACCTCGCGGGCGACGCGGGTCACCTCGGCTGCGAACGAGCTGAGCTGGTCGACCATGGTGTTGATGGTGTTCTTGAGCTCGAGGATCTCGCCCTTGACGTCGACGGTGATCTTCTTGGACAGGTCGCCGTTGGCGACGGCCTTCGTCACGTCGGCGATGTTGCGCACCTGGCCGGTGAGGTTACCGGCCATGAAGTTCACGCTGTCCGTGAGGTCCTTCCAGGTTCCGGCGACGCCGCGGACATCCGCCTGGCCGCCCAGCTTCCCTTCCGTGCCCACCTCGCGTGCGACGCGGGTCACCTCGGCCGCGAACGAGCGGAGCTGGTCGACCATCGTGTTGATGGTGTTCTTGAGCTCGAGGATCTCGCCCTTCACGTCGACGGTGATCTTCTTCGATAGGTCGCCGTTGGCCACGGCCGTCGTCACGTCGGCGATGTTGCGCACCTGGCCGGTGAGGTTGCCGGCCATCGAGTTGACCGAGTCCGTCAGATCCTTCCACGTTCCGGCGACGCCGCGGACATCCGCCTGGCCGCCGAGCTTACCCTCGGTGCCGACCTCGCGGGCCACGCGAGTCACCTCGGAGGCGAACGAGCTAAGCTGGTCGACCATCGTGTTGATGGTATTCTTGAGCTCGAGGATCTCGCCCTTCACGTCGACGGTGATCTTCTTGGACAGGTCGCCATTGGCCACGGCCGTGGTGACGGCCGCGATGTTGCGCACCTGGGCCGTCAGGTTGCCGGCCATCGAGTTGACGCTATCGGTCAGGTCCTTCCAGGTGCCGGCGACGTCGCGGACATCGGCCTGGCCGCCGAGCTTTCCTTCCGTGCCCACCTCGCGTGCGACGCGGGTCACCTCGGC
>DAIDHB010000168.1 GCA_027452145.1 Planctomycetales bacterium
CGGCGATGGCACATTGCAAACGTGGAGCATCCTCTCCTGATGCACAAAGTAAAAATCACCATTCCCAGAGGAAGGTGGCCGAGGCCGTCGCCGCGTACCGCGAGGCGATCCGGCTCAAGCCCGACTACGCCGAGATCCACCACAACCTCGGCATCACCCTGGACGCCCAGGGGAAGCCGGCCGAGGCCGTCGCCGCGTACCGCGAAGCGATCCGACTCAAGCCCGACCTCGCCGAGACCCACTACAACCTCGGCAACGCCCTGGAGTCCCTGGGGAAGCCGGACGAGGCCGTCGCCGAGTTCCGCGAGGCGATCCGGATCAAGCCCGACTACGCCCCGGCCCACTACAACCTCGGCAACGCGCTGCGAGCCCAGGGGAAGGTGGACGAGGCCGTCGCCGAGTACCGCGCGGCGATCCGGCTCAAGCCCGACTACGCCGAGGCCCACCACAACCTCGGCGTCGCCCTGCTGTCCCAGAGGAAGGTGGACGAGGCCGTCGCCGAGTTCCGCGCGGCGATCCGGCTCAAGCCCGACTACGCCGAGGCCCACACCAACCTCGGCAGTGCCCTGTATTCCCAGAGGAAGGGGGACGAGGCCATCGCCGCGTTCCGCGAGGCGATCCGGCTCAAGCCCGAATACGCCCCGGCCCACTACAACCTCGGCATCATCCTGCAAGTCCAGGGTAAGCTGGACGAGGCCGTCGCCGCGTACCGCGAGGTGATCCGGCGCCGGCCCGACTTCGCCGAGGCCCACTGCAACCTGGGACATGCCCTGCGGGGCCGGGGCGACCACGCCGAGGCGCTGGCGATGCTCCGCCGCGGGCACGAGCTGGGCAGCCGGCGGCCCGGCTGGCCCTATCCCTCGGCGCAGTGGGTCGCCGACGCCGAGCGGCTGGCGGCGCTGGCTTCGCGGCTCCCGGCCCTGCTCGGGAGCGAGGACCACCCGAAGGACACCGGCGAGCGGCTGGCCGTCGCGCAGATGTGCTACGACTCGAAGCGGTACGCCGCCGCCGCCCGCTTCTGGGCCGAGGCGCTGGCGGCCGACCCCAAGCTCGGCGACGACCGCCAGGCGGTGCACCGGTACAACGCCGCCTGCTCCGCCGCCCTGGCCGGCTGCGGCGGGGGCAAGGACGATCCCCCGCCCGACCCGGCGGCGCGGGAGAAGCTGCGCCGGCAGGCCCTGGGCTGGCTCCGGGCCGAGCTGGCCGCCTGGGACGGCATCCTCGACGGCGACGACCCAAGGCTGCGGGCGGCCGTCGCCCCGACGTTGATCCACTGGAAGCAGGACACCGACGTGGCCGGCGTCCGCGATCCCGATGCGCTGGGCAAGCTTCCCGAGCCCGAGCGCAAGGAGTGGCAGGCCCTCTGGGCCGACGTCGATCGCGTGCTGGCGCGAAGCCGCCGGTGACCCGCTCGGCTCCGGGGCGCCGGTGCCGCGGACGCAATACGACTGCGGGCGGACCCGATCGGTGTACCGAGTTCGGGCCGACCGGCCGGCGGGGACAACGGCCGCCGCGGGCCGGCCGCCGTCGCCCGGCCGACCGCCGGCCGGGCGGGACAAATCGGGATCGGCGCGCACCCGGGCCGGCTCCCTCCGATCTTCCCGCCGGGAACGGCGAACGCCGACGCGCCGACGGCCGCCCCGATCGCACGCCGTTGCATCATCCCGGCAACGAGGCTTATGCTGATACCTGTACCCCATCAAACCCCGATGAGGAGGGATCTCGGATGACGACTCGTGTCGCATGGGTCCCGCTGTGCGCCCTGATCGCCTCGCTGGCGATCCCGATACCGGCCACCGCGGGCGGCCCCGACCCGACTTCCGCCTATTCGAAACGCTCGATCCAGGGCCTCACCGTCCTGGTCGACCGCCGGGTGCTCGAACACAAGAAGGAAGCCGACGAGGCGATCAAGGAGGTGGACGCGCAGCTCGGCAGGATCGCCGGCGCCGTCCCGCCCAGGCCCCTGGCCAGGCTGCGCAGGATCCGCATCTGGGTCGAGTGGACGAGCGACGCCGAGGCGTTGACCATCTTCCACCCGTCGGCTCAATGGCTCCGCGAGCACGGCTACAACCCCGATAAGGCCGGCTGCATCGTGGTCGGTAACGCGGTCAAGTTCACCGAATGCACCCACGACGACCAGCCCTGGTCGCTCATGCACGAGATGGCCCACGCCTACCAGTTCTTCGTCCTCGGCGAGGACCATCCCTCCATCCAGAAGGCGTACCGGAAGGCGATGGACGCCGGGCTGTACCAGTCGGTCCCCCACGTCCACGGGGAGAAGAAGAAGGCCTACGCGGCGACGAACCACAAGGAGTATTTCGCCGATCTCACCGAGGCGTACTTCGGCAAGAATGACTTCTTCCCCTTCACCCGCGAGGACCTGAAGGACCACGACCCGACCGGATACCAGCTCCTGCGGGCCGCCTGGGGTCCGCCGCGCGACGGCACGGCCGCGGTCCGAAAGCGATGAGGCGGCGCGATCGTCGCGAATCCTCGGCCGGAGGAGTGTCCTGGCATCAAGGTGATGCCCGTGATAAGCCGAAAGGGAAAATAGGTCTCGCCGGGGAAACCCGGGGGCGAGACGGGGGCACGTTCCGTCCCGTTCGTCCCGGCGAAGCAAGCATGAGAGGAGGGCTCGGATGGACGGCAAGGCGAAGAAGAAGCTGGATCTGGTCCAGAAACGCCTGGACAAGCTGCGGCAGCAGCTCTCCGGCGCGGTCAGGCAGAACGACGACCCGCAGGATGTCGTCCGCCTCCGCGCCGAGGTCGCGGCCGCCGAGGCCGAGATCCGGCGGCTGAAGGAATCGTGAGGGCGCCGCAAACACCGCCACCGCGCCCGGAACCCGCCCCGCTGGCGAGCCGTCGAGGAGAGCGACCGCGGAAAACACGAAATCCCACGAAAAGGTGGGCGAGCGCGCGAGCGAGCGAGCGCGCGACGGCGAGACCCGTCCTGGAGACCCCTCACGGCGACTGGCGGCGGAAGACGGACAGCGTCTTCCTGTCCTCGGTCGCGACGTACACGAACTTCCCGTCCGCGCTGACCGTCACCCCCGCGGCACCGTTGACGTTCGGCCCTGGCGGCCCGCCGTCGGGGACGACCTTGCCGGGCGCGAGCGAGCCGTTCGACGGGTCGCGCGCGACGCACGCGACGACGCCGGAGATCGTCGCCGCCGCGTAGACGTCGCGGCCGTCCGGCGCGATGGCGACCTGGTTCCCGCCCACGAAGGCCAGGGCGTCGGCGCCCTTCTTGCCGGTGCTCTGGATGCTGGTGACGTAGGAGAGCTTCCCGTCGCCCCCGTAGCGGAAGCTGGCGAGGGTCGTCGGGCCTCCGAAGCGTCCGGAGCAGGTCACGAGGTACTTCGCATCGGGGCTGACCGCCAGGTCGACCAGGCCCGCCGTCCCCCGCACGTCGCCGACCTCGGGGGCGGAAAAGTCGTGGCCGCCCCGGCTCTTCGCCCAGAGGACCTGGCGGACGCGGGTCGAGCCGTCGTCCGGCCTGAAGTCGACGACGACCAGCGATCCGGTGCGGGCGCACGCGACGAACAGGGTCTTGCCGTCCGGATGGAAGGCGAGGTTGCGAGCACCGGCGAAGCACCGATTCTGCCCCTCGTTTTCGCCGAGGTCGACCAGGCTCTCCCCCTCGACCCGGAAGACGCGAATGCCGCCAGTTCCGGACTGGCCGCCGTCATCCGCGAAGCAGGCGAACTTCCCATCCGGCGAGAACTCGACCGCGACCGGGAATGACCAGTCCTTCCCGGTGCGGGGAGCGGTCTGGATCAGCGTGACCTTGCCCGATTGGGGATCGCGCTTGAACAAAAAGGCATCCCTGGACCGGAACGTGGCCAGCGTCGCGAATCGCCCGTCGGGCGAGAGCGCGACGCCGGTGGCGCCCATGAGGTCGGGCTTGCCGGTCACGGTCTGGACGTGCGTCAGCTTGCCCGTCCCGGCGTCGCGCGCGAAGACGACCAGGGCGCCCGGGTTCCAGCAACTGGCGTAGAGGAACTTGCCATCCGGGCTGATGACCGAGCTGACGACCCGGTCCAGGTCGTCGCGCCGGACAGCCTCGACCAGGACGAGCTCGCTCGTCTTGCCCGGCGCGGCGGTGGGCGTGGCCGCGGGCGCGGGCGCGGGGCCGGGCCTCGAATCGGCCGCGACGACGCGCTTCGAGGCGTCCGGGCCGGGGTCGGGCTCCGAGCCCTGGCACCCGGCGAGCGCGGCAACGACGGCGAATCCGATCAACCAGGTATATTTTCCTTGCGACATGGAAATGCCTCCAGTACCCTGTGCGGCGACGATTGATTGGATAGGGGCAGAAGCCCTACCGATCCGGGCTCGCTCGAATGTGGATGGTGTCCGCGGCGAGGCCGCGCGTCAACGGGTTGGCCGGCCGGCCTTGCCGCTCCGTGGCCATCCATCTGATTCAGGAACCCGCTGATACTTTCCGATCGCGTTGGGAGGGCGAGGCTCCTGCCGAGCCGCGGGGGAAGGCTCGGCAGGAGCCTCGCCCTCCCGAAACCAGACAGGATCAGCGGGTCCGTGTATGAGACGAGCAGGAGCTCGGTGTTCGCGAGGAGCCGGAGGATTTTTCGCGAGGCCGGTCCAGTTCCGGCCGCGCGCAGGTAAGGAAGGGGCGGGGACAGGAGGGCCGTCCGGTTCCGCGAGGCGTCGTGGGTTATCTCCGTCGTATGGGGAAGGAAACCGGGCGCTCGGCGGCAACGGCGGCGCGATCGCGTCGGAGTCTGACGGCATCTCGCCGGGCAGCACGGTCGCCTCGACCGTGCTGAGCGTCAGCACGTCGATCTTCATCGGCAACCAGGCCGCCGGCGACGGCGGAGCGATCTACCTCGAGGCGACGACCGCCACGCTCGAGCAGAATGCCTTCCTCTTCAACCTGGCGATGCTCGGCAACGACGTCTTCTCGACCGATTCCAAGATCTCTCGGTGATCCCACCTGATCGAACCCGATCGCGGCCCGCCCCCCGCCCGCGCGGATCGAGGCGGGCCGCGATCTCCCGGCCCCGCCACGTCCGGATCGCGCCCGCGGAATCCGCCAGTTTCGCAGCCCCACCGCCCCGGCATCCCGGCCGCTCGAAGCCCCGGCCCGCCCCCGCCGTCATGCCTCGCACGCCGTGCGCCGCAAGGCGACGGCGCCCGCACGCTTGAATCTCGCGCCATTCCTTGTAAGAATAGGTGGAATTCCGATGTCTGAATTCGAATCCTCTAACGATTCATTTCAGGTTTCCATGCCCGTCGCCGACGACGGGTGAGGATGGCTCCATGGTCGACGATCTGACTCACTTCGTGGCCCAGTGCCCCCACTGCCGGGCCGGGCTGAAGGTCCGGAGGATCTATCTGGATCAGCGGATCCGCTGCGGGGCCTGCAACCGGGCCTTCGTGGCCGAGGACGACGGCGATTCCGTGGAGATGGATCGCCTGGGCGCCGAACCTGATCCGGCCCTCTCGACGGAGCTGGCCCTCTCCTCCGTGCCGGCCCTCTCGACGGAGCTGGCGCTCTCCTCGGTGCCGGCGCTCGCCCCTGCCCCGCCCGATTCCTCGGAAGAGCGGATCGCGGTCGCCTGCCCGGGCTGTCGCGCGGCTTTGAAGGTCCGGCGATCCTATCTGGGCCAGCAGGTCCAGTGCAATCGATGCCTGAGGCTCTTCCTGGCGTGGGATTCCTCCACCGTGCCGCGGAATCCCGAGGCGTTCCCCGGCGGGATCGGGGACGACGACAGCCCCGCGACGGTGGTCGGCCTGATGGGCCGGCTCCAGGTTGAGCTCGCCCGGATCACCGCGGAGAAGCGGCATTACCAGGCCCGACACGATCGGCTGGAATCCCTGGTGAACGAGCTGATGGCGACGTGCGACCGCCGCAAGGCGAGGGCCCACCGGTACCGCGGCGAGCGAAACGCCCTGCGCGAGGTCCACGCCCAGCTCCAGTCCGATGTGGATCAGATCCGGACGGACCACCAGCAGCTCCAGGCGGAGAACGATCGGCTTCGCGCGGAGCACGGCGATCTCCGCTCCACCTACGACCGGATCCGGGCCGATTACGAGCGGATCCAGATCGAGCACGGCGACTTCCGCGCGACGGCCACGGCGCTCCAGCAGTCTCATCCCGAGCTCCAGGCGGCCCACGATCAATTGTCCTCCCAGATCGTCGAGCTGAAGACGGCGCACGACCGGCTTTCGACCGAGCACCGGGAGGTGGCGAACGAGCGCGACCGGCTCTCCGCCGAACGCGACGAGCTTCGCGCCCACGTCGCCGGCGGCGACGCCGAACGCGCCCGGGTCGAGTCCGAACGCGATGAGATCCGCCGGGCGCTCGACGACCTGAAGTCCCAGGCGGCCAGGCAGGACGCCGAGGCCGACGAGCTGCGGTCCCGAAGCCGGTTACTCGCCGCCCAGCGGGACGAGTTCCGGCGACAGCGCGATCGGGCCCACGAGGAATGCGATCGGCTCCGCGCCGAGGGCGGACGGCTCGGAGCCGACCTGGAATCGATCCGCGCCGCGCTGGGCGGGATGGAGCCCGGCGAGGTCCGTCGGATGGCCGAGGAACGGGAGGCGCTCCGGGCCGAGTTCGGCGGTCTCCGGGATGAGGCGGAGCGACTTCGCGGCCAGGTCGCGACCCTGGTCGAGGCCCGAGCCGCGGCGGAGAACGAGGCCGCCGAGCATCGTCGCCGATGGGAGTTCGACCTGCTGGCCGGCCGGGCCGAAGTCGACCGGCTCTCGGCCGCGATCGTCGTGCGCGATTCCCAGCTCGCGGCGGCCGCGGCCGACCGGGAGCGACTCGAGACCGAGCGGGCCGAGGCCGCCGAGGAGGCGAATCGCCTTCGCGACGCGCTGGCCCAGGCCGAGCGCGAGAACGACGAGCGCGCCCAGGCCGACCGCGCCGAGCTCGCGAGCCTCCGCGCGGCGCTGACGGACGCCGAGGGAGCGGGGAGCGGCCGGCTCGGGGCGCTCTCCGCCGAGGTCGAGCAACTGCGCACGACGCTGGCGGCGGTCCGGAAGGACAGCACGGAAAAGGCGTGGGCGGACGAAGCCCGGCTCGATCGCCTTCGCGCCTCCATGGCGAGGCTCGAGGACGAGAATCAGCAACAGGCCCAGGCCGACGACGCCGAGCTGAAGCGCCTCCACGCGGCGCTGGCGGAGTCCGAGGCCCGGTCGCGCGAGCGGACCCAGGCCGACGGCGCCGAGCTGCAACGCCTGCGCGCGGCGCTGGCGGACTCCGAGAGAGCGGCGAGCGACCGGCTCCACGCGCACGCCGCCCAGCTCGAGCGGCTCCGCGGCGCTCTGAAAGACACCGAGGTCCGGGCGCGAGAGCGGACCCTGGCCGACGGCGCCGAGCTCGATCGCCTCCGGGCGGCGCTCGCCGACGCCGAGCAGCAGGGCCGGGCCCAGGCCCAGGCGCACGATGCCGAGCTCGATCGCCTCCGCGCTGCACTCGCCGATTCCGAAAAAACCAGCCAGGAGAAGGCCCGCGCCGACGGCGCCGAGCTCGATCGCCTCCGCGCCGAGGTCGATCGCCTCCGCGCCGAGCAGGAGCAGGCCCCGCCGAACGGCGAGGTCGAGGGGCTCCGGGCCGAGGTCCATCGGCTGCGGACCGAGGTCCAGCGGCTTGAGGAAGACGCCGAGGCGGCGGCCCGGGCTGAAGCCGAGGACGAACCCGAGGACGACGACCCATTCGTCCCGGTGTCCTCGGCCGCAAAGGACGGAGAGTGGTGGCAGGCCGACGTGATGGCCGCCCTCGCCGAGGCCGATCGGCTCGAGGGCCTGCTGCGCCGTCGCGAGGAGGAGCTGGGGGCCGCGCGCTCCGAGCGGGACCGATTCCGACTCGAGATCGAGCGGGCCGGCGGCGAGCTCGTGCGAATCCGCGCGGCACTGGCCAATGCCGAGCGCGACAGGGAGCAACGGGCGAGCGAGGACGGGGCCGAGCTCGACCGGCTTCGCGCCGAGGTGGACCAGCTCCGGGCGGAGATCCAGCGGCCCCGGATCTACCCCGAGCCGCGCTCGGCGGGCGTCGAGGGATCCGATACGGAGGTCGAGGCCGCCCGGGCCGCGACCGACGCGGTCGCGGTGCTCGACTCGCCCCCGGATCCGGACGAGGAGCTGCGTGCGGCGAACATCCGCATCGCGTCCCTCGAACGCGAGCTGAACCAGCTCCGCCTCGTCGAGCGAGACCTCAAATCCACGCTGGGCAACCTGGGGATCGGCTCGTGGAAGAGGAAGTGACCCGCCCACCTGCCGGGCAACCCCGGCGGGAGGATCACGACCGACCGATCGATCACGGACTCCCGGCCGCGACGATCCCGCCGTCGTTCCAGGCCCAGAGCCGGGGGATGATCTCGCGCGAGGTGGTGTACGGGAGCGAGCGCACCGACCCGTCGGCGAAGAGCGACGGCATGACAGCAGGATGCGACGAGCCGATGAGAAACGCCGAGTAATACGAGTCGACGTCGCGCACGAAGGAGCGCGGGTCGCGCACCAGCTCGAAATTCTCCAGCGGCCCGGCCCAGCCGCCGTTGTCCCCCGTGGCGATGCCGGGCGCCCAGGGACCGTAATAGAAGGACGGGCTCATCGCCTTGTGGGAGAGCAATAGTGTGTTCGAGCTGCCGTCGCTGCCGCCGATCGCATTCAGGCCCACGCCGCCGCGCATCCGGACCTGGCCGTCGCTCGCGACATACGGGCCGCCCAGGATACTCTTCCAGCCGTTGTCGAGCAGATCGTCCGGATGGCGTCCCGCGGCATAGTCGGCCTTCGGGCCGACGTCGGGCCCGCGGCGCGTCGGGCAGAGGAACAGCCCGATCGACTGCGGGCTGGCCGGGGTCTGGTTGCCCTGCTCGATGTAGGGGAGCATCGCCGTGTAGAACGTCGGATGGCTCCACGGGTCGGCCGTGGTCCCGGGCCACGGCGGCCAGGGTCCACGGTCGGAGACCGGGAAGACGCCCCAGGTCTCGTGATACGAGGCCAGGCCCAGGCCGATCTCCCGCAGGTTCGACGAGCATCGGACCCGGCGCGCGGCCTCGCGCGACGACTGCACGGCCGGCATGAGCAGGCCCGCGACCAGGCCGATGATGCTGATCACAACGAGGACCTCGACGAGCGTGAACGCGCCTCGCCGCCGCTTCATGGCTGGGCTCCCTTCGTTGTGAAGGGGGGCGGGAGCGAGACACCCGCGGGCGGGCCCTGGATCTCGATTCGGCCGCCGCCGGGCAGCGAGATCGAGGCCGTTTCGCCCTCCTTGAGCGGCTGTTTCAGCCGAGGTGCGGCGTAGCCGACCGTCCGGCCGCTGGCCGACTTCACGGCGGTCATCTCCGCCGGGATCGACTGCCCGGAGGAGGTCTTCCCTTCGACCGTCGACGTCTTGCCGAGCACCAGCCGTCGAGCGGCCGTGTCATCGGCCTCGACCGCCTGCCGCAGCAGGTCCGGCGAGTCGTCCCGGCCCCGTGCCCCGAGCCAGAAGGCCGCCCAGGTCGCGATGGCGGCGGCCGCGAGCAAGACGGCGAATCCCGCAAGCAGCCTCTTGCGCGAGGCCTCGTGCAGCGTTGTCATGGAGATTTCTCCTTCACGACGGGGGTGTCGCCCGCCAGGACGGAACGGGCGACGAGGCCGCCGCCCTCGGTCACGTCGAGAGTCAACGACACGGGCAACCCTGGCGTCAGGTTCCGCAACGGGGTTTTCTCGAGACGGATGGCCGAGTCTCGAGCGTGGCCGACGCGCTGGGTCCGGGTCCGCTCGATCCGGGCGTCGTCGGCGATCCGAATCGGCCCGAGCGTGACGTCTTTGTCCTTGACGGTCACGGTCATGGTGCGGACCTCGGGGTCGATCTCCTTGATGGTGTAGAGGAACGCCGGAGGCTGCGGGGACGACGCGCGGATCTCGGCGGCGGCGAATCGATCGGGCGCCAGCCGCACGGCGACCCGCATCCCGGGCCGAATGGCCGAGAGATTTGCGGGCCTGCCGTCAACCGTGATGCGGGCAGCCGGTCCCGCGGCGAGATTCCGCAGCGTCAACCCGGTGGGGCCGACATTATCCCCCGCGGAGGTCAGCGCGATGCGGTCCCCCTCGTGCGAGTCGGGAAGGTCATCCAGGGCGATCGTGCCCCGGGCCGGGTCAACGCCCCTGACGAACCACTCCAGGCCCTCCACCAGCCGGCGATGGTCGCGAGGGCCGGCGCCGGTCGCCGCGGGCGCGGATGCCTTCGCCGCAGGCGCCCGGTGACTGGTTGCGGGCGGGCTCGAACGCGGACGATTCATCACCAGCGGCGTGGCGATCGCGCCCAGGACGGAGACTCCCGCCACGATGGCCGCGGCACCCGTGAGCCGGGCGGCGGCCAGGGATCTCGAGACCCCGTCGGCCAGCAACCCGGCGGTTGCCGCCGCCGCGCCGGTGCCCGCCCCGGTTGCATAGGCGATGGCGGCCCGCGTCGTGGCGTCGCGGAAGGCCGAGGCCAGTGCGGCCGAGGCGCCGTCGGTGGCGAGGGCCGCGGCGACGACTCCGGCCGGCACGGCGACGCCGCGGCGGGCAAGCCGGCCCCGCAGACGGGATCGCGCCTGCGCCAGCCGGCCCCGCACGGCGCCCGAGGTGCACCGGAGCCGGCGCGCGGCTTCCTCGATCGTCAGGCCCTCCAGGCAGCAGAGCACGATGGCCGTCCGATGCTTCTCCGGCAGGCGCTCGAGCTCCTGGTGGACGATGGCGGCCTCTTCGCGGCGGGCGAGCGCCAGGTCGAGCGGCGGCTGCCCCCCATCGTCGAACTCGAATGCGCGCCCGGTCCCGTTCATCGCGCTCTCCCTCGCCTCGAGCAGCCGGCGCCGGCCCTGGCGCGACCGGATCCGCCGCGCCGTGCGATGGGCGACGCCATAGAGCCAGTTGGCCAGCCGTTCGGGATTCCGGAGCGAGCCGGCCCGCCGGGCCAGGACGAGGAACGTGGCCTGGGCAGCGTCCTCGGCCTCGTGAGCGTCGCCCAGCAGGATGCGGCAGACGCGCAGCACCATGGGCCCGTGGCGCTCCACGATCGTCGCGAACGCCGACTCCGCTGACTCGCCCCGACCGGCCAAAAACCGGGCGAGCAGCTCGCCGTCGGTCGAGGCGCCGGCGGCACCCCCGGCGAACAGCTCGCCGATCTGCCTCAGGACCGAGCCCGAGCGAATGGCTGGCATGATCTCTGCCCCCCGTTGAATCGTGCCTCCTCTCTTCTTTTCTCGTCTCAGGAGGTACTGCCCCCATGAGGAGGAACCGGCACAGGGATTCCGCCGTATTTTCGGAAGTGGGGGAGCTTGATGTCGACGGGGTACGGCGCGCAGTTCAACCAGATTCGGCCCCGGTGTACAATGCTCGGAGAGACCTGAGCGAGCAGCGGGATGCGGAGCGAGATGATGCCTCGAGTCTTCCGGGCGATGGGCAAGGACACGGATGGCCTTCCTCGGGTCGAGCCGTCCGCGAAGGGCCTGGGTGTCCGCCCGCACGTCGACATCGAGCTCGACCAGGGTGGCGATGTCCTCGTGAACCGAAAGGGGATGTCGGTCAGCCCGAACTGGCGCGACCTGCCGCTCTTCCGGATTCCCGCGCGGCTAAAACACCTGAAGCCCGGCGCAAGAGGATCCAATGAAACCTTCTGCTTTTGCAGCGGCACCGGACCCTTTGAGCAGGGAGACTTCGCCGAGGGCCTGACATTGGAACCCGATTCAGCCACTCACGGCGCCATCGCTCCGGCCCGGGTGATGCCGCTCTCTGACTACCAGACCGCCCTCGCGGCAACCCGGCCGGACTGGCGCATCGATGAGGCTTGACCGATGACCCCTCGCCCGATGACTTTTAGCGCGAATTATCTCGCGGTGGTGCGCGGACTCCGAGAGCTACACCGACTGACGCTCGACGGACGCCAGGATTCGCCCGAGGCCGATGCCGTGCGCGATGCGACGGATCTCCCCTGGTCGGCTCTCACTGAGGTTGAGAAGAAGCGGCTCGCTGGCCTTTCTGAAGACCTCTACTCGATCACGGACCCGCCGTCGGCCGACCCCCTCGAGATGAACCCCCAGGTCCAGGCCCGGCTGGTCGAAATCGCGGAGGCCCGCCGACGCGGCGAGTGGGACCAGGCCCTCGACCTGCTCAGACGCTGGGCGCGTTATATCGACCCGGACGTCCTCAGCTACATGCGCGGCGCCACATGGCTCGATGCCGGAGATCCCGAGACCGCGGCTCTGTTCTTCGAGCATGCGTCGTCTCTTCGACCGGAAAATGGCATTTACCTGGCCACCCTGCTCGCCACGCTGAATCGATTCGATCCAAGAGACGCACGCCGACGGGCCGAAGAGATCCTCGGCGAACCAGATCGATTCATGCCGGTCGCCGTCGTCCAGGCGGCCGACACCGTTATCAGTTCCATCCCAAGCCTCTCTCAGGACCGGCAATCGCGGCTTTACAGGCAGTTGATCCCGCTCCTGGAGTCGGCCTTACAGAGGATGGAAGGCGAAGCCGAAGGCGGCGTCCAGCGCTCAACGCTTTCGCTGACCTTTGCGTTGCTCGGACTCTGTCATCAGATGCTGGGAGAGCGTCGGTTGGCCGAGCGCGCCTATACGCGAGGGCTCACGGCCGATCCTACGAACTGTGGTCTCCTCGCGGCACGAGGGATGCTACTTTACGGAGAGAGCTCACGTGCGGTCACGGACCTGGAATCGGCAATCCAGCATGGTTCGCCGATGATTTCCCCGTATTACATCCTCGCCCACCACTCGCTGCTCAGCGGGCGGTTCGACCGCTGCCGTACCCTCTGCGAGCGAGCCCTGGAGATGCAAGGATCGGACGCGGTCAAGAGCGAGCTGGCCGAATGGCTGGCGATCGCGCAATCGGAGCTTGGGTATCCCGCCGACCTGATCCGGGGATCGTTTGAGCACGCGATCGCGCGTGACCCGTCGAATGACCGCGCGCGGCGAAACCTGGCGATCTTCGAGCGCCTGGCCCGGCCTGCGCCGTCGGGATCCTATGAGACCCGCGACCAGGGGGCGGTCCGCATCTCGGGCCTGTCGGAACAGCGGATCCGGCCGGCGGCGTGACCGGGACGGGCCGTCGCCTCATCGCCCCTGCCCCACACCCTTCCAGGCCACGATCAGATGCTCGGGTCTCAGCAGCGGGTACGTCAGGTCGCCGGGGAGGAGTCAGGGGTTCTGAAGCAGGCCGCTTCCGTTCTCCTTGCTCTATCCTGGCCGACCGCGCGGGCCACCGGCCAGAACCTTTTCTCGGTCCCGCGAGGGGAAAAAGAGACGACCGGCGGTCGCGCGGCGAGTTCGGTCCGGCTCCCTAACTCGTAAACGCATTAAAAATATCCGAAAACGCGAACGGCGCCTGCACGATCGAGCTGGCGTTGTCCTCGGAATAACTCAGCGCGCCGCGCGGGTCCTCCTTGTCCCTCGCCAGCGACCACATCGACAGCTCGCCCAGGCCCACCTGCTGCGCGAAGGCCAGGAGCTGGCTGGCGTCGGACGGCATGAACACCTCGTCCGAGACGTCGTTCACGCCGATCAGCGGGGTGACGCCGACCATCTCCCAGAGCTGTGCCGTCGAGAGCACCGTGCCGTACAGACTGCCGAGCTGCCCCTCAGTGCTCCTCGCCGCGTCGATCGCGTAGGTGCCCATCTGACCCTGCGGGCTCGGCGCCGCGCTGTCGCCATAGTCCATCGCCATCACGTTCACCGTGCCGATCTTCACGCCGTACTTCAGCGCCGACTGGAGCACATAAAGCCCATCGGCAGTCAGCCCGGTGGGGAGCACCGGCAGCGTGAACGACACGTCGAGCGCCTTTCCGGCCGCCGCGGCCGACGCCTGGAGCGCGGCGATCGCCTGCGAGCGCCGGTCGATCGAGGCGTGGTCGGCCACCGCGGCGCCCTCGATGTCGAAGTCGATGTGCGTCAGGCCGTAGGCCGTGATCACCTGCTGATACGCCGCGGTCAGCGCCGAGACATTCGTGATCGCCAGCGCCAGCTCGGTGCCCGCCTCGCCGCCGAACGACACGCTGACGTCCCCGCCCGCGGCACGCACCGCCGCTACCTGCGCGCGGATCGACTGGTCGAACGTCCCGCCGTTCACCTCGTACGAGCTGTACCCGCCCCACGCCGCGGCATTGCTCGAGTCGGCCGTGATGAACGCCAGGGTGAAGTACTTCAGCCCGGCGGCCTGCATCGCCGTCGAGAGGTTGTACGTCGGATACAGCGTCATATCGACATAAGGAGCGAACACATGGGCCGGCCAGTTGCCGGACGTCGGAGCCGACACCACCGCGACCGTCACCGTGCCGGTCGCGCTGCCGCCGTGTCCGTCCGAGACCGTGTAGGTAAAAGTATCGTCACCCAGGAAGCCGGCAGCCGGAGTGTAGGTCAGCGTGCCCGCCGAGGTCGACGTCAGGGTTCCATGCGACGGGTTTGTGTACGAGGCGAGCGAGAGCGTGTATCCGCTCGGATCGGAGGCGTCGGCCAGGAGGTTGAGCGTCAGCGCGGTCCCCTCGAGCGTCGACGTCGACACGTTGTTCGCCACCGGCGGCGCGGTGATCGTATCGACGATCGTCGCCGTGCCGGCGGTCGTCGCCAGGCCGGCGTTGGTCGGGGACGATAGCACGACCTCGAACGTGAGGTTCGGCTTCGACGTCGTGTCGGCCGGGATCGGCACGGCGATCGTCTGCGTGAGCGTCCCCGGGCTGAAGGTGAGCGTGCCCGACCCGGCCGTGTAGTCCGTGCCGGCGTGCGCGGTGCCGTCGGCGGTCGCGTACTGGACGGTGACCGTCTTTGTCGACGCGCTCGAGAGCGCCACGGTGAACCGCGCCGTGCTCCCGGCGGCGCCGTCGTTCACACTGATATTATTGATCTGGAGCGACGGCACGGGCGCGCCCAGCGCCTGGCCGTTCAAAACGTAGTTCGCCGGAACGTCGGTGCCGACATTCCCCGCCGCGCCGTTGAATCCAAACGACACCGAGCCGTTCGCCGGGATCGTGGCGTTGTATCCCGCGTTATCAATCGTGTAGGCGTTGCCGGCGTGGCTGGCGACCACGCCGTCCCAGATACTGGTGATCGACCGGTCCCAGGTGAAACCGAGCGTCCAGTTGTCGATCGGGGTCGATTGATTATTCGTGATCGTGATCTGGCCGCCGAAGCCGCTCCCCCAGTCGCTCGTCACGGCGAACGACGCCGAGGCCGCGAGGTTCGTGGGCGGCGGGACCGTGTCGACAATCGTCGCCGTGCCCGACGTCCCGGCCAGGCCGGCGCCGACGGCGTTGGCCAGGTCCACCTGGAAGTTCAGGTTCGGCCCGGAGGTCGTGTCCGGAAGGATCGGCACCGAGATCGTCCCGCCGACCGCGCCGGGGGCGATGGTGAGCGTGCCTGACTCGGCCGTGTAATCGGTCCCGGCGCGCGCGGTGCCATCGACCGTCGAGTAACCGACTGTGACCGGCGAAGGCGACGCAGGTGACAGCGACACGTCGAACACCGCCGTGGCGCCCGAGGGCCCGTCGTCGACCGTGATGTTGTCGATGCTCAACGTGGGCGCGTTGCCGCTGCCGATCGCCGCGCCGTCGAGCTTGTAGCCGGTCGGCACGTCGGAGCCGACATTCCCCGTCGCGCCGTTGAAGCCGAACGAGACCGAGCCGCCCGCCGGGATCGTGGCGTTGTATCCGGCGTTATTGATCGTGTAGGCGTTGCCGGCGTGGCTGGCGATCACACCGTCCCAGATGCTGGTGATCGACCGGTCCCAGGTGAACGACAGCGACCAGTTGCTGACGGCCGCGGGGCCGGTGTTATCGATCGTGATCTGGCCGCCGAAGCCGCTCCCCCAGTCGCTCGTCACGGCGAACGCGGCCGAGGTCAACAGCGTCCGGGCCTCCAGCCGCTCGATCCCCTCGCGGCCGATCCGACGGACCCGTGGCGCCCTGGTGCCCCGCACCGAGCGCGCGCGGCCGATGATCTTTGGCTGCATCGGATTTCCCCCTGGTGTATGGCATCGATTCATTGATGTTGCCGGGTGGCCGGGTCGAGGCGCACCCTCATCATCCCGCGGCTTCCTTCCGGCCGGAGTGTGACGCGGCACGCAGTCAGCCGCGCCCAGGAACATCAATGCAGACTTCACGGATCATGATGAGGCCGAAAGGCTGCGGGGCGAAGGGCGATACGGCGGCGGTCCGCCGTCGTGACGCGGTTCGCCAGGATTCCTGCGGTAGGTCTGTTGCGCGGGGTGCCCGGCGCGCACGGGCCCTGGGCCCCGACGCCGGGGCGATCGCGGGCTTTCGGGCGGAGGTGCCGGGCGACTTTACGCCGGGATGTCACATAGCCTATCGTTTTCCTAGGTCATATCAGTAGAGGGCCGGCGGCGTGATCGCCCGGACGTCGTGATGTCGAGACGCGACGTGGCAAGGACGCCGCGGTGTTGATCGGGAGAAACGCCGGCCACCCCGAGAGCGAGGGGAAGGAGATATCGATGAGCGGCCTGAAGCGCGGGCGCGAGAACGAGGCGGACGCCAGCGGCGGCCTTTTGCGGCGGGCGCTGGCGGGAGACGCCGGCGCGTTCGACGAGCTGTTCGGCCGCGACCGGGCGGCCGTGCACCGGGCGGTCGCGCGGCGGATGGGGCCGTCGCTGAAGGGGCGGCTGGACCCGTCGGACGTGGTGCAGGAGACGCACGTCGAGGCCTTCCGGCGCCTGGAGGACTTCGCCGGGCGGCGGCCGATGCCGTTCCGAACGTGGCTGATCTGCACGGCGCTCCAGCAGGTGGCCCGGCTCCGACAGCACGCGACGGCCCGCCGCCGCGACCTGGGCCGCGAGCGCCCGCTCGGCCGATCGCCCGCCTCGGCGACCTCCTCGACCGCGGGCGCGCCGGCGGCGGCGGAACTGGCGATCCCCGCGGCCGGCCCGACGCCCAGCCGGCACGCCGAGGCGCGGGACGCGGCGGCCCGGCTGCACGCCGTGCTCGGCGCGCTGCCCGGGCCCGACCGCACGATCCTCGCCATGCGGACATTCGAGGGGCTGTCGTACGAGGAGGCCGCCGCCCGGTTGGGGATCGAGCCGGCCGCGGCGCGGAAGCGCTATGGCCGGGCGCTCCTGCGTCTCCGCGCGTCGCTGATCGCCGAGGGCCTGACGGAGTCAACCCTGTGGATCAACACCTGAACGCCTCCGCTTCCGCTGCCGCTTCCGCTGCCGCCGCGGCCGCGGCCGTTCCGTCGGGCGGCCCCGCGGACCAGGGCCAGCCCTCGGCCGCGACGCTGGTCGCCCGCGCGGCCGACGAGTACCTCGACCGCCTCGAGGCCGGCGAGGCGCCCGAGGTCGACGAGTTCGTCCGCCGGTTTCCCCAGGTCGCCGGCGTGCTGCCGCAGGTGCTGCCCGCGCTGGGGCTGTTGCGGTCGATGCCCCCGCCCTCGCCCTCGCCGGTGCCGGCGGTGCTGGGCGAGTTCCGCATCCTCCGCGAGATCGGCCGCGGCGGCATGGGCGTGGTGTACGAGGCCGAGCAGCTCGGCCTGGCGCGCCGCGTCGCGCTGAAGCTCCTGCCGCCCGGGGGCGGGGCCGACGCGAGGGCCCTGGCGCGGTTCCAGGTCGAGGCTCGCGTCATGGCCGCGCTGCACCACCCGCATATTGTCCCGGTCTTCGCCGTCGGCTGCGACGCCGGCGTGCATTACTACGCCATGCAGCTCGTCGACGGCTGCTCGCTGGCCGACCGCCTGGGCCGGAGCGCTCGCGACGCAGAGACGGCGCGGCTGGCCCCGCGCGAGGCCGCACACCTTGCCATGCAGGCGGCCGGGGCGCTCGAGCACGCCCACAACCTGGGCGTCCTGCACCGCGATATCAAGCCGGGCAACCTGCTCGTCGAGCCGGACGGGCACCTGTGGGTCACCGATTTCGGCCTGGCCCGGCGCGAGGGGGCCGGCGACCTCACCCGCACGGGCGACCTGCCCGGAACGTTGCGCTACATGAGCCCCGAGCAGGCCGCCGGCGGCCGGCTGCTGGACCCCCGCTCCGACGTGTACTCGCTCGGCGCGACGCTCTACGAGCTGATTCTCGGCCGGCCCGCATTCCCCGGGAACGATCGCGCGGACCTGCTCCGCCGGATCGCCCACTCCGACCCGGTCCCGCCCCGACGGATCGACCCGACCCTGCCGCGCGATCTGGAGACGATCGTCGGCAAGGCGATGGCCCGAGAGCCCGAGCATCGCTACGCCACGGCGCGCGAGCTGGCCGAGGACCTCGAGCGATTCCTCGACGGCCGGCCGATCCGGGCGCGGCGGCCGGGCGTGCTCGAGCGGCTGGGGCGGATCCCTCGCCGGCATCCGCGTGCCTCGGCCCTGGCCGCGTCGGCGCTGGCGCTGGCGGCCGTCGCCTCGGCGCTCGGCCTGGCGCGGCTCTGGTACGAGCAGGGCCGCACCCTCGCCGCCCTGAATGAGGCCCGCGCGGCGCGGCGCCACGAGCGACAGGCCCTGCTGTTCACCTTCGCCGCGTCGGACCAGGTCGCCGGCCGCGCCCTGGCCAGGATCGCCGGCACCGGCAACGTCTCGCGCGACCCGGCCGAACAGGCGCGCGATCGCTCGTTCTGCCGTGCCGCGCTGGACTATTACCAGGTGATCGCGGCCCGATACCGGAACGACCCCGAGATGCCCGCGGTCGTCGCCGCCGCCGACCATCGGATCGGCTTCATCCGCACGATCCTGGACGAGCCCGGCGCCGAGGACGCGCTGACTCGTTCGATCGCCGCTTATCGCAGGCTGATCGCCGTGGCGCCGGGCGACGTGGCGCTCCGCTCGGCCCTGGCGTTGACCTACTCGGACCTGATCTTGCTGCAAAGGCGAGCGGGTCGTCCGTCGGCGGTCCTCGAGGCGTTCCCGCCGCTGCTGGAGCTGCGCGTCGGCCTGGTCGAGGTCGCGCCCGGCGACGTCGACAACCTCGTCAGCCTGCTGATGCTCCAGGCCGAGTACGCCGGCCTGCTCGACGCCGAGGGCCGCGGCGAGGACGCCGCGAGTGTGCGTCGGGACCTGGTCCAGCTCGCCCCGGTGGCGGCCGCGCGGGTTCGCGATGCCGCCGCGCTCAACAACCTGGCGTGGCTGGTCGCGAGGCGGCCCGGGGCGACACGCGACGAGGCGGCCGCCGCCGTCGCGCTCGCCGCGCGGGCCGTCGCGATCGAGCCGGCGGCCGGGGCGTACTGGAACACGCTCGGCGCAGCCCGCTACCGCGCCGGCGACCTCGACGCCTCGGCCGACGCGCTGCGCCAATCGATGCGGCTGCGCTCGGGCGGCGACGCCTATGACTGGCTCTTCCTGGCCGTGATTCGTCATCGCCAGGGGAACGCCGCGGAGGCCCGGCGCTGGCTCGACCGCTCGGTGGCCTGGATCGACGAATCGCGCGCGACCCGTGACCCCGACCTGATCCGCCTGCGCGACGAGGCCGCACGCCTGGTCGGCGCGGCCCTTGCCGGCCCTCGGCCGGCCGGCTGACGCCGCCGCCCCGAGGACGACCGGGCCCCTGCTCCCCCCTGTCCTGAGCGGACTTGACCGAACTTGACGCGGATCGGCTCGGCTTTGCCCCGGGCGCCGGCCCTCGCGCGGCCGCGCGCCGCGCCGGCAAGGCCAGGCAGGGCACGCCGCGACGATCTTCGGCGCCGCCGCCGCCATTCCTCGCGGCTGCGCCCCCGGTGCGCGCCGGCTCCGGCCCCGCGGCGCCCGCCGATCTCCATCCGCCGGGGCCGATCGGATTGCCACGCAACGGAGGACTTCCCTCATGATCGGATTTCGCCGCCACGCTCGACGGGCCGGACCCGGCCGCCTTTTCCTCGCGCCGGGGCTGCTCGTCGCGCCAGTTTTCTTCTGCTTCCTCGGCCACCGCGTCGCGACGGCCGACCAGGTCATCTACAACGTCACGGCGGCCGGCTCGAGCGACTTCGTCCCCTTTGAGAACGACGGCACGCCGAACCGGCCGAATGGCAGCCATCTGGGCAACGAGATCACCTTCGCCGGCTCGGCGCGCTACCTCGACCACGTCCAGGCCGTCTTCGCCTCGATCGGGCCGAAGGAGGTCGACACATATACCCTGGACCTCTACAGGAACGACGGGGCGATCGACCCGAATACCGGATTACACCAGCCCGGCACGCTGATCGCCGAGTACCAGACGCAGGCGTCGAACGTGCCGCTGCCAGGGAACGGGGCCTACGGCGTCGACTGGTACTTCGCGCCGATCCTCGTGCCCGACTCGGTGACCGCGGTGCTGAGCTCCAGCTACAGCACGACCACGCCGGGCCAGTACATGGGGCCGTTCGCCGCCGTCGTTCCGCCGTTGACCGGCAGCGCGGTCAATACGATCTGGTATGGCGACGGCACCGCCGGCAACTGGACGGACAACAATACCTGGGCGATCAACGACGGCGGCGCGACGAACTACTTCGACATGCGATTCTACGCCGTGCAGTCGGTCCCCGAGCCGTCCTCGCTGGCCCTGATGGCAGCGGGCGCCGGCGGCTTGCTGATCCTGGCGGCCCGCCGCCGCAAGCGTCGGGCCCAGCCGGCGTGGCGGGCCCGCCTGGGGTAGCGAGTGGCTCACGGAGCAAGTGGCTCGAGCGCATGACAGACGGGTGGCTCACGGAGGGGCCGGGCCGGCCAGGAGTCTGTGCCGGCAGGACTTCGAGCCCCCGTCAGGGGGCGATCGGACGTAGCCGGGGGGCGTCAGCCCCCCGGGCCCGGGTCGGACCGCAGCGTCACACACCGAATCCTCTCGACGGACTCTCCCGGCCGCGACCCCG
>DAIDHB010000169.1 GCA_027452145.1 Planctomycetales bacterium
ATCGACCTTCAGGACGACGCCGGCGTGCTCCGGCCCGAGGTAGCCGGCGTCCACGCCGCCCAGGCACTGCGACTCGAGCGCGGGGCCCAGCGAGATGAACTGCGGCAGGTCATCGCAGAGCGAGCCCAGGCCGTAGTGGACCCAGGCACCGAGCGTCGGAAAACAGCCGTCGAGCAGATGCCGGCCGGTGAGGAATTCGAGCTGCGCGCCGTGGTTGTTGTCCGTCGTGTACATCGACCGGATCACGGCCAGGTTTTCGACCTGCTCGCGGAGATTTGGCCACCAGTCGCTCACCGCGATGCCGCTCTGCCCGCCGCGATTGAATCCGATCTGCGTCGGGTAGATCCGCGCCTTGTGCTTGTCGATGATGTTGTTGGCGACCTGCTCGCGCACGTTCTTGATGTGCGGCGAGTCGAAGACCGCGGACCGGTACGGGGTCTCGGCCATCGTCTTGCCGGCGTGGCGGTCGATCGCCGGTTTGGGGTCGAAGCTCTCGAGGTGGCTCACCCCGCCTCGCATCATGAGCCAGATCACCCGTTTTGCCCGGGGCTGGCGATCGGCCAACCCACCAGCGGACGAAGGCCCGGATCCCTCCGTTCCCGCGGCCCGGGCGACGCCGTCGCGGTGCAGCATCGCCCCGAGGGCCAGGCCCACGAATCCCATGCCCAGGTCGGCGAGGACGGCGCGTCTCGTGGTCATGGAGCAGGTCCTTTTCGTCCGATGGCTCGGGGTCCGGGCTCTCAGCGGATCGTGACAAAGTCGTTGTGGTTCAGCAGCACATGGACGATCGCCGCGCGGGCACGGGCCTCGGCGCCGGGTGCTGCCGGACCCGATGGCGACTCATGCTCAAAGTCCGCTGCCAGTCGCGCCAGGCCGGCGAGGCATTCGGACTGCTCGGCCTTCGTCGGGAGCCGGCCGAGCATTCGCTCGAACGCCGAAATCACGAACACCCGCCGGTTCTCCGGCCGTTCGCCAACATCCCGGTTGATGGACGCGGCGATCCGCTCGGCGGCGGCCAGCGCCGCCTTGCTGTTCATCATCGCGAGGGCCTGCTGCGGCACGATTGTTTCGTAACGCCGGTAGCATTCCTCGACATTCGGCGCGTCGAAGGCGGTCAGGAGCGCAATCCGCTCGTCGCGGGCCATGCGATAGTAAAGCGTCCGGCGCGTCCCCGAGTCGGCGAAGTCGATCGGCGTATCGGCTCCGCCCATCGTCGCATCGAGCCGCCCGGAGAGCGCCAGCAAGGTGTCGCGGATCACCTCGCCTTCCATGCGGCGGGCGTTCATCCGCCAGGCATATCGGTTGTCCGGGTCGCCCCGAAGGTTGGGATCGCCGGGGCCGTCGGCCGAGGATCGCATCCGGTACGCCTCCGAGGTGCAGATCAGACGATGCAGGTGCTTGAGGCTCCAGCCCGATTCCATCAGTTCGACCGCCAGCCAGTCGAGCAGGTCGGCCAGTTCGGGCCGCGGCGAGCGGAGGCCGAAGTCCGACACCGACGCGACCAGCGGCTCGCCGAAATGCCGCGCCCAGACGTGGTTGACCGCCACGCGCGCCGCCAGCGGATTGCCGCGGTCCACAATCCACCGCGCCAGAGCCAGCCGCCGGCCCGTGCTGACCTTCGAATAAGGTGAGTTCGGCGGGACATCGCGATAGGTCGTCTTCGCGCGGGGAAACTCCAGGGCTCGCGGGGTGTATTCGGTGGTGAGTGGCGCCCTATCGAGGGACTCGGCCTTCTCGCGTTCCTTGACCGCGGCGATCCGGCCCACCCGGGCCTCGGCGAGTTTGGCGGACACCTTGCTCCGCGCCTCCCTCGCCGCCGCATCGTCCTTCCCGGTAGGAACGACCAGCAGGGCCTCCAGGGTGCGCCGGGCGCGGTTTTCGTCTCGATCCGCCTGGAGCACGACTCGCCGCGTCTCGGCCAGGCGGCTCGTGCGCTGGGCGGACACCGCGGCGCGGGCGGCCTCGGTCCAGGAGGCCGATCTCGACGCCCGCGCGCCATCGTCCTCGAGCCGCTCGACGGCCAGGACGGCCAGCAGCGCCGAGCGGCGGGCCTCAGCCTCGGCCAGCTCGGCACCGGCCACCGCTTCGTCCTCGAGGGCATCGGCGGCGGCCAGCCGGGCGCGGGCCGATCGCTCGACGGCCGCGGCCGCCGCGGACCGCGCCGAGGACGCCTTGTCGGTCGGTGCCGACGCCAGCGCGACCAGGGCCGTCGTCTCGGTCATCTCGCCGAGCTTGCGCTCGGCCTCGGCCGCATCACGACGACGCCTCGCCGCGTCGGCCGCCTGGCGGGCGCCGTTCACCGCCCGATCGGCGGCGGCCTTCGCCTCGGCGATCACGAACGGCCGCTTGTCGGGGCACGTCGCGGCGAGTGGCAGCGGGACGGGCGCGATGCGGAACGAGCCGCCCAGCACGGCCGGTGTCCCGGGCTGGAGCGGGTGGGATTTGTCGGGACGTGCCTCGTCCCCACGGATGAAGAGGTAAGTCGGCCGATCGAGGAAGTCGTCGAAGACGCGAGGAATGCCGGCCTTCGTGCGGTCCGGCTCGCCCGGGACGCGGTCCAACCGAACGTGATAGGGCTCGAAGAACGCGCGGAGCCGGTAGTAGTCGAGCTGCGCGATCGGGTCGAACTTGTGGTCGTGGCAGCGGGCACACTGCATGGTGAGGCCGAGGAAGGCGCGTGAGGTATGCTCGACCGTGTTCGCCAGCCAGACGTTGCGGTTGAAGATGTCCCAGTTGCGGGCGAGGAAGCCCGTGGCGCGGACCGTGTCGGGATCGTCGGGCGCCAGCTCATCGCCGGCCAGCATCTCGACGACCATCCGGTCGTAGCCCTTGTCGGTATTGAGCGACTCGACGATCCAGTCGCGCCAGTGCCAGATGTGCGGGTGGCTGAACCGCACTTCCTGGCCGAGGCCATACCAGTCGCTGTACCGCCAGACGTCCATCCAGTGCCGTGCCCAGCGCTCGCCGTGGCGGGGGCTGGCGAGGAGCCGATCGATGACGCGGATCTCGGCATCGGGCGACCCGTCGACGCGGAAGGCGTGCAACTCTTCCGGAGTCGGAGGCAGTCCGATCAGGTCGAGTGTCACCCGGCGGAGCCACAGGTCCCGACCGATCGCCGGCGCTGGTTTCAGGCCGCGGGCGCGATGGGCCGCGGCGAGTAAAAGGTCGATCGGGTTGCGGGTCCCGCGCGAGCCGGGATCGGCCGGAATCGCCGGCCGTCGCGGCGGCCGGAACGCCCAGTGGTCCCGCGGGTCCGGCGGGATCGGCTCGGCCGGGGCCCTGGCGCCCCGGTCGATCCAGGCCCGGAGCGTGGCCACCTCCGCCGCGCTTAGCGGTGTGCCCTCGCTCTCCGGCGGCATGCGTTCCGACTTCTCCGCCGCTGTGACCCGTTCGATCAACAGGCTCGCCCCGCTCTGCCCCGGCTCGATCGCCGGGCCGCCGTCGCCGCCGCGGCGGATCAACTCGGCCGCGTCGAGCCGCAGGCCGGCCTTCTGTCGGATCGAGCCGTGGCAGCTCGTGCACCGCGCGGCCAGGAGCGGTTTGATGTCGCGCGCATAATCGGCGTCCGGTCCGATACCCAGAATCGCAGTCAGCAG
Organism: Planctomycetales bacterium; assembly: GCA_027452145.1. Classification (GTDB taxonomy): domain Bacteria; phylum Planctomycetota; class Planctomycetia; order Isosphaerales; family Isosphaeraceae; genus JAKAUH01. The sequence goes on from DAIDHB010000169.1 coordinate 3,597, forward strand.
AATCGGTGTTATCATTGATCCGCCGGTGTGCGAGATCCGAGAATCTGGACGCGGCTTCGAGGGCCGCACTGGGAATGATTATCCCGGGTGTTTCGAGAAGGCGTCAAGCAAGCAAGCCAGTTGCCAGTTTGGGGTCCGACCATGCCAGGGAGTCTCTCCGCATCTCTGTCGTCAATGTCCTCCGGATGGGCGATCCGAGGCGGTCGCGGACGCCGTAGGCCCCCCGACCATCGGTCCTGCCGACCCGCTGTCGCCCCGCTCGAAGGGCGGACGATGCTGTCGACGTTCTACGTGACCACGGACGTGGACCCGGCCCGGCGCCTGGTTCGCGGGTCGCTGAGATGGGCCGTCGCGCAGGCCGATCGACCGGCAAACCAGGGCTCGACGGTTGAGATCACGCCCTCGGTGACAGGAACGATCACTCTGCACGCCGGCGAGCTGAAGGTCCGCTCGAGCATGACGATCTCGGATCTTGCCAGCGGACCGCTCACGATCCGGCAGGGGACGCGTGCCGCTCGGCTCATCGACGTCGTCAACAATGGCCGGACAACCGCGCTCACCATCACGGGGACCAGCGACACCAGCCCGCTGACACTCACGGGCGGGTTCGCTCGCAACAGCAATGGCGGGGGCATCCTCGTGGAAAACCCGCGGAGTATTCTGACCTTGAACAATGTCGACGTGGTCGGTAACACGGCCGCCCAGGTCGTCAACCCGCGTCTCGGGTCCGGAGGAAACGGTGGTGGGATCTACACCAGGGGAACGGTGACGCTCAATGGCTCCAGCGTTTCGGGGAATTCGGCCAGGGGACTTAATGCGGCTTCCGGACATGCTGGAGGGGTCTACGCCGACCAGGGCGTGACGATGGTCGGAAGCCACGTCGACGCCAACGCGGCGCTCAATGGGGCCGGCATCCTCAATGTGTTCGGCTCGGTCGAGGTCCTCAACGGCAGCACGGTGAACGGCAACACATCCAGCGGCAACTCGCTCGGCACCGGCAGCCTGGGCGGGGGCGGGATCAGCGAGATGGACGGGAACGTCGTGATCTCGGCGAGCCAGGTCAATGGCAACAAGACCGTCGGAATGTACAGCGGCGGAATCGTCCTCTTGATTGGTGGGGCGACCCTGACCGACGGCAGCCAGGTCGACGGAAACAGGAACAACGGCCCGGGGGGCGGGATCGCCGCGAACTTCGGCGGGGCGGTTGTCGTGCAGGGCGGCAGCCAGGTTGACGACAACACCGCGGCGGGAATCGGCGGCGGTATCGTGAACTTTTCGGCGACCCAGACCATCACCGTCACCGGGGCAAGCCAGGTCTCGAATAATCTCCTCACCAACGGTGAATATGCAGCCGAGAGCACGGGATTCCTCGTCCTGTACGCGCACCCCGCCGCGTTTCTCTCGGGGGGTCGGGGAGACCCGATGCTTGCCTCGTCGTTCCAGTTATTCCTCAATGCGATTGGCCAGCGCGCGTCATTGTTCCAGCAGGCTGCGGCGGCGTTGCCCAGCGGCGGGGCTGTCCAGGTCGGTGGCGGGATCGCCTCGATGCTCAGCGGGCCGGTCGTCGTTGATGCCGGCAGCACGATCAGCGGCAACCGCTTCGCCGAGACGGACGCAGCCCTGCCGGCGCTCGGGGTCGGCGGAGGGGTTTTCTCGAACCTCGGGGCGATCACCGTCGGAGGAGCGACCATCAGCGGCAACACAGCTACTGGCGACGGCGGTGGGATCTGGAGCGGGGTGTCTCTGACGATGACTCAAAGCACCGTGACGGGCAACACGGCCACCGGGCACGGTGGCGGAATCTTCAATCGCGGTTCGTTCACCTCAAGTGGTTCCACCATTGCCGGGAATACGCCGGACAATACGTATCCAGCCTGACCGCGTCGTATCCGGATGATCGCAAGCTCGGGCGGCACTCGCTCAGGGAGCATCAAGCGATGACAGCAGCCGATGGAGAGACTGTTGGCCTGAACCGACGTTCGTTACTGACTGGCAGTGTCGCGGCGACCCTGGCGGCGTCGTCTTATGCCCGAGTCATTGGCGCCAACGACCGCGTGGACCTCGGCTTCATCGGCTTTGGCCTGATCGGCA
>DAIDHB010000170.1 GCA_027452145.1 Planctomycetales bacterium
GGGGGTCGATCCCCATCGCGTCGTACCCCTGCGCGTGCCGACCCTGCTTCCCTTTGGGGCGGCGGCTGCGCTCGTCGCAATGGGGCTTCTGTTCTGGCCCCGGCCGACACCTGTCCAGGCCCGCCCGGCCGATCCGCTCGAGCCGGTCGTCGCCGCCGCCGAACAGGCCGAGGAAAGCCTTGAGGACCTGTCGGACGCCGCCGAGAAGTACGACGATCCGAAGCTCAAGGACCTGGTTCGCAAGTTGAATGACGCGGTCGTCCAGATGAAGCAGCCCGGCGTGGACGTCAAGGAGGCGCTGGCCAAGTTATCCGAGATGCAGGCCGCGATCGCCGAGCAGCAGGCGAGCTTCAACGTCGGTCTCGTCGATAACTTCATGCAATCGCTGGGCGAGGCGCTCGCCTCCAGCGAGGCGCTCGACGGCGCGGGGCAGTCGCTCCAGCTCGGCAAGTACGAGAAGGCGGCCGACCAGCTCGAGCAGGCCGATCCGAATTTCGACCGCAAGGAGATCAAGAACCTGAAGGAAAAACTGGCGAAGTCGGCGAAGGAGATGGCCGAAGCGAACCTCGCCGACCTGAGCACCGCGACAAAGGAACTGGCCGATGGGCTCGAGTCGGACGGCGGCGTGCAGAGTAGCCTCAAGAAGCTGAGCAACCTGGCCCGTGCCCAGGGTCGCCGCAAGCGGATCAACGACCTGCTGACCCTGTCGAATAACAACCTGTCCGAGTGCAAGGGGAATTGCAGCGGTGGCCTGAGGATCCGCAAGAAGAGCAAGTCCGAGACGCCGAAGAGCGGTTGGGGTCGGGCGATCAGCGGCAACACTGACGGCCAGCGCACGTCGCTCGGCTCCGATCGCAAGCGCGACCAGGTCAAGGGGCAGATGGGCGAGGGCGATTCCGAGACCGAGACCTCGCACCTGCCCGAGGGGCGCCAGTCCGCGGCGCGGAAGTACAGCGAACAGTATCAGAAATACCGCAGGATGTCCGAGGCCGCTCTCAACTCCGAGCCGATCCCGCTCGGCCACCGCCAGACGATCCGCCGCTACTTCGAGCTGATCCGCCCCCAGGGCGACGACGCCGAGAAGGCGGACGGGGCGGCTCCGGCTCGTCCATGATCGAGGTTGCAGGACCCGGACTGACTTACGCCGGTGGGAGAGGAGTTCGGGCTATCTTGCCCGACGCCCGGGCCCGGTCGGGCAAGACTGCCCGACCGACTTCGCGTTTTTCGCGGTTCCGCTCTTCCGAGGATAGCCATCGGTACGGGGGGGAGCGTTGTGGTTTCGGGCGCTCGTGGCAAATCGCGAGCGCTCGTTAGCCTGGGTTCTTCATCGCGGGCACAGGCTGGAGGGGGCTGCCGATTTCGCAGATGCCGGTTTGCTCTGCGGACCGGCGGCCTTCGGCAGGGGAAGGTTGGTGCCTGCCGACGGTGGCATTCTGATCTGATCGGACTGTTTGGGCGCGGAAGTCCCGCGCGGCGGCGAGCGTCGAGGTGTGAGCGGGCGGTCGGGCAGTGCCCCGGGCGGTTTCGGCTGCGACGCCGGCCGGGGAATGGTCGAGTTCAGCATCGGTACCGCCGCGGCCTGCATGGCTTCGAGCACCCTGGCGGCGAGGGGCATGCCGAACGTGATCGTCAGCGAGGTGCCCAGCACGATCGCCAGCGCAATCGCGTTCCCGGCCGGTGCCAGGGACGGCGTGCGGGACGCCCGCCAATACATCGGCCTGAGGATCCGTGCGTAACCCACGGCCAGGAGTATCGCACTGAGGATCGCAAGGTTCACCAGGCCCACGAGGATGGTCGAGCGGGCCGGGTTCTGGCCGCCGACGGCCGCCTGCCAGGTGTTCAGCATGCTGTAAAAACGGCCGAGCACCGGGATGCCGATCAGCGAGAACACCAGGACCCCGATGCAGGTCCCCAGGATCGGATCCTGCCTCCCGAGTCCGTCGAGCCCGTCGATGTCGGTGATTCCCCGGTCGCGCTCAAGCCAGGCCGCCACCGCGTAGGCGCCGAGGTTGGCGAAGGCGAGGATGAGGAGGTAGCTCAGGACCGTCCCGGCCGCCTTCGAGATATCGGCGGCCGCACTGGCCCCGGCAGCGCCGATGAGCACGTAGCCGGCGTGGGCCGTGGTCGCGGAAGTCAGCAGGCCCGTGAGGTCTTTCCGTCGAAGCGCCCCGATGTTGCCGACGATCATCGCGATTCCGGCAGTTGCGGCGGCGATGCAGGCCCATGTCGGGCC
>DAIDHB010000171.1 GCA_027452145.1 Planctomycetales bacterium
CCTCGATGGAGTCGAAGCTGCGGCCGGTGCTGACTCTCCGAGACGCGGACGGCCGGACCGTCGCGCAGGCCGCGTCGGGACGATCCGGCTCGGGCTCGCTCATGGAGCCGACCCTCGGCTGGACGGCGCGATCGAGCGGCCCGATGACGCTATCCGTCGCCGACGCGGATATGGGCGGCTCGGGCGGGCACTTCTACCGGATCGTCGCAGGCTCCTCGCCGTTCGTCAGGTCGGTGTTCCCGCTGGGCGTCGAGCGCGGGGCGACGACGCGGATCGAGGTCGACGGCTGGAACCTTGGCGCCGTGCGTGAAGTCGCGATGCCCGTGGCCGCGACGGTCGAGCCGGGCACGATCGTCGGCGTGCCGGTGGTCCTCTGGGGCGGCAAGGGCCGCCAGCCGGAATCGTCCCGCAACGTCGTGGCCGCCGAGGGCCCGCAGGCCGTCGAGCGCGAGACGAACGACACCGCCGCGCAGGCGCAGCGGCTGCCGGTCCCCGGCGGGGTCTCGGGCCGGATCGGCCAGGACGGTGATGTGGACGTCTATCGCTTCTCGGCTCGCAAGGGCGAGACGGTGATCGTCGAGGTGTTCGGCCGACGGCTAGGCACGCGGATCGACCCGGTCGTCGAGGTGCTCGATGCCCACGGAAACCCCGTGCCGCGCGCGGTGCTTCGGCCGGTCGATCAGACCGAGGTCGCCTTCCGCGACCACCCTTCGACCACGCCGAATATCCGCCTAACGCGCTGGGATACGCTGGCAGTCAACGACTACCTCTGGTTCGTCCGCGAGCTGGTGCGGATCCGCGCCCTGCCCCGGAATCCGGACGATGACTGCGTCTTCTGGAGCCAGCAGGGCCAGCGCATTGGCTGGCTCGAGACCACACCCGAGCACCACCCGATCAACCAGGTGATGTACAAGGTCGAGATCCACCCGCCGGGCACGAAGTTCCCGCCCGGCGGAGTCGCGCCGGCCACGCTGTACTACCGGAATGACGACGGCGGCGCCTCGTTCGAAAAGGATTCGCGCGTCACCTTCGTCGCCCCGAGCGATGGCGAGTATCTGGTCCGCCTCGAGGACGTGCGCACCCAGGGCGGCGACGACCACGGCTATCATCTGGTCCTGCGCCGGCCGCATCCATCCTTCCAGGTTTTCCTCGGCACCGAGAACCCCAACATCCCCCGCGGCGGGACGGCGCTCGTGGACCTGACGCTCCTCCGCCGCGACGGCTTCGACGCGCCGGTGGAGGTCGTCGCCGAGAACCTGCCGCCGGGCGTCACCATGACCCCCGCGATCCTCCAGGGGAACGAGCTGACCGGCATCCTGGCGCTCTCTGCCGACGCGACCGCGCCGGCCTACTCGCCGCCGACCTGGCGGGTCGTCGCGCGCGAGCTAGCGCGAGGTAAGGCCCCAGGCGGCTCGCCCGCGTTCCGCCGCGAGATCGACCCGGGCGGCCCGTCGGGCGGCCGGATCACGGTCACGCCGGTGACCAACATCACGGTCAAGGCCCGTCCGTCGCGCGTGATCATCCGGCCCGGCCAGCGGGTCGAGATGACCCTCTCCGTTCAGCGCTCGCCGGCCTTCAAGGGCCGGGTCCCGATCGACGTGAAGAACCTGCCGCAAGGCGTCCGTGTGCTCAACATCGGCCTCAACGGCGTGCTGATCACCGAGTCGCAGACCGAGCGAACCGTGTTCCTCCAGGCCGACCCGTGGGCGCCGGCGATGGTCCGCCCCTTCTACGCGGTGGCCAGGGCCGAGTCCGCCGGCACCGAGGACAGCTCACCGCCCATCGAGCTGGTGGTCACGCCGTTGGGACCGTGAGGAAGAAGGAGAGACTTAACCGCGAAAAACACGAAATCCCGCGAAAAAAGACCGCTGGACCCGTAGGAGTGATGCCGATGCCGTTCGAGGTGACCTGCTGCCCCGGCGAGAGAAACCTCGGCTCGCGCTCCTGTTTGTTTCGCGTCTTTTCGCGTTTTTCGCGGATAAATCTTCATTCCATTCCACGTTTCGCGGTGTCCCGCCCGCTCTCACCTGTTCTGGGCGTCGGCGAATGCCGAGTCGAACAGCCGGCCGGCGGACTTGAAGCCCATGCGATCCTTGACGAACCGCGCCGCCTCGGCCGCGCCGTATTCGCGGTCCATGCCGCAGTCTTCCCACTCGACCGACAGCGGGCCCTCGTAGCCGATGTCGTTGAGCGCCCGGGCGATCTCCTCGAAGTTCACCTGCCCGCGGCCCGGCGAGCGGAAGTCCCAGCCGCGGCGGGGGTCGACGAAGTTCAGGTGCGAGGCGAGGATTCCCGAACGGCCGTCGAGCGTCCGCGCGGCGTCCTTGACGTGCACGTGGTAGATCCGGTCGGGGAATTCGCGGATGAACGCCACGGGGTCGACCATTTGCCAGTGCAGGTGGCTCGGATCGAAGTTGAAGCCGAACTCGGGCCGGTTTCCGACCGCCTCGAGAGCCCGCCTGGCCGTGTAGATGTCGAAGGCGATCTCGGTCGGGTGGACCTCCAGCGCGAACTTGACGCCGCACTCCTTGAACACGTCGAGGATCGGGTTCCACCGCTCGGCGAACAGCTTGAACCCGTCCTCGATGGTGGCGTCCGACACCGGCGGGAACGAGTAGAGCAGATGCCAGATCGACGAGCCGGTGAAGCCGTTGACCACCTTGACGCCGAGCTTCTGCGCGGCGCGGGCGGTGTCCTTCATCTCCTTGATGGCCCACTCGGTCTTCTTCTTCGCGTCGCCGCGGGCCTCGGGCGGGACCCAGTCATCGGTGCGGGAATCGTTCAGATCGAGGACGAGCTGGCCGGTCAGGTGGTTCGAGATCGCCCAGCACTTCAGCCCGTACTTGCCCAGCAGCTCGTGCCGGCCCTTGCAGTAGCCCGGGTCGCTGAGCGCCTTCTGCACGTTGAAGTGGTCGCCCCAGCAGGGCAGCTCGATGCCGTCGTATCCCCACTGGCTGGCCTTCTGGGCGATGACTTCCAGCGTCAGGTCGGCCCACTGGCCGGTGAAGAGGGTCACGGGTCGTGCCATGGTACGTTCTCCGGATTCGCGTTGACTCGGGGATCGAGATCGGATCGGGCGGCGGACGGAGGGAAGGCACCCGGCCGGTCGGTTTCGGCCCGGCGCGGCGCCATGAATCGCAACATAGGGCTGGCGGCGGGGCTTGTCAATGATTTGACGGACGCCGGTGCACCCGTACATAATGATTCCCCCAGCCCACTCTCTCCCTCGACCGATCGATTGCTGGCTCACCATGACTCCGAAAGCCGTTCTGTTCGACTTCGACGGCGTCATCGCCGACACCGAGAATCATCACATCGCCGCCTGGCAGCGCACGCTCACGGCCATGGGCTGGCTGATCGCCGACGAGCTGGCGGTGCGGGCCGCCGAGGTCGACGACCGCGAGTTCCTCACCGACCTCTTCACCACCCGGGACGTCCCGGTCGACCGACTCGACGACTGGCTCGCCCGCAAGCAGGCGGTAACCGTGCAACTGCTGCGCTACTCGCCCCGGGTGTATCCGGGAGTTGTCGAGCTGGTCTTGGCGCTCAAGGGCCGAGCGCGACTCGCGGTGGTCACGGGCACCTGGCGCGCGAACGTCCAGGCGGTACTCGAGGCCGCGGGCCTGGCCGGCGCGTTCGACGTGATCGTCGCCAAGGAGGACGTCTCGGCGCAGAAGCCCGACCCGGCGCCCTATCTGCTGGCCCTCAAGAAGCTCCGGCTGGCACCGCGGTCGACCGTGGCGATCGAGGACTCGCCCACGGGCCTCGCCTCGGCCGCCGCCGCGGGAATTCGCCGGATCGCCGTCGGCCATCGCCGGCCCTCGGGCGACTGGGCCGAGGATGCGGCATTCGTCGATTCGCTCGAGCCGACCGCCGAGCTGCTCGAGCGGCTGGGGTTCTGAGACCAGCGGTCCGCGCGCGCCTCACCACAGCCATCGACTGTCCCAGATGCCCATCTTCTTGGCGACCTGTCGGTGCTGGTCCAGCGACTCGAGCAGGGCGAGCTCGCGGACAAGGTCCCGGTCGTCCATCGGGACGGGGTCCTGCCTGGTCCACGAACGGATCAGCCCGCGCCACATCGCCCGGAACCGGAGCCACGAAGCCAGACGCTCGTACCGTTGGGCCTCGCTCCAGTACAGTTTGGCCGAGTCCTCGTCGTTTGCCTTCTCGGCCATGCACGCGCACAGCCGGGCCAGTTCGTCGGATCGCTCCGCCTGGGCGACGTACAACGGCGGACGCCACGACCACGCCGCGAGGACCAGGAGGCCGATGGCCAGCGCCAGCTCGACCGGCAGGCGAACGCGAAGTCGGAACCAGGAGAGTCCGTAAAGCAACGCGCCCAGTAAAAGGAGGATGACGTAGAACCCGGGGAAGGCAATCAGATCGGTTCGGCGAACCGCGATGGCGAGGGAGACTCCGACGATGAGGACGGTCTTCATCAACTGGCGCAGCGTGAACTGCCCACGGCGGGCCTGCCTGGGTGCGCCCGGGTCGAGCAGCTCGCCGCGGTGGTCTCGCGGCGCGAAGGTCGTCATGGCCGCTGCCCTCCCGGCCCGGATGAGTCGCCGGCCTGCCCGATCAGCCGAACACCCGGTCCACGGCAATCCGCCACCCCGCGACCGCGGGCTCGGCGTCGGCCTCCTGGTCGGTCCCGAAGACCTCGGGCCGATCGGGGGCATCCGCGCGATACTTGAGGATTCGACGGTCCACGGGGTCGACGTCCCAGACGACGGTCGTGCCGGCCTCGAAGTAGTCGGCCCGCTTGCCAGCGATCCGGGCATCCGCCGCATCGCCGTAATCGCCCTCGCTCCGCACCTCGACGGCGAACGTCGGCGGCCCTTGCACGAACCGCATCGCATTGGCCGGGAAGGGGCCGACGAAGTACGACGCATCGGGCGAGAACGACTCTCGGCCCGAAGACAGCCTGGGAACGGCATAAGCGATGCCGCCGGTGTACGCCTCTCCGCGAGCGATCGTTTCCGCATGATCGTCGAGGCTACGAACGATCCGCCCTGCGACCCGGTTCGGCCTGCGCCCGGTGGGCATGAGCGGGACGATCCTCCCGGCGATCAGCTCGGCCTTGCCGTCATGGCGATAGAGATCGTCGATGGTGGCCGCGGTCTGCGTGACGGACGACATGCGGAACCTCGTCGGCGTAAAGCCCGGACGGAGACGGTTGTGGCGACGATACTCGCCATTCTAACCGTCCCCTTCGGACTCGCCAATCGCGGCGTGGGCACCCGCCGGTCGTCATTGTGCCGCTGCCGCGGCCGCGCGGCGGCCCCGTCCTTGCGGTCGAGAGCCGCCGGGCTCGGAGGGAGTCGCCATCTCGCCGGGCGAGCGCGGGCCCTCCGAACCGGACCCGGCGCCGTGATTGGGGTTCAGCAGCGTCCGGCGGATGAAGTCGATCTGGAACCGCGAGTAGTGCGCGCCGCCGATCCCGTGCCGCGACGACGGGTAGATCATCAGCTCGAAATCCTTGTTGGCGAGCTGGAGCGCGTGGACCAGGCGCATCGTGTTCCGCAGCGAGACGTTGTCGTCGATCGCGCCGTGCAGGATCAACAGCCGGCCGTGCAGGCGCCCGGCGGCCTTCACCACCGACGAGGCGTCGTAGCCGCTCGGGTTGTCCTGCGGCAGGCCCATGTAGCGCTCGGTGTAGATCGAGTCGTAGTCGCGCCAGTCGGTCACGGGTGCCCCGGCGATCCCGGCGGCGAACAGGTTCGTGTGCGTCATCGCGTACGACGTGATGTAGCCGCCGAAGCTGTGCCCCTGCATGCCGATCCGCGACCCGTCGACGTAAGGCTTCTTCTTGAGCCAGTTGATCGCGTCCTCGATGTCCCTCGTCTCCTGCACGCCCAGGTGCCGGTACGCGGTCCACGTCGAGATCGCGCCCTTGCCGCTGGCGCTGCGAGGGTCCATGTGGAAGATCACCAGGCCCTCGTGCGCCAGGGCGTGGTCGCGCATCCGGCCGCCGTTCCAGCCGTCCGAGACCTGCGGCGCGTGCGGGCCGCCGTAGGTCGTGAACCACACCGGGTACTTCTTGCCCGGCTGCATGTCGGCCGGCAGGATCAGCTCGGCCTCGAGCGGGAACCCGTCGCGGGCCGGGATCTGGAACCGCTCGTGCGGGCCGAACTTCAGCCGCTTCAGCTCGTGCGACGGGTTCGAGTCGATCGTGCGCACCAGCTTCCCGTCGACGTCGTGGAGCGCGATGCGGTCGGGCGTGCTGATGCTCGAGCGGCTCGACAGGTACAGCCGACCGTCCGGGCTCATGCTCGCCGTGTGCGTGCCCTCGGAACGGGTCAGCCGCTCGATCGGCCCGCCGGGCTTGACCCGGTAGAGGTCCGTGGACATCGGCTTCTCGCGCGTGCCGGTGAAGTAGATCCAGCCGTCCTTCTTATCCACGTGCTCGATCCGCCGAGCTTCCCAGGGGCCCGACGTGACCTGCGACTTCAGCGTGCCGTCGACGGCGTACAGGTAGATGTGCCGGTACCCGTCGCGCTCGCTCTGCCAGAGGAACTCACCGTTCCGGTACTCGTGGATCGGCCCGGGGCTCTCGATGTACGCCTTCGTCGCGTCGCGGAACAGCCGGCGGGTCGCCGCCTTGTCGCCCTCGCCGCCGCCGGGCATCACCTTGACCAGGTCGAGCCAGGTCTGGGCGCGGTCCTGCACGTAGCAATAAGCCGTGCCGTCCGGGAACCAGCCGACCTCACTGATCAGGGACGAATCCGGCGAATAGTCGGCGAGGTCCGCCAACTGCACCGCGCCCCCGTCGCCTCCCACGATACCCAGCCGGACCTTCGGGTTCGGCTCGCCCGAGCGCGGGTAGTGCGTTTGCTCGACGGTCCGCCCGGTGCCGCTGCTCGCGTCGTCGAGCACGGTGTGATAGGGCACCGCCGAGTTATCGAACTCCAGGAACGCGACCTTCTTCGAGTCGGCGCTCCACCAGAACGCCGGCCATCGCCGGTTCCAGATCTCCTCGAAGTAGACCCAGTCGGAATGCCCGTGCCGCAGGTTCTCGCGGCCGCCGGTGGTCAGCCTCCGCTCGGCCTGCGTGGCCAGGTCGACCGCATACAGGTCGTAGTCGCGCACATAGGCCACGTGCTTGCCGTCGGGGCTGAACGCCGGCCACTGCTCGTGGCCGGGCTGGTTGGTCAGGCGAACGGCCGTCTTGCCGTCGAAGGTCGCGTAGTACAAATCTTCGTTGTGCTCGAAGATGAACCCGCGCCGGGCCGGGTCCATGTCGAACTGGAAGCCCCGCACGATCCCCTGGATATCCTCGCGCTCGAGTGTCGGCAACTGCGAAAGGCCTCGCGCCAGCGCGGCCGCGTCGATGAAAGGCTTCGACCGGCCGGTCAGGGCGTCAAACACCATCAAGCGGCCGTCGCGCATCTGGAGCCAGTGCGAGCCGTCGATCCACCGCGCCTGGCCGCCGAATCCGAAACCAAATCCGAATCCGCCGCGGCCGCGGCGGCCGCCCCCGCCGCCGCTGTTGAGCGTGATGGGCTGGGGCGCCGGCCGATCCTCGGGAGGCGGCTCGGCGGCCGTCGTGTACAGGGACGCGGGCCTCGGCAGCCGGATCACCGGGAAGTCGCCCCCCTCCTTGATCCCCGCGTCGAACAGCCCCCACGTCGCCAGGCCGTCCTCCGACCGGGGCTCGAGCAGCACGACGGCCAGCCGGCCCAGCCGCTGCCCGGTCTTCACCACGAGCGTCCCGGCGCGGATCATGCGGGCCTCGGGCCTCGCCGTGACCTTCAGCGTGACGGCCTGGTGCCCCTCGAACCGTCGCGGGGACCTCTCGACCGCGTCGATGCGGTCCACCTCGGTGTCGAGCTCGATGTCCTCGCGCAGCTCCTCGACGGACAGCCCGTGGCGCTCGAGGTTGTACACCGCGTCGCGGAACTCAGCCGGCACCAGGTAGGCGAACGGCCGCTCCACCGACTCGGCCGGCTCGAAGTCGTTGACGAGCTGAACGGTGTAATCCTTCGTCGTCTCGGTCTTGACTCGCCGGCCATTTTCGTCACGGCGCTCCTCATAGCCGGGGACGGTCACCGGGCCTCCCGCAGCCGGCTTCAGGCGAGAGCGGACCGCAATCGTCGCCGCCGGTCCGCCGGGGGTGGCCAGGGCCGACGAACGGCGCGCCGACGCGAGCAGATCCAGGATCTCGGCCTTGTGGGCGACCGCGGTCTCCAGGCAGTCGAGCACGAAGTCGCGCGTCGCCAGCACTCGCGTCCTGAACGGGGCATAAGCATACGCCTCCGACAGGATCGACAGGCAGTCGCGCAGGCCGACGTAGGTCGTGCCGTAGCGCGGCTCGGCCGGATAGGTGGTCCACTTCGTGTGCTCTCGGTCGAAGTTGCCGTAGTAGAACGCCCTGAGCCCGGTGCGCTTCTCGAACACGCGCGTCACCTCGGGGAAGAACGTCTGGCGCATGTAGCCCAGCACCTTCGGATCGCCGGAGGGGCTCTTGGGGCCGTCGTAGGTGATCGTGTAGCGGTGGTACGAGCCGTTGGTCGTGTGGGTGTCGATGAACAGGTGCGGGTTCCACCCATTCAGGAACTTCACGAGCCCGCGGGTCTCGGGCGCCTCGAGCTTGATGAAGTCGCGGTTCAGATCCAGGCCGCGGGCGTTGGCGCGCTGGCCCATCCCCTCCTCGGGACCGACCTGACCGGGCCGATTGGTCTTCGAGACCCGCTCGTTGCCGTCCGCGTTGTAGATCGGCGCGACGGCCAGGATGACGTCCTTCAGCAGGGGCGGATGAGGGCCGCGGAAGTGGTCGCGCAGCAGCATCGGCAGGGCTTCCTTGCCGCAGACCTCGCCAGCGTGGATGTTGCCGATGATCAGGCAGACCAGCTTGCCCGAGCGCGCGGCCTCGTCGGCGGTGCGGACCGGCGGGTCGGCCACGATGACGAGCGGGATCGGGCGGCCCTCGGCCGTCCGGCCCAGCTCGGTCAGCCGCGCATTGGGGGTCGTCCGGGCGAACTCGCGGCACCAGGCCATCACGTCGTCGTAGCGCGCCGTGGCGCGGTACTCGCTGCGCTCCGCGACCGTCTTCAAGGCGTCGACCTTCTCGGCCGCCTGCCCCGAGAGGGGCAAGGCCAGCGCGATGAGGCTCAGGATGGACGTCATTGTCGATTGCCCCTCGCTGGTTGGGATCGCGGCGAGACCGCCGCTGGATCCGGAAAGCCGTCGTTCACCCGGCTATCAGGCTATCCGAGTGCGGACGACAATGCGAGGGACCAACTGGGGCCGGGTCGCCGCGGAAACGGCCGGCGATCGCAGGTTGCCGCATCCCCGGCCCTGAGCTACCCTGGGAGGGACGGGCGGCAGCCGCCCGCGGCTGTCCCTGCTGCCGGCGGCCGTGCCCTGGGAGCCCGACGCGGAGGACGGTCGCTTGCGTCCCGGTCCGTTTGCCGACAGCCCGGAGTTCCGCCGCCTGATCTCGGGCGATCCGGAGGTCGACCCGGCTCGCGTCGCCCTGGAGCTGGCGGCCGACGCCTATCCCGGCCTGGATATCGAGGGCTATGTCGCTCGGATCGCCGCCCTCTCCGAGCGGGTGCGCCCCCGATGCCCCTCGAAGGCCGGCGTGCGCGAGGTCCTCGGCCAGATCAACTGGGTCCTCTTCGTCGAGGAGGAGCTGCGCGGCAACCAGGAGGACTACTACGACCCGCGCAACAGCTATCTGAACGAGGTGCTCGATCGGCGGCTGGGCATCCCGATCAGCCTCTCGGTACTCTACTGGGCGATCGCCCGTCCCCTGGGTCTCACGGTTGCCGGGCTGAATTTCCCTGGGCACTTCATGCTGCGGGTCGACGACGGCGACGAGACCCTGTTCGTCGACCCGTTCCACTCGGGTGCCATCCTCGACCGCGAGGCATGCCGGCGCCGGCTGTCGGAGCTCCTCCAGCAGCCCGTCGATCTCAGCCACGAGATGACCGCGCCGGCGCCGCTGGCCGTCGTCGTCACGCGGATCCTCCGCAATCTCAAGTCGATCTACCTCCGCGCCGAGGACGTGCCGTCGGTCCTGCCGATCCAGCGGCGGCTCGTCGCGCTCAACCCGCGCGACGCCGAGGAGGTGCGAGACCTTGGCGTCCTCTGCCTGCGGGCCGAACGCCCCGGCGAGGCGGTCGACCCGCTCCAGACCTTTCTCACGACTTCGCCGGACGATTCCCGCTCGAACGAGATCGCCACCCTGCTGGTCGCCGCGCGGCGGCGGCTCGCGGAGTGGAATTAGTCCCTGGTTACTGGTCATTAGTCATTGGTCATTGGTCGCGGAAACGACCTTTGGCTCCGCATGGCATCGCCATTAGCTTCCCGACGCAGCTCAATCGGCGGATTGTGCCGGGGGCGCAAGACCAGGGACCAATGACCAATGACCCGGGACGAATGACCAATGACCGTTCAGGCCTTCCGCGCCACGTTGAGCCAGGTGTGGACGTGGGGCGAGCCGCGGAAGTACCAGGCGAACGCCGGACCCTCGAGAGTCCAGCGATCCCAGACGCCGTCGCCGCCGATATCGCCTTCCTTGTAGAAGGTCAGGCGGAGCTTGTCGACGCCGCCGTTGGCGTCGAGGCACTCGCGCACCTCGGCCGCGTCGAAGGCCCGGAACGGACGCAGCATCATGTCGACGAGCTCGCGGACCATGGCCTTCTGCTGGCCATCCAGCCCGGCGATTTCCAGGCCGGTCGCGGGAAGTCGGGTGCCCTTCAGGCGGGTCGTCGAGGGCGCGTCGCTCGGCGACTTCGCGACGAGGGCCACGCCGCGCTCCTTCTCGTCGAGCGTCCCAAAGATCTTGTTGGCCTGCTCGGCCTGGTACCACCAGACGTTGTGCTTGTGCTTCGCGTCCTCGTTATCGTGGCCGTCGGCGGCGTGCCCGTAGAAGATCGGCCCGCCGAACGCGGCGCCTTCGACGCTGTTGCCGTCGGCGCGGAGGGTATCATGGCGGCCGGTGAGTACCCACTCGAACGGCTTCTCGGTACCCGGCTCGCCGAAGACGGCGACGTGGTAGTTTTCGAAGCCGCCGGCGTCGTCCTGCATCTGCCTCATGAACCGCTCGTACCCCTCCTCGGAGCACAGGTTCTTCATGATCTCGCGGCAGAGCGCCTGCTGCTCGGGCTTCATGTCGTCGATCGTCGGATCCACGATCGCCCAGTTGTTGCCGACCTTCGATCGCAAGGGGTGGTCGAACGGGAAGCAGATCAGCTTGCGCTGCTCGGTCGAAAGCGTCTTGAAGAACCGGCCGACGGCCGTCTCGGCGGGCGACGAGGGGGTCGGTCCCGACTTCGCCGGACCCTCCGCGAACGCCCGGCCGCCGAAGATCGGCGCCGACGCCGCCACGAGGCCGGTGCCGACAGCCCTCACGAACTGCCGGCGCGAGACGGATCCCGTCGTCCCGTCCGCGAACGATCCCTGATCCTCCGACCGGCCGCTGACCTGTGCGTCTGCCATGGGAGCCAACCTCCACCTGGTGGGTGTGATCCGGAGAGTGCGATCGCACGACCGGCCGGAGCCCATGCCCCGGTGATGGCCCGGGGGCGAGGCGAGGACGGACTCCGGCCTTCGGCTCAGGCTAAACCGCCGGAGAGTCCCCCGTCAACCACGCGCCCGGACCGGGCCTCGAATCCACCCGGCGCGGCCGGGGCCCTGGGCGCGCCGGCCCGCGGCGCAAGGGAAGGGCCCGGGCCGGCCTCGCGAGGAGGGACGGCCCGGGCCCAGCGGTACTCGGTCCACGCGCCGGTCGCGCGGAAATCGGCACGCGGATCACTTGAAGCTCGGCGGCGGCGTCGGGTTCACGCTGGCGACGACGGTCGCCACGGTCGGCAGGTCGGCGATCGGCAGCATCCCGTCGATCAGGCCGTAAGCGGAAGAGGAAGTGGACACCTGGAGCCCGTCGGACTGGAGCTGCGACAGGATCGTGTTGAAATCGCTGGAGGTGCTGACCTTGAGGCTCACGCCGACGTCGGTGCCGCTGATCTCGAGCTGCTTGTCGGAGGGGAGGCTGGGCGTGAACGAGCTGCCGCCGCCCGCATTCTCATACTCCTGGTAGAGCGCCTGGAGCGCCGCCGACACGTTTGCCGGGAGCGGGCCCGGCGAGGTGGTGCTCGAGCCGGTGCCAGTGACCGCGCCGGCTCCGGTGCCGGTGCCGGTGCCGGTGCCGGTGGCCGGGGTCGTGACGGGATACTGGGGCACCTGCTGGCTGGGGTTGGTGCTGTTGCCAGGCGTCGACACGATCGCCGGGGCCGCGATCGTGGTCGAGGCGGTCGCGGCGGCGCCGGCACCACTCGCCGAGGCCGAATTCGAGGCGGTGCCGGAGACCGCTGCCGGATTCATGGCCGCGGCGGCCATATTGGGGTTGGGGACGCCAGAACGGGCCGTGATGAACGCCAGCCTGGCCTCGCGGCGGGCCTCGACCTGCGCGAGCCTGGCCTCGTGGCGGGCCTCGACCCGCGCGAGCCTGGCCTCGTGACGGGCCTCCCGACGGGCGAGGAGCTCCTCGTGGTGGGCCATCCGGACCTCCTGACGATGCTCGATGGCCGCCGCCTGCGCGGTGGACTCGGCCACGGCCCCGGCGGCCGCCGCCGAGAGGACGATCCGATCGTCGAGGGTCTCGAGATGGTACTGAGACTGCCGACGGGTGCGTCGATCGCGTTGAAGAGTGCCCAACATGGTGAGGTCTCCCTTTTGGGGCCGAGCGGCCAGGCGGCCGTCGCCGTGTATGGTCGCCGTGGTCCGGGGCGCAGCCCGATCCGGCGGTTTCGGTGCGTGAAGTCGATTCCTGGTTGTGACGCCGGGGCTCCGTCTCCCTTCGATTGCCGGCGGAACGCCGGTCGTGATGATGCCCCCGGTTGGGATCTGGCCTATTTGTGGGCCCGGGAGTCCATCGTTCGCGGAGCCATTGCGGTTGGTTATCGCAAGCCCCGTGCCGAAGTCAAGGACAGGTGTCTCGAAAATGGCCCATTTGCTGCCCGGTGGCCGCGACGACCGGCTGGATTCGGGCGCGGCCGGGTCATAGGATGGCTCGCATGTGCGCCATTATCCTGCATCGGCGCGTCGCGGATGTTCAGGAGAAGGCTCCCGGGCACGGCGATGATCGACCTGCGGAGTCCGCCGTCCGGCGGCCGCATCGCCGGGCGCGGGAATTCCTCACGCAGCAGCGAGGTTCGCGATGCCTACTTTCACGCTGACGGATGTCTCGCACGAGGTGTGGGTCGAGACCCTGACGGTCGACTCGGCCGAGCTGGGGCTGGCCGTGACGGCGCCCTGGTCGTTGAGCAAGCGGCGGTTGCACGGCGGTCGGCGAGACGGGGTCGACCTGATCGTCGTGGACAACGGCGCGCTGCGGTTCGTCCTGGTGCCGACTCGGGGCATGGGGCTCTGGAAGGGCTTCTACGAGGGG
Organism: Planctomycetales bacterium; assembly: GCA_027452145.1. GTDB lineage: Bacteria > Planctomycetota > Planctomycetia > Isosphaerales > Isosphaeraceae > JAKAUH01. The sequence goes on from DAIDHB010000171.1 coordinate 13,394, forward strand.
AGTTTCCTGGGCTGGGAGTCGCCGGTGACCGACGGCCCGATCCATCCCGCGCTGGTGAACCTGGCGGCATCCGGCGGCCTGGGGTGGCTGGAGGGTTTCGACGAATTGATGGTCCGCTGCGGCCTCGAGAACAACGGCGCGCCGTTCGAGCTGCGGACGCCGAACCCGGACGGCGGCGAGAGCCGGGTGGCGTTCGGCCTGCATGGGCGGATCGCCAACATCCCGGCTTCGTACGTCGCCGTGCATGTCGATCCCGACCCGCCGCACGAGATCACCGTCGAGGGCCACGTCGAGGAGGTCCGCCTCTTCGGTCCCCAGCTTCGCCTGGAGACACGCTATCGTACGATCCCCGGCACCAACCGGCTGACGGTGCGAGACGAGGTCGTCAACCTGAAGGACCAGCCGGCCGAGTTCCAGCTCCTCTATCACTGGAACTTTGGGCCGCCGTTCCTGGACGAGGGGGCGCGGTTTTCTGCGCCGTTCCGGGCCGTGTGCCCCCGCGATGCCCGTGCCCAGGAGGGAATCGACGCCCATGACCGCTACGAAGGGCCCCGGCCCGGATATGCCGAGCAGGTGTACTTCTACGACCTCGCGGCCGGCATCGACCCGCTCGACGAACTGGTGGCCGACGCCTCCCCGGGCGACGGCCCTTCCGGACCGACACTCGCCATGCTCCACAACGCGGCCGGCGAGCGGGGTGTCGTGCTGCGGTTCCGAAAGGAGCAGCTACCCGCGTTCACCCTCTGGAAGAATACCGCCGGCCTGCGCGATGGATACGTCACGGGGCTCGAGCCCGGCACCAATTACCCCAACCCGCGCCCGTTCGAGCGGGACCGCGGCCGCGTCGTCAGGCTCGAGCCGGGCGGCCGGTATGTCGCCGAGACGGTCCTCGAGGTCCTCGCCACTCCCCGCGAGGTCGCCAAGGTCCAGGCGGAAATCCAGCGGATCCAGTCCGGCGTCCAGCCGACGATCCATTCTCGTCCCGTCGAGCCGTTTGCGCCGGCATCGTAGGCCGACCCGGCGACCGTCGGCGGCCGGACGTCTGCTGCCGATCCGGGCCAAGGGACGGCGGTGGGCGGCCGTGACCTCACTGAACGGCCGGAGATCCTGCCGTCGCAT
>DAIDHB010000172.1 GCA_027452145.1 Planctomycetales bacterium
GCCGTCGCCTCCTCGATCGGCCCCCGGGCGAAGTCCGTCTCGAGGAAGGAGAAATTGCTCAGCCCGGTGAACTTGAAGTCTTCAAACAGCTCCCGCGAGTTCGCGTCGTTGAAGACTCGCACATGGCTGCCCTGGCGTTGCAGCACCGTCCATTCCTCGAGCGGCACGTGGTCCATCACGAACCGGTCATTGGTCGCCATGATGAGCTGGAAGGAAGACTCCGCCGCCCGGTCCCGGAGCAATTCGATGAGCCTCGCCGAGCGGTCGAAATCGAGCCCTTCGCCGATATCGTCGATCAGGATGCAGTACGAGCGATCGGCCAGTCGGGCATAGTTGACCTGGATCAGGATCGAGAGCGCCCGGAACATGCCCTGGGACATTTCGAGCTGATCCACGACCCCACCGATTCCTCGCTCTCTCACACCCAGTCCCTGAACGGTAACCGCTGGCCCGGGGGCAAGGATCACCAGCCCTTCCGGGGCGCACAATTCGAGGCTATCCAGTTCATACCCCAGGCGGGACATGTCTTGCTTCACGGCGTCGATGAACTTTGATCCAAAGAGTCGAAACGCCTTCGCGTAGATCCCCACGATCTGGTTGGCGTTGCGTTCGTCCGGTTCCGGTCCATCCTTCATGAACATCGCGAAGTTGTCTTTGCCGAGCCTCGATCCGAACTCGTAGTGTCGTACGGAACTCGCCCAGGTGTGGAGGGGTTCGAGAAACGAGTGTTGCAATGAGTCCCGCCTGGCTACTGCCGCCAGCTCGTTCTCAGGCGGCTTGAAACGTGTCTTCTTTTCCTCAACTTCCGCGAAGATCTCGCCCCCGTCCGGCCCCCTCTGGAGGAGCTGTTCTCGATCGCGGTGGAATTCCTCCCTGATGACCTTCGCCTGCTCAATCTCGACGACGTACCTCAGTTCGCAGCCATCGCTCTCGAAGGATACATCATATGCTGCGGATACCAGGCGCACGCTCGGATCCGCGAGAAGCATCCTGGACAGGTTGTTGATGGTATTGATCGTCCGCGACTTGCCCGTCGCGTTTGTACCTACGATCAGATTGACCGGACCGAGTGTGAGCCTGTCCAGGATCCATTCCTTCGGCTGGCCCCTTCTCTCGGCAAACTGAAGGGACCTGAGTGTCGTGGAAGGCATATCGGCCTCGGGAGCGAAGGACTCTCGCATCGCAAGCAACGCCCACATTGTACGTCCCCCCCCTTCAATTTCCATCCCCGGATGCCGCCGTCATCCCGCCGGCCGACGAACTCCGTCGACCGGCCTGTACCGACTCGCAAGCCGCCTTTTTTGGGGTCGGCCGGACGCCGCAGTTCCCGCCGAGCTACCGCCCGTACCGCGGCGCCATCCCCGCCGGCAGGCCGAGCTCCTCCTGGATCAGGTTGAAGCACAGCATCGCCTCGTCGAGCTGCTCGGCGATGGCAAGGAGCGGGTGGTCTTCGACGAGCACGCCGTCGCCATCGGCCAGCTCGGCCGGGACCAGCTCGCCGATGGCCGTCACCAGGTCCCGCATCTGGCCGAACAGGTGGCGCGCCAGGAATGCGATCTCCTTCCGCCGCCGCACGGCCATCGTCGGCGCCGCCGTCGTCGGGGTGGGCCTCATCGTCGTCGTCGCCTTACTCGTGTTCGTCTGCGTCATCGTCGCGTTCATAGTGCTGTCCTCTCGGCCATCGCCGGCACGCGGGCCGGCTGCTCGAGCCGGACCTCGGGGAATCGGTCGCGGACGCCCCCACGCAGGGCGTCCATCAGGTCCTCGTGCGGATGCTGCGGGTCGGCCGGCACGTCCAGCCAGTCGCCCCGGCCCGTCCGTCGGCGGGCGTAGTTCAGGAACGCCGATTTCAGTTGCTCGCAGCGCGGGTGGATCGTCAGCCGGTCGCGCTCCAGCAGCCGCTCGAGCTGGTCCAGGCCGTCGGTCACCCGGTGCGAAGGCCAGTGGCCCAGCCGCTCGCCGCCGAAGATCCGCTCGAACTCGCCGTATGCCGACGGCCCGATCCCCGTCCGCGCCGAGGCCGACGGGTCGAGCCGGACCGAGTCGAGCCGGCCGTTGTTGGTCAGAGCCTCGCCCCGCTCGCGGATCGCCCGCGCGGCGGCCTCGGCATAAAGGCCCTCGGCGTGGTAGTCGCCGAACACCATCACCCGGTGCCCGCCGCGGCCGTCGCTGTCTTCCAGCTCGTGGGATTGGAACCAGACCGCGGCGAAGTGCCGCGAGATGCCGCAATCGACCGCCAGGTGCACGGGCAGATTCGGGTCGAATTCGGCCGATGTGGTGACGTGCCGCGACGGGTCGAAGCCGGGGAACCAGATCCGGTCGGAGACCTCCAGCACCTCGGCCATCAGCTCCTGCCGGCCCAGCCGGGTGCCCTCGTAGCGCGAGACGATCCGGTCGAAGAACGCCGGCGCCAGGTTGGCCCGGTTGTCGTAGGTCGTGCCGCGCGAGACGGCCGTGGTGGGGTCGTCGATCAGGTCGGTGACCAGTCGCACGGGCCTCGGTGTGGTGGTCACGCAGAGCCGCGGGTCGTCGCCGCGGCGGAGGCCGAAGAGCAGGTTGTCAAAAGCCTCGGGATAGCGCCACGACGCCAGCTCGTCGAGCCAGGCGGCGTCGTGCTCGGGCCCGCGGAGGCGGTCGGGCTCGTCGGCCGAAAACGTGGTGGCGCGGGCGCCGTTGGGCCAGGTGAGCCGTCGTCGGGTCGGCTCGTACCGCGGTCGGAACCACGGCGGGCAGACGGCCAGGATGCCGCTCTGGCCGTCGACCATGGTGTCGCGGACGTCCGCGGCGGTCGGGCCGACCAGCGCGATTCGCCCCGAGGCGCCGCTCTCGACGCGGCGGCGCACCCACTCGGCGGCCGCGCGGGTCTTGCCCGAGCCGCGGCCCATCAGCATGAGCCAGGTGCGCCAGTCTCCCTCGGGCGGCCGCTGGTTCGCTCGGGCGCGGGGATGCTCGCGGCACGCGCCGGCCGGCCGGCCGCACGGGCAGCCGTCGGCGTACCAGTCCCAGCGGTGCCGATCCCCCCGACGCTCGGCCCGACGCTGCTCCAGGCGGTCAAGCCCCGCCTTCAGCCTTCGCCAGTCCGGCATCGTGCTCCTCCAGCGCCCGCAGGCGGCGTTCGAGGTCGTGGAACTCGGCGGCCTGCGCCACCCGGATCGCGTCCAGCTCGACGCGGCTGGCCTGCACCAGCAGCCGGGCCGCCGCGTTCCGCTCCCGCGCCGAGGACTTCTCGTCCGCGAGCATCGCCTGCATCGTCGCGATGATCTGCTCGCGCACCGCTTGCGGGACGTTCCAGCCCTGGCGCAACGCGCGCTCATAAAGCTGGACGTCAGATCGACTGCACGCGTCCATCTCGCCCTCGCTCGTCTGGTTGGGTCGTCGTCCAATGCCAACGCCCGGCCGCGGCGACGGGGCCGGGTGACCGGGCGGCATCGAGGAAACATCATCGCCGGCAACGAGAGCCCGTCGTCCGATCGGAAAACCCCGATCAACGTCCGTCTCACCTGTCGCCAGCCATCTCATTCGCGGCGGGCCTGGAGGATGAAGATCCCCCGGATCGGCCCGATTCATCTGGACTGGAAGGAAGTCGTCGCCCGTCTGCTCCTGGCTCTCGGTCGGGATTCTCACCCGCCCAGGGCGTCCTGGCCGGAGGATCATGCATGCATTCCGGCGGTTTCGGCCCCTATATTCCCCTCTACCCCTGCTGTGCTTCTATCTACAGGATGTATCAGGTTTGCAAAAACTGCGCGGGGGTCTCCGAATTTTGGGGCGATTTTTTGACGTAAGCCTCTGCTGTAATTCGAGAAAAAATTTTCCAATTTTTTTTGAAGTTTTCCGGGGATGGACAATCAGGCTGGATAAGGCGGGTCGGGAAGGGTGCCGAGGCGGTCGCGGATCGGGCCGGGGGTTACGTTCCAGGACGCCTGGTAGGTCGCCTCGAGGGGAACGTTGACGTACCAGCCTGGGCCCAGGAACAGCGGCGCGTCGGGGAGCAGCTCGCCGATCGCCACCGCCTCGGCGTAGGCGGTCAAGGGTTCGCCGGCGTCGAAGGCTGCGATGGTCGCCTGCCCGTCCTCGGGGCGGGTCGCGAGCGGGTCGCCGACGAGTTGATCCCAGATGGCCTGGGCGATGCCGTCGGGGTCGCGTGGGCCGGGTGGGAACGGGTCGATCACCAGGAAGTGAATCCCGTTGCGGATGAAGTCGACCGCCTTCGCAACAAATGAGGCAATCGCGTGCTTGCTGTCCTTGTTGCCTGGCGAGACGACCTCGATCATCGCCACGACCCGGCCGAGCCCGTGATGAATCGCGATCCGGTTGGACTTCCTCGCGTAAAGAGCCGCCTCCGTCTCGACCCGGGCGGCCTGCTTGATGCGGGGCGGTGTGTTCGCGACGACCAGACCGCCGGTTGGCTCGGGCCCACGAAGCCGCAGGGCGACGACGTCCGGCTCCGGGCCGCCGATCCGCTGGTCGGCCATCGCGAAGTAGCCGTCCGGGAGGATGCCCCCGTTCAGCCGGTTGCGGATCTCGATCGTCCAGCCCTGGTGGAAGTCGTGGAACGTCCCGGCGTCGACGCGGGTCCAGTCGTGGATCGGCACGGGTCACCTCCTCGATCGCATTCTATCACCACTCGGCCGGTCGGGCCGGCTTCCGCCGCGCCCGTACCGAGCGGCCGACCAGCCAGACGACCAGGAACGACGGGACGGCCAGGACGGCCACCACGCCCGCCCTCTCGGTCGCCTTCTGCCAGAGAGGGGTGGGAGGGTTGATCGTCGCCGGCAACTCCGGCGCGGGACGAGCAGCGTAGCCGTCCCAGAAATGCGAGTCGGTGTCGGGATGCCGGCCCTGCTCCAGCCGCGCGTTCATGAACGCGGTGCGCCTTGCGTGCCAGGCGTCGGCCTCGGCGCGGAGCTCGATGAAATCGGCGTCGAGCCGCTTCGAGGCGGACACCCACGGCGGCTGGCGGATCATTTTCTTCAGGAATTCGCCCCGGGGCGCGCCGGGGATCATCGAACCCTTGCCGGCGTCGATCAGCTCGCGGCATCGCAGCCAGGCCAGGTACGCCAGCGTGTTCCGGGCTCCCTCGCGCTTCCGTTCGTAGCCCGTCCAGTCGGACTGGAGGGCCATCCCCAGCGCGTGATAGACGTCGACGCTCTCCCAGGCGTTGCCCAGGACGATCAGGCCGGCGAGCCCACGGACGGCGTCGTGGGCCTCCCTGGAGTCAATCCGCGCGTAGGCGACGTCCTCGAGGTTCCAGCCGAGCAGGTTCGGCAGGTCCCCGCCATCGGCCAGCTCGGGCGGGTTGATGAGGAACTCGATCGCCCGCAACTGGTACTTCTCGCGGCCGAAATGCGCGTTCGGGTTGATCTCGATCGCCCGGGCGATCTCGTCACGCGCTGCCTTCACCTCGCCGATCCGCGACCGGTCGGACCCCTGCCGGACCCAGCGGTGGACCAGGAACGTGCCGAGGTTCGCGTGGTAGCGGTAGCGCTGCTCCTTCACCTCGGGCCGCGTGGGGTCGAGCCCGTCGAGCTGGGCCCGCTTCTTCTCCATCCAGGCGATCGCCTCGTCGCCCCGGCCGAGGCGGTCGCAGGCGACCCCGGCGTCGTCGTACGCGGCGAGGTCTCCGGGCTCGCTCTGGAGGTGCTCCGTTACTCGCTTCAGGCGAAGTTCGTAGTACCGCGGCGGGTTCCTCTCGAACCGTCCCGTCAGCACGGCGACGACCTCGGGCAGTCCCCGGGCCTCGTCGCGCGGGGTGTCGGTGTCCCAGAGGCAGGCGGCGACCGACAGCGGCAGTCCGAGCAGGAGCAGGAAGGCGGAGAGTGCGCGTCTCATGGCTGGACCTCCGGGAGAGGTGCTGGTCCCGTCTTTCCAGCATGCGACATTTGTCTGGGCCCATCAAGAGGAGGCCGCGTCGAGCGGCAGGTGGAACGCGATTTGGCGGCCTACCAGTGCATCACGAACCCGCCGTCGACGTTGATCGTCTGGCCCGTGACGTGCGCCGTGCGGTCGGAGGACAGGAAGACGATCATGTCGGCGATGGCCTCGGGGGTCTGCCAGCGGCCGAGGGGCACCACCGCGCGGATCTTGCGGGCCGACCATTCCTCGTACGGCAGCCGCTCGGCCTCCGGTGTCTGGTCGTGCCAGGCCTGCCAGACCCCGCGGTTCAGCGGGGTCTGGACCATCCCGGGGCAGACCGTGTTCACGCGGACGCCGTGCGGGGCGAGGTCCTTCGCCAGGCACTGGGCGAAGTTGATGTTGGCCGCTTTCGAGGCGCTGTAGGGCGGGTCGGTCTGCGAGCCGATCTGACCGGCCACCGAGGCGACAAACACCAACGTGCCGCCTGTGCGCTCGACCATCCGCGGCGCCACGGCGTGCGCGACGACGGCCATGCCCATCACGTTCACTCGCAGCACTCGCGGCCAGTCGGACGGCCGGAGGTTGGTGAAGGGGAAGCCGAACTTGCCCGACCCGATCGCCGCGGCATGCACCAGGTGGTCGATCGGGCCGAGCTCGGCGACGGTCCGCTCGACGGCCGACGCGATCGGAGCTTCCTCGGCCACGTCGGCCGCGACGGCGATCGCGCGGACGGAGAACGTCGAGCGGATCTCGTCCGCGACGGCGGCCCCGGCGTCGCCCAGGTCCCACAGGGCCACATGGGCGCCCTCGGCCGCGAACGCCCGCGCGGCCGCCCGGCCGATCCCGCTGGCCCCGCCCGTGACGACCGCGACGCGCCCCTTCAGGTTCAGATCCATCGTTTCTGCTCGCTCTCGAAAATGGACGGAATGCCTGCCGTGCTCGGGTCCGATCAACGAGATCCGGCCTCGGGGACCTTCGCCCCTGGCTTGCCCTCGAACCGCAGCACGGTGAACGAGTACGGCGGGAACGTGTAGCCGCCGCCGTCCTTCGCGTCGAGGCGCCACTCGGCCTGCCTCGTCGCGATCCGGGCCGGCTCCCTCGTCGTGTTCACGGCGTCCAGCGGGCCGGTCAGCTCCTCGACCCTGGCGGTGGGCTTCGACGGCGTGAAGCCCTCGACCCGGATGCGGCACGGCCGGGGCTGGCCGCCCACGTTGGCGACCTGGACGACCAGCGTGGTGCCGTCGGCGCTACGAGTGGCGGTCACGTCCAGGTCGCCGGAGTCGCCGTCGGCCTTCGCGTCCACGACGACGGGCTGCTGGTTTCGCGAGATCATGCGCGTCACGTAACCCGGCGGCTGGAGCCAGACCTTCGACGGGTCCAGGAACAGCAGGCCCTGGTCCCACCCGTTGTCGTTCTGGCCGTCGGGCTGGAGGGCGTTGGCCGCGCAGACGATCGGGACCCGGTCGCCCATCCGCATCAGCCCGTTGACGGTCTCGCCGTGCGCCACCGCCCGGCGAACGGCGTGGTTGATCGCGTTCTCCTCGAGCACGCAGAGCCTGTACGGCGCGCCGGGGCTCAGCTTCGCCAGCGCCCCGTCGAACGACGCCAGGGCGGCGATCCGCCCCCTCGCCTCGCGGGGATTGTGGTTCCAGATGTGGACGTCGAACCAGACCTCGCGATTCCTGGCCCGCGCCAGGTCGAGGATCTTCTTGTGAGCGGCGAGGGACTCGATCCGCGGCGCTCCCTCGAAGTGATCCGGATCGGCAATCGGCTGCCTGTACTCGAAATCGCCGACGATCAGGGTGACCTCGGGGTCCTTCGCCCAGATTGCCTCGGCCATCGGCCGAAACCGGCGCCAGTAGGCTTCGTCGACAGCCTCCTCATTGCCCAGCTCGAGATACTTGAGCCGATATGGCGCCGGATGGCCGTCCGCGGCCCGGCGGCTGCCCCAGGTGCTGTCGACCGGCCCGTTGGCGTAGTCGACCAGATCAACGAGGTCCTGCGGGGTCTCGTCCATGTTGACGGCGACGATCGCCTGGACCCCGGCCGCCTCGCAGAGCCCGAGGAACTCGAAGATTCCCCAGCCGTTCGACGAGTACGGGTACCAGGTGCCTTGATACGGCGGGCGCCGGTCGCGCGGGCCGATCATGTTCTTCCAGCGGTAGCCCCTGGCGTTGACCATCGAGCCGCCGAGCCGCATGACGGTCACGCCCTCGTCGATCAGCCCCTCGGCCACGTCGCGGCGGGCGGGCAAGTCATGGAACCGGCCCCACGGCCCCGGCTGGAGGAACGCGTAGCCGAGGACCACGGAGCCGGGCCTCGCGAGGGTCACGGTGAATCGCCCGCCCTCGCCGCTCTCCGAAGGCGTGAGCGCAAAGTTGTAGCGCTTCCACTCGGACCCATCAACCTTGAGCACGGCCTCGCCGTAGGTACGCGACCCGTCGCCGCTCTCGGCCGCGACGCGGACCTCGGCCGGCTGATCCGCCCGGATCCAGAGGTAGCCTTCGTAGGGCTTGCCCGCGGCGAAGCTCAGCCCGCGGCGGTTGAGTCCCCGATTCTCGACGCCGATCGCGCCCTCGCCGCGGATGAAGGTGATCCGCTGGCTCGTCGAGCCGGCGAAGGGCCGCTCGGCCTCCGGCGCGAGGCGTCCGGCCGCCGAACCGCGCCGGACGGATCGCCACATCCCGCTGACTCCGCCGTCGCCGTGCGGGTCGACCGCCCGGAAGGCCAGCTCCTCGGTCTGATCGCCGCGACGGAGTTCCAGCCCCCGGAAGGATGCCTCGCGCTGCCAGGTACGCAGGCCGACTGAGCCGGCCGGCAGCGGATTTCGGCTATCCTCGATTGCAAACACCTGCCGGCCGTCGACGACGACCGCCAGCGCGGTCTCGCGCATCAGGACCTTCAGCTCGATCCACCGGCCGACCGCCACGGCGCAGGGGATATCGCGGATGTGCTCCCAGTTCTGGCGGTGTCGGCCGAGGACGAGCAACTGCCGGCCGGGGTCGAGCGAGACCTCGTAACCCTGGAAACGGTCGGCCCCCACGCCGGGCTGGCTCACCTTCACGATCAGGCCCGCCAGGCCCGGCGATTTGTCGGCGAACCGCACCTGCACCGAGACCTCGCCGGTTGCCGGCTCCGTCCGCTCGGCGACGAGTTTCGGGCCGTCGCCGGCCGCCGCGCGGAGGACGTCGCCCTCGATGGTCCAGGTGCCGCCGTAGGCGGCGAAGCCCTCGACCTTCGCGATGGGCGGCTCCTGGAAGCTCTCGCCGAAGAGCATCTGGCTGTCGATGCCGCCGTAGAGCTCGTGGTTCACGTCCTCGATGCAGACGCCCGTCATGTTTCGCGTGAGCGACGAGCCCGGCCGGTCGGCCTGCACGAAGATCCGGGCCTCCTGGGCGGCTGCACCATGCGCGAGGCCCAGCGTCGAAATGAGCAAGAGGACGGCGATGACGATGCGATTCACGGCACACTCCTGATCATGGGCCCTGTCAACGGGCGGTGAATCCGCCGTCCAGCATGACGAGCGAGCCGGTGAAGAACGTGGCCCGGTCGCTGGCCATGTACAGGTAGAAGTCGGCGACCTCCTCGGCCGAGGCGATCCGGCCGATCGGGTGGCCCTGGCGGAGCATCTTCCAGAAGGCGTCGGGGTCGCCCGAGAGCTCGGCCGAGCGGTGCACCAGCGGCGTGTCGACGGTCCCGCAGCAGACGGCGTTCACGCGGATCCCGTGCGGCGCGTACTCGATGGCCATCTGCCGGGTCATCTGGTGCACGGCGCCCTTGGAGGCGGCGTAGGCCCCCTGCCCCGGGATGCCGACCTCGCCCGAGATCGACCCGGCGTTGAGGATCACGCCCCCGCCGCGTCCGATCATCACCGGGATGACGTGCCGGGCCGCCCAGTAGATCGCCTTGACGTTGGTATCCATCACGAAGTCCCACTCCTCGGGCGTGTGCTCGTGGAGCGGCTTCACGACGCTGACGGCCGCGTTGTTGATCAGGACATCCAGGCCGCCGAAGCGGGCGAGCGCGACCCGGGTGAATTCGCGCGCGGTTTCGTCGGTCGCCACGTCGCCGACGACCGTGGCGAGCCGCTCGAGGTGCCCAGCCGGAGGATCCGCGCCGAGCGATTCGGCGAGGTCCTCGCGACGGTCGACCGCGACGACGGCCGCGCCGGCCTCCAGGAACCTGATGACCGTGGCGCGGCCGATCCCGGAGCCCGCGCCCGTGATCACGGCCGTCTTGCCGGCGAGGGAAACGTTCACGATGTTCTCGCTCTGGGTGGTGTTTGCCGCGGCGATCCGGAAGACGAGCCTCCCGGCGCACGTCGATCGCCGCGGTCGGGGACCATCCGACGATACGACGGATGCCGCCCGAAGGCCATGAGGTCCCCGATCTTCTCCTGGAGATCCCTCGAGGCGCGGCTGCCCCGCGACCCCGAAACCTGCTACATTCGACCGCCAGGATCGAACAGTTCACCCATTCCGGGCAAGACCGCATGACCCATCCGCTGGCTGAATTACTGGAGCGCAGCCGGAAGCCCGCGCGCCTGGTCGTGGGCCTGATGTCCGGCACGAGTGCCGACTCGATCGACGTCGCCGTCTGCCGGATGACCGGCCAGGGCGGCCGGGTCGCGGCCGAGCTGCTCCATTATCGCGAGCACCCGCATGACCCCGAAGTCCGGCGGCGGGTCTTCGGCATCGCGGCCCTCGACGTGCGCGGCCTTGCCGAGCTGCATGCCCTGGTTGGTGAGGCGTTCGCCTCGGCCTGCCTGGCGACGCTTGATAGCGCAGGCATCCCCCCGGGAGAGATCGACCTCATCGGCTCGCATGGGCAGACCGTGTATCACCACAGCGGCGTCGCCGGCGCGATCCGGGCGACGCTCCAGGTCGGCGACGGCGACGTGATCGCCGAGCGCACGGGCTGCACGGTGATCGCCGACTTCCGCGCCCGCGACGTGGCGGCCGGCGGCGAGGGCGCGCCGCTGTCGCCGATCGCCGATGCCGTCCTGTTTGGCAGACGGCCAGGCGAGGGCCCGCCTCCTCGCCGAGCAATCCTCAACCTCGGCGGGATCGCGAATCTCACGGTGCTTGACGATGACCCGGCGCGGGTATTTGGTTTCGACACCGGTCCGGCCAATGCGCCGCTCGATCGCCTGGCGCGGCGGATCTCGGGCGGGGGGATGGACTGCGACATCGAAAGCCGGCTCGCTCGCGCGGGCCAGGTCGACGAGGCGACGCTCGCCGAGCTGCTCGACGGCGATCCGTTCCTCGCCCGCCGGCCGCCCAGGTCCACGGGGTTCGAGATGTACGGCGACGCGTTCGTCAAGCGCGCGATCGCCCGTCACGGCGCCGCGGACGTCGACCTGATGGCAACGCTCACCGAGTTCGTCGCCCGGACGGTCGCCCTGGGGATTCGCCAGTGCGGCGAGCTCGGCCCGCCGGTCGAGGAGATCGTGGCGGCCGGAGGCGGCGTCTACAATCCGGCGCTGATGGAGCGGATCGCCGCGCTCGTCGCGCCGGTGCCCGTGCGCCGTTCGGACGAGCTGGGCGTACCGTCCGACGCTCGCGAGGCGATGGCCTTCGCCGTCCTGGCCGACATGACGCTCCGTGGGATGCCGGCGCATCTCCCGCCCGTCACCGGCGCCGGTGCGCCGAGGCTGCTGGGGAAGCTGTCGTTTCCCTGAGCCGGCATCGAATGATACGCTAGCCGGCCGCCAGGCCCCGATGACCGATCGCGTTCCCGCAGAGACCTCGCCCGCATGAGCCCCCTCGACTTCGCCGTGATCGCCGCTTATGTGACCGGATGCACCGCGCTGGGGGCCTGGCTGGGCTCTCGGTCGCAGGGGCTTCGGGGTTATTTCCTCGGCGAGAGCAACATCCCGACCTGGGCCGTGATGATCTCGATCGTGGCGACCGAGACCAGCATCGTCACCTATCTGAGCGTCCCCGGACTGGCGTACAGCGAGGACTTCCGGTTCCTGCAACTGGCGTTCGGCTTCCTGCTGGGCCGGGTCGTGGTCGCCGCGGTGCTCCTGCCAGCCTATTTCCGCGGCGAGGTGCTGACGGCCTATCAACTGCTCCAGGACCGCTTCGGCGGCCCGACCCGGACGACCGCGTCGCTGCTGTTCCTCGTCGCGCGGTCGCTGGGCGACGGCCTGCGGCTGTTCCTCGCCTCGACGGTGCTCCAGAACCTCACCCAGTGGCGGCCCGAGACGGCCATCATCGCCGTCGCGGCGATCACGATCGTCTACACGTTCCTCGGCGGCATGAAGGCCGTGATCTGGACCGACGTGATCCAGTTCGGCGTGTATATCCTGGGCGCGTCGGTCGCGCTGGCGATCCTGGCCCACAAGATACCGGGCGGCTGGGGTGAGCTGGTCCACCAGGCCAGTGCCGCGGGGAAGTTCCGGCTGCTGGATTTTTCGATCGACCTGAGCCAGCCGTACACCTTCTGGGCCGGGTTGATCGGCGGGATGGTGCTGAACACCGCGACGCATGGCGCCGACCAGTTGATGGTCCAGCGCTACCTGTCGGCGCGGTCGCAACGCCAGGCCGCGATCGCGCTGGTTTCCAGCGGGTTCGTGATCCTGGTGCAGTTCGCCTTCTTCCTGTTCATCGGCGCGAGCCTGTGGGTGTTCTACCGCGAGTTCCCGCCGACGGCGGATGTCGGCGGCAATGTGCGCAGCGCTGATCAGGTCTTCTCGTACTTCATCGTGCACTACCTGCCGAGGGGCGTGCTGGGCCTGGTGATCGCGGCGATCTTCTCGGCGGCGATGGGGACGCTGGCGGGCTCGCTGAACTCCTCGGCCTCGACGATCGTCAACGACCTGTACCGGCCGCTGACCGGCCGGAAGGACGAGCAGCACCTGGTGCGGGTCTCGCGGGCGATGACGGTGGTCTGGGGCGTCATCCTGGCCGCCGTGGCCTTTGGCGCCCGGCTGCTGAAGGAGAGCGTCGTCGAGAACGCGCTGAAGATCGCCGGCCTGGTCTCGGGGATCCTGCTGGGATTGTTCCTGCTGGGGATCCTCACGCGACGCGTCGGCCAGGCGGCCGCGATGGCCGGCGTTCTCGCCGGCGCGGCTGCCGTGCTCTATGCCTGGGCCGGCACCGAGCTGGCATTCCCGTGGTTCGCCCTGGTCGGGTCGTCCACGGTTTTCGCCGTCGGCCTGGCTGTGCAGCAGGGGTTAGGGGCCAGGGATCAGGGACCAGGAGGGAGGGACGACGAACCATCGGCGAGCAAGCGCACGGCCGCCGGTCCTCCTACCCCCTAGCCCCGATCTCCTGACCGCTATTGGGCGAATGCCGCGCGGGCCTCGGCCTCGCAACTGTGCACCGTCACGACGTGCGAGAGGCCGACGGCCTCGGCGCCGGCGCGGACGTCCTCGTGGATGTTGCAGAACCGGATGGGCCGGCCCTTCTCGCGGGCACATTTGACCATCTTGAACAGGGCCGAGTAGGCCATGCTGCTGAGATACCGGACCCGGCCGAGGTCGAGCAGGATCGGCACGTCGCCGTCGCGGCAGACGGCCTCGGTCAACTCGTTGATGAATTCCTTGGCCCGGTCGGGGCCCTGGATGTCCTGGCTCAGCACCTCGACGAGCAGGACGTCCCCGGCCGGCTGGAGGCGGATGTGCTGGAACGTGTCGGCGACCATCGTCGGGTCCTCTCGGGCGATACCGGATCGCTCGGGGCCGGCCATCCGCTTCGTCCGTTCGGCGGGCCCCGCGGATTCCTCAGTCAGATACTCGCCACGGCCCAACCCGTGACAGGCGAGCGGGCGATGACAGACCAGTATACGGCCCGCCATCGCCCGGCGGCAGATCGCGTCGTCCGATTTCCCCGACCCGGCCGCGGGCCGGTCCGGTCGCTCCGGCTCCGCCGGCTTTGCCGTCACGCTACTTCGGACGCGACCTGAGCTGCTCCTTCACATTCCGATACCGCGACGAGGCGTAGTACTTGTCGACGATCTCCTGATATTTGGCATAGCCGTCGGCCTGCTTGCCCTGGCGGAAGGCAGTGATGGCCTCATTGAAGGCCTTCTGGGCCTCGGGGTCCTGTTTCTTCCGCAGGGCGTCGAAGGCGTCCATGACCCGGCGGGCGGCGTCGGCGAACTCGAACTCGTCGCGGAAGGCCAGGAAGTCGTCGATCCACCGGCCGTCCTGGCTCGTCTTGATCTTCCGGGCCAGGGCCTCGGCCTTCGGTCGCGCCTTCGCGTTGATCGTGGCGTTGAGCTTGTCGACCCTTTGCTTCACGTCTCCAGTGAGCTTGAGGGTCGCCGCCCGCCGCACCGCGGCGATGGCGTCGCGATAATGGCCGGCCTTCGCCTCCTTCTCGGCGAAGCTGACCAGGACCCTGGGATCGTCCGATGCCTGGGCCTCGAGCCATCGGATCGCCTCGCCGATCGGCAGCAGCATGAACCGGTGCCCGGCGTCATCGCTGGTGAAGAACCGCAGCGCCGGCCAGGACGACTCGCCGAAGGCGCCCGCGGCGTACTGGCTCATGCCGAAGTCGACGACGGGGTCGCTCTTGCCGTGGACGATCGCCAGCGGCACGGCGCGCTGCGCGCGGCGCAGCGGCTCGTTGTCGTACGCCGTCGGCTCGCACTGGAAGATCAAGCCGCACGAGATCGGAAACGCCCCGGCGATCTTCTCGGGCGAGTTCATCAGGATGCTGTACGTCAGGAATCCGCCCTGCGAGTGCCCGCCGACGAGGAAGTGCTTGATCGGATAGGTTTTCTTCAACTCGTCGAGTGCCTCGGAGACCAGCGCGGGGCTCTCGCGGTCGGTGCCGGGGAAGCCGCGGTAGGTGCTGCGGCCGACGTGGTTGACGTAGGTGTAGTTGAACCGCGGGTCGTCGCCGCGGTCCGAGGGGACCTCGCCGTTGATGCCGATGACGATGTAGTCGCGGGCGATGTCGGGCCAGGCCTGCGCGATCGACGAGACATAGGCCTTGCCGTTCATGTTCGAGCCGTGCAGGATCACGATCGCCGGCCACTTCTTCGTCTTGTCGCCTTCCTTGTAGCCCTCGGGGGCGCGGACGCTGTAGGTCAAAAGGTTTTCGGTCGAGCCGTCGACGATCTTGCCGGCGGCGAGCGGGACATCCCGGCGGAACTCGTCCGCGCGCCGGCCTTTTTTCTCGTACCACGAGTTCGACCCGTCATCGAGGGCGGCGCCGTCGATCGACTTGCCGTCCTTGCTCAGGTCGAACCACCCCTTGCCGTTGCGCAGCCAGGTGTAGGTGAAGTCGAGCCGGCGGCCGGTGATTGTGCCCTCGATCTTGACCGGCCCGTAGCGGGCATAGCGCCCGGTGACCTTGTCGCCGTCCTGGATGATCTCCATCAGGCCCTGCGTGGTGAGCCAGAGGCCGGCGAACTTGCCCGTGGCCGACTTGGGCGCCTCGGGATCGGGGCGCCAGCCGTTCCAGTTGGTGGGCGGGAAGGTGCGCTGCCCTTCGCCGTACTGATAGGTCCCCGAGAACGACCGGCCCGAGTCGTCGAGCTTGATCGTGGCATCGCCGCGGCGGTTCCCCTCGCGATAGGTCAGGGTGGCCGTGTTGCCCTTGAGCTGGCCCTTCACCGGCGGGGTGCGGGGGTTCGCGAAGGTGGCGACCAGGTTGTCCCCCTCGGCCTTGAACGTCACGACGCCCAGGCTCGTCCGCCACTCGCCCTCGAGCGACTTCTCGCCGGCGCGGGCCGGGGTCGAGGTTGATGACAGGACCAGTGCCGCCAGCAGGATCAGGGACGGAATGCGGATCGCTCGCTGCATCGGGTTTGTCCTTGATTGATCTCGGGGATTTGCTGGATTTGCCTCAGTAATTCCTGTTGTGAGATTTCTCGAGCCGATCGAAGAGGATCCGACGGAACTCGTCCTCGCCGACGTCCGGGAACCGCTGTCGCAGGCCCGCCATGAACAAGGCCTTCGAGAACTCCGAGAGCTCGAAGGCCTTCTGGAGCCTCTGTTCGGGCGTCATCGAGCGGAGGATCTCGATGTAGCGCCGGTGATTGGGCCTGGGCTTGGGGTCCATGGGGTTCCTCGTCGCCAGGGCGAACGCAGAATCGATGCGTGATTCTCAAGATTAGGGCCTCCGCGCCGGGCTCGCCAGTGCCGACGTGCGCACCTGGTCATCTCGCCGGCCGGCCGATGGATGGTCGGGGCGACGCGTGTGAGAACCGCATCCGGGGCGGCCCCTCCGTCGCAGTTCGCTCCCGACCGCCGCCTCGGTGCCTGCCCTCCTGTTGCCTCCTCGTTCGCTCCTCCGGCTGACGGAATCCGCCCGCGGTCTCCGCGCTTCCCACGAGGTAATTCCCATGCCCGGCCGGGGCGATACAGATTTTTCCGGGATTCTTCCGGAGTCGCCCGGCGATGGGGGGATTGTCGGCCCCCGCGGAGTCATCTAGACTTAATGCATCGAGGAGCCCAGCATGGAAATCGCCGACATTCAAGAGGCCAGGAACTGGCTCTCGAGACTGGTAGATCGAGCTCTCGAAGGCGAAGAGATCATCCTCGCGCGCGAGGGGAAGCCGGCGGTACGCCTCGTACCGCTTCGCGAGGGTGAGGCGCCGCGCGCGGGCGGCCAGTGGAAGGGCAAGGTCCGCATCGCCGAGGACTTCGATGAACTGCCCGACGATATCGCCCGCGCCTTCGGGATCGAGCCCGAATGAGGCTCTTGCTCGATACCCACGTCCTGCTCTGGTGGCTGGATGACCCGCGGCAGCTCTCGAAGGCGGCGAGGAAAGCCGTTCAGGATGGAGCGAACCCGGTCTACGTCAGCGCCGCGGTTGCCTGGGAAATCGCCATCAAGAAGGCGATTGGAAAGCTCGATGCGCCTGATAACCTCGAGGAGGCCCTGGAGGCCAGTCGCTTTCTGCACCTGCCTATCACGATCGCTCATGCCCTTGCGGTACGATCACTTCCAGGTCACCATCGCGATCCATTCGACCGGATGCTGATCGCCCAGGCCCTGCAAGAAGGGCTCTGCCTGGTCACTCGCGACTCGGAGATCGCGAAATATCCCGTTGCCCAGATTCTCGCCTGAGCAATGTGGGAACCAGGTCCGCTCGTTCGGCCTGCCCCGCGGAGCCCAGGTTAGCGGCGGTTGTCTCCTGCCCCTGGGGCCGCCGTCCAACCCCGGCCGTCGAGGAGCCCTGTCCGTGCCGCTGGAAGACCACCTCTTGACCGAGTCGCGGAATCCGCTGTCCGAGGCCATCG
Source organism: Planctomycetales bacterium (assembly GCA_027452145.1). Classification (GTDB taxonomy): domain Bacteria; phylum Planctomycetota; class Planctomycetia; order Isosphaerales; family Isosphaeraceae; genus JAKAUH01. The sequence continues at coordinate 17,057 of DAIDHB010000172.1, forward strand.
ACACGCTGTCGCCCTCGGAGATCGTCCGGCTGATGAATGCCGAGGACGCTCGCGTGGTCGCGGCCGTGTCGGCCGAGAGCGACGCGATCGCGCGGGCCATCGAGTGGGCCGCCGAGCGGTTCCGGCGCGGCGGGCGATTGATCTACGTCGGCGCCGGGACCTCGGGGCGGCTGGGCGTGCTGGATGCCTCCGAGTGCCCGCCGACCTTCAGCACGCCGCCCGAGATGGTCGTCGGCCTGATCGCCGGCGGACCATCCGCCCTGACGCGCGCCGTCGAGGGCGCCGAGGACGATCCCGACCGCGGCGCCGCCGACCTCGAGGCGCTCTCGGTCGGGCCGGACGACCTGGTCGTCGGCATCGCCACCTCGGGGCGGACGCCGTATGTGCTGGGCGCCATCCGTGCCGCTCGACGCGTGGGCGCGGCGACCGTCGGGATCGCCTGCAACCGCCCCAGCTTACTGGGCGCCGAGGTCGACCTGGACATCGCGCCTTTGGTCGGCCCCGAGATCGTCGCCGGCTCGACCCGGCTCAAGTCGGGCACGGCGACCAAGATGATCCTGAACATGATCTCCACCGGCGCGATGGTGCGCATCGGCAAGACGCTGGGCAACCGCATGATCGACATGAAGACGTCGAATGAGAAGCTGCGGATCCGGGCCCGGCGGATGCTCCGCGAGCTGGCGGGCGTGGACGACGCGGCGGCCGCCGAGATCCTCGGACAGTGCGGCGGCCGGCTCAAGCCGGCGCTGGTGGTGGCGATGGCGGGCGTCGAGCCCGAGGCCGCGCATCGGTTGCTCGATTCCCACGGCGGCCAGGTCCGCGCGGCGGTCGCCGCGGCGATCGGGGCCGGAGACTGATCGTCCTCCGATAGCGGCGGCTCAGCGGGCGTCGCCGGCCGGCTTTCGCCCGACGATCCCGGTGGCACACCCGAAGAAATACGAGACCATCTGGACCTCGAGGCCGGATTCGGACAGCGCGCGGCAAGCGTCGGAGCAATCGCCGAACTCCGCCGTGTAGACTCCGAGCAGACGGTAGTTGTCGGGATTTCCCAGGAACAGCGCGCCGATGAACGGGATCAGCCGGCGCAGGTAGAACATGTAGATCGGCCGCAGCCATCGCGAGGGAGGTACGGAGATCTCGACGGCAGACAGGCGGCCGCCTGGTGCGAGGATTCGATGGATCTGGCGGCCGAGGACGCGGAGCTGACTCGCGTCGAGGGTCTTCAGGCCGAACGACGAGAGGACCAGGTCGGCCGACCCGGCGGGGATGTCCGACGCGAGGACGTCCGCCTCGATCACGCGGACCGGGCAGGGAAGTCGCCCGTCGGTGTGCCGGCGGGCCCTCTCGCACATCCGGGGCGAGATGTCGATCGCCGTGACCGAGCCGCGACCCCCGGTCCGTCGCGCGGCGTCGGGGACGAGCTCTCCCATCCCGGTCATCAGGTCGACAATCCGGTCCCCCGGCCGGATCGGGATCGCGCGGAGGCACTGCCGGCGCCATCGCCGGGCGAAGCCGAAGGACGAGAGCAGGTTCACGACTCCGTAGGTCGCGGACATCTCGTCGAAGAGTTGCTTGACGAACGACGGATCGTATAAAAGTTGATTGGCCATCGGTGGAGATCGGGTGTCGGACGTGCGGCGCCGCGGCGGGACGGACCGCCGAGGATGAGCGTGAATCATACCGGAACAGGGTCGGCATGAACGGAGCGCGAGGGGAAATGTCCCGGAGCCTGATACTCGGCGTGGACGGCGGCGGCAGCTCGACGGAGGCCTGGCTGGCCGAGCGCGGTGCGGAGGACCTGGTCCTCGGCCGGGGCGCGGCGGGTCCATCGAACGCGAAGGCGGTAGGCCTGGCGTCGGCGCGCGTGGCGCTCGAGGCGGCCGTGCGCGGGGCCTTTGCCGACGCCGGGCTCGATCCGCAGCCGGTCGAATCGGCCTGCCTGGGCCTGGCGGGCTTCGACCGGCCCGAGGACCGCGCCGTGCTCACCGGCTGGGCCGACGAGACGCAGCTCGCCCGCCGGCTGGTGCTGGTCAACGACGGCGACCTCGTCGTCGCCGCCGGGACGCCCGAGGGCTGGGGCGTCGGCGTGATCGCGGGGACCGGCTCGATCGCGGTCGGCCGGGCCCCCGACGGCCGGACCGCCCGCGCCGGCGGCTGGGGCCACCTGATCGGCGACGAGGGGAGCGCCTACCTCGTCGTGCTCGAGGCCCTGCGCCTGATCGCCCGACGTGCCGACGGCCGCGAGCCGGAGCCGGCCGGAGCCGGCGGCGGACACAACTCTTCCGCCGATCCGCTGACCGTCCGGCTCTGTCGGGCGCTGGGCGTGGATCGGCCGGCGCGGATCGTCTCGGCGCTCTATGCCGCCGAGTCCACCCGGGCCCGGATCGCCGCGATGGCGCCCGAGGTCCTGGCGGCCTGCGCCGAGTCGTCCGCCGACGCCGACCGGCTACTCCGCCCGGCCGGCGAGGCCCTGGCCGAGATCGTCGCCGCGGTGGCCCGGTCGCTCGGCTGGCCATCGGGGCCGCTCCCCCTGGCCGCCGCCGGCAGCTTCCTCCTCGCCGCGGATGCCGTGCGATCGGCAATGCTCGCCGACCTGATCGCCCGGGGCTACGAGCCGGCCCTCACTACTGTTCCCGAGCCCGCCCGCGGCGCGGTCATCCTCGCCGGGCGGGCGTCCGCGTCAGCAGCACACCGACCGAGATGAACCGGAACTCGTACCGCGCGGGGTCCTCCTCGAGGCGGGCCTCGACGCGTCGGTAGGCGTCGGCCAGGATCTCGTCGGCCGGGAGGTTGGCGGGGATCGCGGCGGCGACGATGGGTTCCGTGAACGCCCGGAGGAATCCGGTGAAGCGGCGTGCCCATTCGCCGAGGTCGCCGTCGCGCTCGAGCTCGGCGTTGAACGGCACCGGCGTCTCGACGGTCTCGGCGCGGTCGACCCGGAAGGTTGACGCCAGGTCGGGCTCGGATTCGATCGGCTCGACCAGCTCGCCGGCCGTGCGGAAGTACAGCGGGAAGACCAGGTCCTCGTAGACCTTCGCCGGCAGGCTGCCGTCGTCGACCAGGTCGAGCAGGGCGTCGCTGACGACGTCGTAGATGCCGTCGCTGGCCGACCTGTCGCGGGCCTCGTCGCGGCCGAAGACCTGGACGAGCAGCTTGCCGCCCGGGACGAGCTCTCCGGCGCGGGCGCGGTAGAACCGATGCAGGTCGGATGCGGCCTGGCGGCGGAACGGCTCGCGCTCCTCTTCGGTCACCGCCGAGCGGTCGCCGCGCGCCGAGGGGCCCGTCGCGAGGATATAGCGCGGCAGCCTCGCGGGCGGCAGGGCGTCGAGCCAGCCGATCATGTTGAAGCTGGTGGCGACGTGGACGCTCGCGGGGGGCACGATCGGCCCATAAGCGCTGCCCGCGACCGCGGCAGTGAAGACGCCCTCGCCGATCGGAGGCGGGGAGCCGGGTCCGTGGGGGAAGAGGTTGACGAAAAGCCGGTTGAAGTCGTTGGTCGGCAGGTCGCTGAACAGGGCCCACGCGGGTGCGTCGGTGCGGCGGCGGATCGCCTCGGCCAGGCCGCGCATGGCGCGGATCGCGTTCTTGCCCTGCGACGAGCCGAGGTCCAGCAGGGTTAGCGGCGGCCCGCCGGCGGCCGGGACCGGCAGCTCGTCGACCGCATCGACGAGCCACGGGAGGAACGTGTCGATGGCCGCGCCCTGGGTGTCGGAGTGGCTGTCGTAGAAGCCGCCGGGCTTCATCCCCGGAGTCGATGGCATGGGGTGGACTCCCTCGTTCAGTTTCCCCGTCGTCAAGGCCAGTCGAGTCGAGGCCATGCTATCCGCGGGGCCTGTTTCGGGAAAAGCTGGAACCGGAAGCCGGCTCGCGCCCTCAATATGTCAGACTGGGGCACAGGAGGACCGGGACCGATGGCGGCGCGGCTGAATGGCGATGCGATCCGGTGGCTGGAGGCCCTCGACCGCGAGGGGTCGCTGGCCGATATGGGCGACGGGGCCTTGCTCGAGCGGTTCCTCGCGCGGGCCGGCGCGGCGAGCGAGGCGGCGTTCGAGGTCCTGGTGCGGCGGCACGGGCCGACGGTGCTGGCGATTTGCCGGAGAGTGCTGGGCGACGACCACGACGCCGCGGACGCGTTCCAGGCGACGTTCCTCGTGCTGGCGCGAAAGGCGTCGTCGATCCGCGACCGTGGCGGCCTGGCCCCCTGGCTGGGCCGCGTCGCGCGCCGGATCGCGCTCCGGGCCCGGGCCGAGGCGGCCGAGCGGGCCATCCGCGAGCGCCGGGCCGCCGCGCGGGTCGTCGAGGCCGCGCCTGTCGCCGTCGACGCAGCCGGGGCCGAGGCTGCCGCGCGGGTCGTCGCCGAGGTCGACCGGCTCCCCGAAGCCGACCGGGCTCTGCTGCGACTGACCTACTGGCAGGGCAAGTCCTACGAGGAGACCGCCGCCCTGCTCTCCTGGCCGATCGGGACGGTGCGTAGCCGCCTTTCCCGCATCCGCGAGCGGCTGCGCGGCCGGCTGGCCCGGATGGGTCTCGCCCCCGGCCTCGCCGTTGCGGCGGCGTCGAGCCGCGAGGCGTCCGCCGCGGCCCTTCCCGAGGTTCTGGTCCGGCAGACGGCCCGCGCGGCCGTGCAATCCGTCGGAAGCATGGCGTCCGCCGTGGCGTCCGGGACGGTCCCGGCGTCGGTGGCCGCGCTGGTGAATGGAGAGCTCGCGATGATGGCCCACGTCCCCTGGAAGTCGATCGCCGGCCTGCTGCTCCTCGGCGGGAGCCTGACCGCCGGCGTCGTTGCGATGGCGCCTCGCCAGCCCGGCGGCAAGGCCGCGCCAACCGCGGCGGCCCGGAATGCAGGTGCGCCCGCACCTGCTCCAGCCCCCTCGCCGTCGCCCGCGCTAGAGGCTGATCCCGCGGCGCCCGAGCAGACCGACGGCCAGTCGCTCCTGGTCAACGGCGGCGTCGAGGACGGTCAGGGCGACATGCCCAATGCCTGGAAGCAGGGCGCGGCCATTGCCGGGGTCGAGTACTCGTGGAGCCGCACGGGTCATACGGGCAAGGGGAGCCTCCGGCTGCGGAAGACGGCGCAGCGGTATTTCCCCATCGCGCAGTGGTATCAGAAGGTCGAGCACCGCGGCGGCAAGGCCCGGCTGAAGGTCTCGGCGTGGATCAAGGCGGACCAGGCGGCCAAGGCGATCCTGGATGCCCAGTTCGTCGATGCTCGGGGACGGACGACCCACGCCTGGGCCGCGTACATCGGCGCGAAGGAATCCGGCGACCCACCGGCAACGCACGATTGGAAGAAATATGAGGGCGTCGTGGAGATCCCTGCCGGGACGAAGCAAATCGTCGTCGCCCCGCAGATCTACGGCCCCGGCACCGTCTGGTTCGACGACCTGTCGGCCGAGTACACCGACGAGCCGAAGACCGACCCGACCGCCTCGTGAGCATGGGTCGGCCCCGGTTCGTTTCGGGAGGGGTCAGGTCCGGGCGGGCGGGGGCCCCGCTCGCCCTTCCGGAACAAGCTTTAATTGCCGATTCCCAGCGGGGCTCCTGCCTTGTGCAGCGCGTCCTTTTCGGCCGCGAGAGTCGCCTTCGAGACATAACCGTTCTGGTGCATCCGCTCGGCCCACTCCGCCCTGTCGGCGGCCCTCCGATACTCGTCCAGCAACCGCTCGAGCCGGACCAGCTCGCGGTCGCGCTGCACCACCCGCATGCTCTGGACAAACAGGGCCGTTACCAGAGCCAGCAGGACGATCAGCAGCATCAGCCGTCGCAACGTGAATCGCACGCGAGGGAGTCGCATGGTCCGATCTCCGGAGCATCGATGAAGGAGTGACCCGGCGCTCCTGTATCAGCGACAGAATACGTCGACCTGTGCACTTCCACCACGGCCGGTTGACTGCCGATTGGCTTCTCGGATCGGGGCGCCGTCCGGCTTCGGGATACCCCATCGCCCCGGTCCGAGAATGCCGTAGGATGTTGCCCCGGAGCCGCCGTTCGGGTAATCAGGAGCACGCGACCGGAGGAATCCGACCGTCCGCGCAACCGAACCCGAACCCGATCCCGAGGGGCGTTATGTGCCAGTCGAGCTCCCACGGCCATTCGCATCATCACCATCACCATCACCACGATCACCCACATCCCGCCCGGCCGGATCGCGAACATGCCCACGGCCATGCCGATCGCCCCGCGGCGCCGCGGCTCAATCGCCGCGAGGCGCTCGGGCGTCTCAAGGCCGCCGGACTCGTCGCGGCGGCCGCGGCCGGCTCGCCCTGGGGATCGGTCGTGCGCGCGGTCACCGGTGACGGGCCGCCTCCCACGGCGAGCGGTGCGACGGCGCGACTGTTCGACATCAAGCAGGTCGCGACCGGCGTGTTCGGCGCGATCGCCAGGCCGACCGCCATGCTCAACTGCAACGCGGCGATCGTCGTCAATCGCGACCACGTCCTGGTCGTCGACACCCATTCGAAGCCCTCGGCCGCGAAGGCCCTGATCCGGCAGATCCGCGACGAGGTCTCTCAATTGCCCGTCCGCTACGTCGTCGACAGCCACCTCCACAACGACCACGCGATGGGGAACGGGGCCTATCCCGAGGCCTTCGGTGCCGGCATCGAGGTGATCTCGTCGGTGAAGACGCGCGAGTGGATGGAGAAGCTGGGCGTGCCCCGGCTCCAGGAGACGCTCGACTCGCTTCCCAAACAGATCGCCGATCTGCGCGCCCGGCGCGAGGCGAGCCACGACGAGTCGGCGCGTGCCGAGCTGGCCACGCACATCGAGGGGCTCGAGGCGTACCTGAAGGAGATGACGCCGGCGCGCGTCACCCTGCCCACGATGACCTTCGAGCGCCGGCTGGTCATCCACCGCGGCGGCCGCGAGATCCACCTGCTGTTCCTGGGCCGGGCGCACACCGCCGGCGACATCGTCGCCTACATCCCGTCGGAGCGCGTGGTCGCGACCGGCGACATGATGCACGGCATCCTCCCGTACATCGGCGACGGCTTCCCCGACGAGTGGCCCGCCACGCTGCGCGCCCTCGAGGCCCTCGACTTCGACCGCGTCATCCCGGGACACGGGTCGATCCAGGAAGGCAAGTCGGTGCTGTCCCAGTTCCGCGGGTACGTCGAGGAGCTCACCGAGAAGGTCGTGCGAGGCATCGAGCGCGGGCAGCCGGCGGACGAGCTGGCGAAGACGCTCACCGCCGACACGCTCTCGTCGCTGAAGGCCGCCGACATGCGCCGCCGCGTCGACCGCGAGCTGAAGGCCGTCTTCTCCATCACGGAGCTGGTCCCCAACATGCTCCAGGAAAGCGTCGCGACCAACGTCCGCGAGGTCTTCGCCTATTTCAAGGAGCGCAAGGGGCGGCGCGAGATGCCGCTGAAGTAGGTGATGTCGTGCTCGGTGATTCCGGGATCGGACGAACAGGTTCGGGCCATGACCACGGTCCCGTTCGCGCCATGAATCGCCGCGCCCCGGTCCCTTGCCCTTCGGACGCTCAGGTGGTTTCCGGGATTTCGGGTTCCCACATTGCTAGCAGGGCCAGAAACCTCTCGAGTCGCTCGCGAGATTGCGCGGGCGTCACCTCGTTCTCCGCATCGCCGCGACGCCCATGGGCGACCCAGTTGCGGAACTTCCGCACCTGATCCACCTGCGTCCTTAGATCAGGGTCCAGGCTCCTGTACATCCGCGTCAGCAGCCCGAAACTGCCGTTCTGGATCGTATCCCTCATCACGCCGATGGCATCGCTCAGCGCGGGATGACGAGGTGGAGAGGTCAACTCCTTTTCGACGCTCTTCAGGGTTTGACCGCGCACCTCGGCCTCGAAGACCGAGAACAGGAGCAGCACCGCGAGGTCGTCGAGATCTTCGAGGACTCGCTTCGCCCTGTCCTGGATCTCGCCCGCGGCCACGGACCGAAACACGTTGTCGAGCCCAAGGAGCTCCTCCAACCGCGGGTCGTCCCAGTATCGCCGGGCGATCCGGTCCATCCATCCGGCGAGATCCTGGACAGCCTCATACCATGCCCAGGCATCGGCCAGGGTCGCGATCATGACAGCAGGTCCGAGAGGATCACTTCGAGTTGACCCCGGTCGAATTGCCTGGGTGAGCCGGAGTTTCCCACGACGACCCAGGCTCGCGATCCTTCGCCGGCGAGCCGGTAGAGGATGTATTTTCGCCGGTCATCGGTGATATCGACGCGGCCCTCGTAGTGGCGCTCGTTCCCTTCATCGTCTCGATACGAGCCGCGGACATCTCGCCCCATCGGCACGACTCGGACGGCCTCGTCGCCCAGGGCGATCTTCAAGGCGGGCGCCGCGTAGGTGCCCAGCCTGGGCTCCGTTCGCGCGATCTCCATCCGCTCGATGATGAGGATCCCCTTCGGATCGGACTCGCGAATCCAGCTCAGGATCTGTTCGTAGAACTGGTCGAGCGCGGCGATCCATTCGCTGCGGTGGCGCAGGCGCTCGGGTTGGTTGACCTGCTGGGCCCTTTTCTCCAGCCACTCCTTGAAGTCCACCCCGGTGGCCATGAGCATCCCCTCCAACGGAACCGCGCGAGAACCCTTCCAGAGATCATAACAATTCGAACCTCCCTTTCAACGCGCGGCGCCCTGGTCGAACATGCGTCGGAGGTGCCCACGGAAGCGGGAGGCGTCGGCCACGCGGGTCGCTCGGGACAGGCCGCGGGCATTCCATTTGCGGGCATTAATGGGCCGTGCCAGGTCGGTCGGACCGCAACTCTCCGGAACGGGAGGCATCGGCATGTCGGCGCCCCGCGACGGCATCCGCGATATCTGGGGGCCGAGGAGCCCGTACATCGGCGAGGGCGAGTGGCCCGTCCGGGTCGACGAGCGCACGACCGACGAGCCCGAGCGCTGGGTCCAGTCGTGCTGCGTGCTGTGTACCAACGGCTGCGGCCTGGACATCGGCGTCAAGGATGGGCGGATCGTCGGCGTCCGCGGGAGGGCGGACGACCGGGTCAGCCGCGGCCGCCTCGGGCCGAAGGGGCTCAACGGCTGGGAGGCCAACGCCAGTCCCGACCGCCTCAAGCGACCCCTCATCCGCGAGGGTAAGAAGCCGGGCGGGTCCTTCCGCGAGGCCTCCTGGGACGAGGCGATGGCGCTCGTCGTCGAGCGGTGCAGGGACGTCCGCGAGCGGTTTACCTCGGGCGCGATTGGGTTCTACAACTCGGGGCAACTGTTCATCGAGGACTATTACACGCTCAGCGTGATCGCCCACGCCGGGCTCGGCACCAAGCACGTCGACGGCAACACCCGGCTGTGCACGGCGACCGCGTCGTTCGCGCTCCGCGAGACGTTCGGCAACGACGGCAACCCGGCCAGCGTCACCGACTACGACGTCGCCGACTGCATCGCGCATTTCGGCCACAACATCGCCGAGACGCAGACCGTCGCCTGGGCGCGGATCCTCGACCGCCGCCGCGGCCCGGAGCCGCCGCGGCTGATCGTCGTCGACACCCGGCGGACTCCCACGGCCCAGGAGGCCGACGTCCACCTCGCGCCTCGGGTTGGTACCAACGTCGCCATGATGAACGGGCTGCTGAACCTGGTCATCGAGGGCGGTTACGTCGACCGGGGCTTCGTCGAGGAGCACACCGTCGGGTTCGAGCGGCTGCGCGAGGTGGTCGCGCAGTACCCGCCCGATCGGGTGGAGCAGATCACCGGCATCCCGGCCGCGCAACTGCGAGAGGCCGCGCGCCTGCTCGGCGCGGCGAAGCGGCTGGTCTGCACGGTCCTCCAGGGGTTCTACCAGGCCAGCGAGGCGACCGCCGCGGCCTGCCAGGTGAACAACCTCGTGCTGGTCCGCGGGATGATCGGCCGGCCGGGGTGCGGGGTGATCCAGTCCAACGGCCAGCCGACGGCGCAGAACACCCGCGAGACCGGCTGCGACGGCGACTTCGCCGGCTTCCGCAACTGGCAGAACCCGCGGCACGTCGCGGACCTGGCGCGGGTCTGGAACGTCGAGCCGAAGGTCATCCCGGCCTGGGCGCCGCCGACCCACGCGATGCAGATCTTCCGCCTCGCCGAGGCGGGGGCGATCAAGTTCCTCTGGATCATCGCCACGAACCCGGCCGTCTCGCTGCCGGAATTGCATCGCATCCGCCGGATCCTCGAGCAGGAGCGGATCTTCGTGGTGGCGCAGGACGCGTTCCCGACCGAGACGACCCTGCTGGCCGATGTCGTGCTGCCGGCGGCGATCTGGGGCGAGAAGACCGGAACCTTCACCAACTACGAGCGGACCGTCCACATCTCGCACCGGGCGATCGATCCGCCCGGCGAGGCGCGCCCCGACCTCGACATCTTCCTCGACTTCGCCCGCCGTATGGATTTCCGCGACAGGGACGGCCGACCCTTGATCAAATGGTCCGACCCCGAGGGCGCCTTCGAGGCGTGGAAGGCGTGCAGCGCGGGCCAGCCGTGCGACTACAGCGGCCTGACCTACGCCAAACTCGAGGCCCGCTCGGGCATCCAGTGGCCGTGCAACGCCCAGTATCCCGAGGGGAAGGAGCGGCTGTACGACGACCTGCGCTTCCCCACGTCGTACGAGGAATGCGGCGGCTACGGGCACGACCTCGAGACCGGCGGCCACATCCTGCCCGACGACTATCGGGCCAACGACCCACAGGGGAAGGCCTGGCTAAAGCCGGCACACTATCGCCCCCCGCATGAGGAGCCGGACGAGGAATACCCGTTCTGGCTGACCACCGGCCGGGTCGTCTACCACTTCCACACCCGGACCAAGACCGGCCGTTCGGCCGCGCTCCAGCAGGCGGCTCCCGACCTGTTCGTCCAGATTCACGAGTCCGACGCGGAACGGCTGGGGATCGCCGAGGGGGACATGGTCGAGGTCGCCTCGCGCCGCGCGGCGGTCCGGGGGCCGGCGCGGATCGGCGACGTCCTGCCCGGCCACGTGTTCCTCCCGTTCCACTATGGCTACTGGGACGAGCCGGGCACCGGCGGATATGAGCCCGACGGACGCCCCCGCGCCGCCAACGAGCTGACGCTCACCGCCTGGGACGTCGTCAGCAAGCAGCCGAGCTTCAAGTACGCCGCGGTGAAAGTCACGCGGGCCGGCGGGGACTCGCTGGTTTCGAAGGCGGCCGCCGCGGCGTCCCGGGTGATGGACCGGGCCTCCGAGCTGGCCGACGCCGTGATGGGCGGGGCGCATCCGACGGAGCGGAGCCACGTTAGCGACTACCTCGGGTATCTGGTCGACGCCAACGACGAGTTCGCCGCGGCGTGCGATTATCTGTCCAACCAGCACGGGCAGAACGCCGACATTCGCGAGGGGGCGAAGATCATCGCCAACTTCTCCCGCGAGGCGATCGAGTCGCTCGCGCCGTTCGTGGCGAGGTATGGCCGCCAGGCCGAGAAGGAGCCAAAAGCCCTGCGGCAGGTCCTGTTTCCCCGACCGAGGTCCGGGGGCTTCGGCCTGCTGCGCGACCTGCATGCGCTGCACGTCCTGGCGGCCGACGCCCAGGCGGCCACCAGGATCGTGAACAACGCGGCCCGCGAGCTGCGCGATGAGGAGCTACACGCGCTGTGCCTCCACCTCGTCGAGCAGGGCCGGCGCCAGCAGGCGTGGGTCGACACCATGATCAAGGAGAGCGCCGCGCAGTCGGTGGTCGTCCCGTCCTGACGCGACGCGGCACGACGGCGGCGCCGGTCATCGCGGCCCTGGCGACGACGGCCGGGGCGAACGGTTCTTGTCGAGGATCGCCAGCAGGATCAGCAGGAAGGCGACGAGCCGCACCCAGTACATGCGGTCGTGCCAGGGGCCGCGGACGCCCCCAGGGCTGTTGACCCACAGGATGGAGAGTACCAGGCGATTGAGCCCCATGGCGAAGAAGGACAGGGCGAACAGCGCGAAGAGCCGGTCGCGGGTCTGGCGCCAGAACCGCAGGAAGAATAGTCCCGCGATGACGAACCCCATCGTGAGTGCACCGGCCAGGATGAGTTTCATGGCATCGCGGTCCCGCAGGGTTCGGGGGAAAGACGGCCAGCCACGGGCCGGCCGGGGGCAGACTACTCGACGTCCCAGATCAACCCGCAGAGGAGGAGCGTGACGCCGACCAGGGCGATCGAGGTCCGGATGAAGTAGAGGTCCGTCTGGGGGACGATGATCAGGTCGATGAACACCAGGAAGTTCTCCAGGGCCAGGGCCAGGAAGAACAGCGCGCACCAGAGTAGCAGGCGAGTCCGGCTGCGGCGGTACCCGCGGAACAGGAGCGCCCCGCAGGCGATGGCCGTGATCGTGCAGAGGAGATAGACGGGCCCCGCGCCGATGGCGTTGACGCGGTCGATGATCGCCTGCCAGGCCGTGGCCGTGCCGGGGAGAGGGACGAGTCCCGCCATGTCAGCTCTCCTTCCGGAAGCGGAACGCGTCGGCGAAGGCCCGGAGCGGATCCTTCGCCCGTTCGTAGACCAGCTTGATCATCGAGACCGGTCGCTGGCGGTAGATCTGGAGCAGGCGTGCGACCATGGCTTCCAGCTCGGGGGTCCGGGGTCCGTACCGGCAGGAGAGCCCGGCGCCGTGGCCGGTGGCCTGCTGGAGGAGGCCGCGCGCGTGCATCGCCTCGATGTGCGACCGGACGGACCGGGGGTCCGCCTGCACGGCGGCGGCCAGGTCGTCGGAGTTCCATTGCTTGTCTCGCTCCTCGCCGAGCACGCGCAGGATTTCCAACTGGTCGATCGACTCGACGTGGTCGTACAGGAACCGGGCGACATCCTCGGGGAACGGCTCCACTCGCTGAACCCTCGACTACCGAAATCGACGAATGGAACCGACCGCGGAGGGCGGTGATGCTCGGCCCTCTGCGTCGTGCCGCCGGCGATCCCCGGGTTGATGGTAACCGAACGGGCTGGCGAAATCGACCGAGTGACGGCGCTACATCGCCGGCCGTCCGGCGGTGGGCCGAGGCGGCGAGGAATGGGGTTGGCACGCGGCTTGCGGGAAGGAGAGGACATTGGTCGGACGGACCCCGGGAGACCGGTCCGTCGGACCCGAGGAGACCCGGGCTCAACCCGGCATCCGGGAGGCAGGCAGCAGGGCGTGAGGCGACCGGTCCGCCGCGGATCGGGGCCAGGAACGGGGGTCCGGAGAAAGGAATCGGCGGCCGGAAGCGGCCGGAGGACGGCCCGCGGGCAGGGGCGTGAACCCCTCGCCGCGGGCGGGCCTTGGGCGCGGGAAAAGGGCGGACGTACCATGAAGAATACACGAGCGACCGATACGAGCAAGTGCGTGCTTTGCGGCGGTCGCCTGCGGAACGCCGTCTTCTGCCCGGTCTGCGGCCGGTCCTCCTGTTCGTGGGCTTGCTCGGCCCGGCACGTCGCCCAGCACGGGATCGCGCCGGCGGCCTACCCGGGCGACGCGGCGCACGATGAGCGGCAGGACCCGGCGGGCGAGCAGGCCCTGGCACGCTGAACCGAGCGACCCTCGACGGTCGAGGATGCCCGACCCGCGGTCTCGTCGCCGAGCCGGGCCGGGGGGGATGCAGGATACTCGTCGGGCCAGGCGAACCGGCCCGGGACGATCTTCCGGAGGCGCAGCACAGTCCCCATGAACCAGGCAAGGCAGCGCGGGCCGTCGCGCCGTTGCGGCGCGGTGGGATCACCGGACGGGACGCTCCTCTTCCGGGTCTGGGCGCCCGCCGCGAGGCGGGTGCACCTGGTCCTTTACGAGGGTGACGCGCGTCGCGAGCTGGAGATGGAGTCCGAGGCCGGCGGCTACCATCGCCACGAGGAGTCCGAGGTCCCCGACGGCCGGCGGTACGCCTTCCGCCTCGACGGCGGCCCCGAGCGGCCCGACCCGTGCTCGCTGCTCCAGCCCGACGGGCCCCACGGGCCCTCGGCCGTCGTGCGGCCGGGCCGGTTCGCCTGGACCGACGGCGGCTGGCGGGGCGTCCGCCGCGAGGACCTGGTCTTCTACGAGCTGCACGTCGGCACCTTCTCGCCCGAGGGGACCTTCGACGGCGCGATCGCCCGCCTTCGCGACCTCCGCGAGCTGGGCGTCACGGCCGTCGAGATCATGCCCGTGGCGCAGTTCCCCGGCGCGCGGAACTGGGGCTACGACGGCGTGCTCCCGTATGCCGCGCAGAACACCTACGGCGGCCCCGACGGCCTGCAACGGCTGGTGGACGCCTGCCATGCCGAGGGGCTGGCCGTCTTCCTCGACGTCGTCTACAACCACCTCGGGCCCGAGGGGAGCTACGTCCGCGAGTTCGGCCCGTACTTCACCGAGCGATACCGGACGCCCTGGGGCTCGGCGGTCAACTACGACGACCGGGGCTGCGACGCCGTCCGCGACTTCGTGCTGGACAACGCGCGGATGTGGCTCGAGGAATTCCACGTCGACGGCCTTCGTCTCGACGCGGTGCACGCCATCTACGACCTGGGCGCCCGGCACATCCTCCGGGCGATCGAGGAGGTCGCCGAGGACGTCGCGGAGCGTCGGGGCTACCCGGCGACGATCGTCGCCGAGAGTGACCTCAACGACCCCCGGTTGCTCGACCCTCGCGAGCGGGGCGGCCATGCGCTCGGCGCCCAGTGGGCCGACGATTTCCACCACGCCGCCCACGCCTTCCTGACCGGCGAGCGCGAGGGATACTACGCCGACTTCGGCGATCCGGAACAACTGGCCCGGTCGCTCGAATGCCCGTTCGTCTATGCGTGGGACTACAGCCCGTTCCGCGGCCGCAAGCACGGGGCGCCGCCGGCCGGCCTGAAGGGGGACCACTTCGTCGTCTGCCTCCAGAACCACGATCAGGTCGGCAACCGGGCCCGCGGCGACCGGTTGGCCGGCCTGCTGGGCGATCCGGCGAAGCGGCGGCTGGCGGCGGGGCTGCTGCTCCTGTCGCCGTATCTGCCGCTGCTGTTCATGGGAGAGGAGTACGGCGAGGAGAACCCGTTCCCGTTCTTCTGCTCGTTCGAGGATCCTGCGCTGGTCGAGGCGGTGCGCGAGGGGCGCCGGCGGGAGTTCGAGGCGTTCACCTGGCAGGGCGAGGTCCCCGACCCGCAGGCCGAGTCGACCTTCAATTCGGCGAAGCTGAGCTGGTCGTGGCCCGAGGGGACCCCGCGGGCCGGCCTGCGCCGGCTCCACCGCGACCTCCTCGTGGCGAGGCGCGCGTGGCCGGCCCTGCGCGATTTCGAGCGCCGATCGGCGCGGCTGGTCGAGGGGGGTGGCGACGTCGGGCCGGTCCTGGAGCTGGCCCGGGGCGGCGGGGCGTTGCGGGCCGCCTTCAACCTCGGCGGCCGGCCGGCCCGGTATCCGGCGTCGGGCGGCGGCGAGGAGTCGATCCTGATCCGTTCGGAGGCCCCCGAATACGGCGGCAACCGGCGCGAGGCCGGGGCGGCCGGCGAAATGTCGCCTTTCGAGTTCGTCGTCCTGGGTCCCCCTTCCTGGAGGGCCTTCCCTGATCGATGATGGTGGGACGCCATCGCGCGATCAAATCGAATCGAGTCGATCGATCGCCCGGGCGCGGCGTCGGCGTCGCGGCCGGAGGAGGAGTCACCGAGGAGGACGGAGCGCATGAGATTCACCCAAGCGCAGCAGCGGGCTGCAACGCGGAGATGACACGATGAGAGTCTGGCCGGGAAATCCCTATCCCCTGGGCGCGACCTGGGACGGCGCGGGCGTGAACTTCGCCATGTTCGCCGAAAGCGCCACCAAGGTGGAGCTCTGCCTGTTCGACTCACCCGAGTCGACCCAGGAGGCGCATCGGATCATCCTGAAGGAGTACACCGACAAGGTCTGGCATGCCTACCTGCCCGACGTGCTGCCCGGCCAGCTCTACGGCTACCGCATCCACGGGCCCTACGAGCCGGCGCAGGGGCATCGGTTCAACCCCAACAAGGTCGTGCTCGACCCCTATGCCAAGCTGATCGGCCGCAACCTGAAGTGGGACGACTCGCTGTTCGGCTACAAGGTCGGCGACGAGCAGGCGGACCTGTCGTTCGACGACCGCGATAGCGCGGCGTTCGCTCCGCTGGGCGCCGTGCTCGACCCGGCCTTCACCTGGGGCGACGACCGGGCGCCGCGCACCCCCTGGCACAAGACGGTCATCTACGAGCTGCACGTCAAGGGATTCACCCAGCTCAACCCGCACGTCCCCGAGCCACTGCGCGGTAGCTACGCCGGGCTGGCCTCGGAGTCGGCCATCAAGCACCTGACCGATCTGGGCGTCACGGCCGTCGAGCTCCTGCCGGTGCACCACTACCTCGACGATCGCCACCTGGTCGAGAAGGGGCTGCACAACTACTGGGGATACAACACGCTGGCCTACTTCGCCCCGGCATCGTATTACTCGTTCGAGGGCATCCAGCAGGACGCCGCGCAGCAGTTCAAGATGATGGTCCGCGCCATGCACGCCGCGGGGCTCGAGGTGATCCTCGACGTGGTCTACAACCACACCGCCGAGGGGAACCAGATGGGGCCGACCCTGTCGATGCGGGGCGTGGACAACGCCGCCTATTACCGCCTGGCGCCCGACCCGCGGTACTACATGGACTTCACCGGCACGGGCAACACTCTCAACATGACCCAGCCGTTCGTCCTCCAGCTCGTGATGGACAGCCTGCGGTACTGGGTCTCGGAGATGCACGTCGACGGCTTCCGCTTCGACCTGGCGAGCACCCTGGCCCGCGAGCTGTTCGAGGTCAACCGCCTGGGCGCGTTCTTCGACATCATCCACCAGGACCCGATTCTCTCGCAGGTGAAGCTGATCGCCGAGCCGTGGGACGTCGGCCCAGGCGGCTACCAGGTGGGGAACTTCCCCGTGCTGTGGACCGAGTGGAACGGCAAGTACCGCGACTGCGTCCGCCGCTTCTGGAAGGGGGACGGCAGCACCGCCTCGGAGCTGGCCACCCGGCTGGCCGGCAGCAGCGACCTCTACCAGGACGACGGCCGCAAGCCATACGCCAGTATCAATTTCATCACGTGCCACGACGGGTTCACCCTGGGCGACCTCGTCAGCTATAACGAGAAGCACAACGAGGCCAACGGCGAGAACAACAACGACGGCGCCAACGACAACAATAGCTGGAATTGCGGCGTCGAGGGCGCGACCGACGACCCGGCGATCCTGGAGCTGCGCGAGCGGCAGCGGCGCAACCTGATGGCGACCCTGATGCTGTCGGTCGGCGTGCCGATGATGCTCGGCGGCGACGAGCTGGGCCACGGCCAGGACGGCAACAACAACGCCTACTGCCAGGACAACGAGCTCACCTGGATCGACTGGGACCTGGACGAGAGCCAGTTACGGTTCCTCGAGTTCGTCCGCAAGCTGATCGCCATCCGGCGGAGCCAGCCGGTCCTGCACCGGCGGAAGTTCTTCCTCGGGCGGGCCATCCGCGGCTCGAAGATCAAGGACATCTCGTTCCTCGGCCCGTCGGGTCAGGAGATGTCCGACGAGGACTGGAACGCGGGGTTCATCAAGTGCCTGGGCGTCCGGCTCGCCGGCGACCTGATCAACGACGAGAACGAGCGGGGCGAGCCGATCGTCGGCGAGACCCTGATGTTCCTGCTCAACGGCCACTGGGAGCCGATCCCCTTCGCCCTGCCGCCGATCCGCGAGCCGGGCCACGTCTGGGACCGCGTCTTCGACACGGCCGACGTGCGCGACGAGCCGATGGAATTCGACGGAGGCAGCGAGTACCCCCTGCGCGACCGCTCATTCGTCCTCCTGGCCGCGCGGGCCCCGCAGCAGCCCAAGGGACACGGGGCCGCCCCCAGGCCGGCGCAGGCCGCTCCTGCGTCGGCCCAGGCGTCGAAGGGCCCGGCGCCCGCCGGGCCATCGTCGAGCTGACGCGCCGTCTTCTTCCTGGAGGGGCGAGCAACGAGGGGCGAGGAGCGAGGAACGACTCGCCTTTGCTCCGCTTCGCTCGCCCTTCGCCCCTCGCCCCTACGAACAGAGGATTCTCATGGACCCGACCTCGCTCGCCGAGACCCTGCTGGCGCGGGCCGCCGACGCGGCCGCCCGGGTGCGGCTCCCGGAGGCGACGTACCGCCTCCAGCTCTATTCCCAATTCACCTTCCGCGACGCCGCCGCCATCGCCGGATACCTGCGCGACCTGGGGATCAGCCACGCCTACGCCTCCCCCTACCTGAAGGCCCGGCCCGGCAGCACGCACGGCTACGACATCGTCGACCACGGCTGCCTCAACCCCGAGATCGGCACCGAGGAGGACTATGAGGCGTGGGTCGCCGCCCTGCGCGATGGCGGCCTGGGCCAGGTCCTCGACACCGTGCCCAACCACATGGGGGTCGGCACCAACGAGAACGCCTGGTGGAACGACGTGCTGGAGAACGGCCGCGCGGCCCGCTCGAGCGGCTACTTCGACATCGCCTGGCGGTCCTCGCCCCGCCCGGAGCTCCAGGACAAGGTGCTCCTGGCCATCCTGGGCGACCCCTATGGCGACGTCCTCGAGGCCGGCCAGCTCCGGCTGGCCTTCGCCGACGGGGCGTTCTCGATCGCGTACTACGACCGACGATTCCCGGTCGCGCCCGTGAGCTATGCGAAGGTCCTGGGACACCGGCTCGACGAGCTGGAGCGCGCCCTTGGCCCCGAGGACCCCGCGCTGATCGAGTACCAGAGCATCCTGACCGCGATCCGCAACCTGCCCGACCGGCACGAGACCGACCCCGAGCGGCTGGCCGAGCGGCACCGCGAGAAGGAGGTGGTCAAGCGCCGGCTGGCGACGCTGGCCGGCGACAGCGAGGCCGTGCGCGCTCACGTCGAGCGGAACGTCGAGCTCTTCAACGGCCAGCCGGGCGACCCGCGGAGCTTCGACCTGCTCGACGACCTGATGGAGCAGCAGTGCTACCGCCTGGCCTACTGGCGCGTGGCCCCCGACGAGATCAACTATCGTCGGTTCTTCGACGTCAACGACCTGGCCGCGCTGAGCATGGAGCACGAGGAGGTTTTCGAGGCGGCGCACCGCCTGGTCCTGCGGCTGGTGGCCGAGGGGAAGGTCGACGGCCTGCGGATCGACCACCCCGACGGGCTCTACGACCCCGCGCAGTATTTCCGCCGGCTCCAGGCGTATTACGCCCTGGCGATGGCCCGCCGGGAGTACGACGCCGACCCGGACGCCCAGGCCGTCGACTGGCCCGAGCTCGAGGGGCCGCTCCGCAAGCTGGTTGCCGCGCGGGCGGACCGGCCCGGCGGGCCGCTGGGCCGGCCGCTCTACGTCGTTGCCGAGAAGATTCTGGGCGCCGACGAGGAGCTGGTCGACTCCTGGCCGGTCCACGGCACCAGCGGCTACGACTTCCTCAACCAGGTCAACGGCCTGTTCGTCGACCCCGACGCCGCGCGTGTTTTCACCCGGCAGTACAACGATCACGTCCAGGACGACTCGAGCTTCGCCGAGCTGGTGTATCGCAAGAAGGTCCTGATCATGCAGGTGTCGCTCTCCAGCGAGCTGCACATGCTCACCGACCAGCTCGACCGCCTGGCGCAGAAGAGCCGGCGGTCGCGGGACTTCACCTTCAACACGCTGAGGCAGTCGCTGCGGGCGGCGATCGCCGCGTTCCCGGTGTACCGCTCGTACATCGCCGACGAGGGCCTCCGCGAGGCCGATCGCCGCTACATCGAGATCGCCGTGCGCCGCGCCACCGCGCGCAACCCCCTGTTGAGCCGCCGGGTGTTCCGGTTCATCCGCGACATGCTGTTCCTCGAGTCGCCCGAGCTGTTCACCGACACCGACCGCGCCGAGCAGCGGCGGTTCGCCGGCAAGTTCCAGCAGGTGACCGCGCCCGTGACCGCCAAGGGGGTCGAGGACACCGCGTTCTACGTCTACAACCGCCTGGCGTCGCTCAACGAGGTCGGCGGCGAGCCGGGCCGGTTCGGCGTCCGCCCGGAGACCGTCCACGAGTACAACCGCAACCGCCAGGCCCGCTGGCCGTACGCCCTCTCGCCGCTGTCGACCCACGACACCAAGCGGAGCGAGGACGTCCGCGCGCGGATCAACGTCCTCTCCGAGATGGCCGACGACTGGTGGGCCGCCGTGGCGCGGTGGGGCCGGCTCAACGAGCCGAACCGCAAGGCCCGCGGCGAGGACGAGCAGGCCATCCCGGACGCCAATGAGGAATACCTGCTCTACCAGACGCTCGTCGGCGCCTGGCCGCTCCGTCCCGGTGCATCCGGCCCCGAGGAATCGGCGGCGTTCGTGAAGCGAATCCAGGATTACATGCTCAAGGCGCTTCACGAGGCCAAGGTGCACACGAGCTGGATCAACCCGAATGCCGAGTATGACGAGGCCGTCACCGAGTTCGTCGGCCGCATCCTCGACGAGGGGTCCAACCGCGAGTTCCTCGACGACTTCCGCGCCTTCGCAGGCCGGGTCGCCGGGTATGGGCTGTACAATTCGCTGGCGCAGACGCTGCTGAAGCTCGCCTCGCCCGGCGTGCCGGACACCTACCAGGGGACCGAGGTATGGGACTTCAGCCTGGTGGACCCGGACAATCGCCGCCCGGTGGACTATGAGCTCCGCCGCCGGATGCTCCAGGACCTCCGGTCGGCCATCGAGACGTCCGGCGGCGACCTCGCCGGGCTGGCGGACAGGCTCCTGACCGCCAAGGAGGACGGCCGGATCAAGCTCTACGTCACCCACCGCGCGCTCGTCTGCCGCCGCGACCACCCCGGACTGTTCACCGCCGGCGAGTACCTGCCCCTGGCCGCCGGGGGAGCGAAGGCCGGCAACCTGTTCGCCTTCGCCCGCCGCGACGGCCAGGCCGCCGCCATCGCCGCGGTCCCGCGCCTGGTCGTCGGGCTGACCCCCGACCCCGACCGCCCGCCGATCGGCGACGCCTGGCAGGACACCCGGCTGAGCCTGGCCGGACTGGATGCGGGCCTCCGCTGGCGCGACGCCTTCACCGGCCGGACCTTCACCGCCGAGCTGCGCGACGGCCAGCCCTCGCTGGCCGCCGCCGAGCTCTTCACCCACCTACCCGTCGCCCTGCTCGTCGCCGAGCCCGGCGGCTGAACCCGGGATCGCCGCAATCCGGCCGGATTTTTCTAGTGCCTGGCGAGTCGGGACTTGGGTCGACAAATCCCTCTCGATTGCGAAGGGGTGCATTTCCGTTTTTGCAAACCCGATACATTCTGGTAGTAGAGGAAGAAGAGTCGGTGGTAAATGGGGCCCGGGGGCTGAACGGGGAGCTTTGTGGGGAATCACTCGCAGGGCGAATGCGCGGCCGACGGGCCCGAAGGCGCGAGCTCGTTCGCCCGGCGAGGGACCGAGGTCTTGCGGGAAAGGATCGGTGCCGTGAGGATGCCCGGGGGCTGGCTGGCGGCCCTGGCCCTGGTCGCGATGGCGGCCACGACGGCCGCGGCGGCGGATGACGAATCCGACGCGCTGGGGGCCCGCGATCGCGAGGAGCTGCTCGGCTACGCGCGCGACACCTGGCGGTCGGTGGCCGAGATGGCCGAGGGGACGCCGTTGCCGGTCGACGGCCTGCGGCACCTGCCCAACGGGAAATGGCAGCCCTCGCCCAAGACGACGCCGACGGACATCGGCGCCTATCTGTGGTGTGTGCTGGCGGCCGAGCGGCTGGGGATCCTCGACGCGGGCGAGGCCCACCGGCGCCTGGACCGGACCCTGCGCGGACTCGAGCGGGGCCAGAGGCTCCACGGCTTCTACTTCGACGCGATCGATCCCCGTACCGGCGAGGGGCTCACGAAATCGCCCTACACCGGCGAGCCGATCCCGGGGATCCTCTCGTCGGTCGACAGCGCCTGGCTGGCGACGGGCCTGACCGTGGTGCGCAACGCCTATCCCGCGTTGCGAGGACGGGCGGACGAGCTGCTGAGGCCGATGGACTTCGGCTTCTTCTACGTCTCATTCGATCCGGCCGACCCGAGGCGACATCCCGGGCTGATCCGCGGGCCGTACCGCGTCGCCGCGAGGAACTTCGGCGGCTTCCACCAGCTCATCAACACCGAGCAGCGGATCATCAGCTACCTGGCGATCGCGCGGGGGCAGGCGCCGGCCGAGCATTATTACCGCGTCGAGCGGACGCTGAAGCTCGGCGAGATGAAGCAGTCCCAGGAGCCGCAAGGACTGTGGCGGAACTACATGGGTATCCGGGTGTTCGAGGGTCACTACACCTACCGGGGCAAGCGGATCGTGCCGAGCTGGGGCGGCAGCATGTTCGAGGCCCTGATGCCGACCCTGTTCGTACCCGAGGAAAAATGGGCGCCGCGGAGCTGGGGGGTGAATCACCGGCTGTACGTCCGGGTCCACATCGAGCACGGCCTCGAGGAGGCCGGGTACGGCTACTGGGGCTTCTCGCCGGCCTGCGATCCGGCGGGGGGCTATCGGACGTATGGCGTGGAGGGGCTGGGCTCGGACCCGTTGGGCTACACGTCGCACGACGTGGATCCGCACGTGCCGGCCGCCGCCCGGCCGAAGGGGCGATCGGCCAACGGCGTGGTCACGCCGCACGCCTCGTTCCTGGCCCTGCGATTCGCCCCGAGCGAGGCGATGGCGAACCTGCGGAAGCTCCGCGAGCGGTTCCCGGTTTACGGGGACCACGGGTTCCTCGACTCGGTGAATGTTTCGAAGGGCGTGGTGGCCGACCGGGTCCTGATGCTCGACCAGGGGATGATCCTGGCGGCGATCGCGAATGCCCTGGCCGACGACGCCATGCGCCGGGCGTTCGTCGACGAGCCGACCGAGCGGATCCTCCGGCCCATGATGGCCCCCGAGGAGTTCACCGCCGGCCCGAATCCGGCCGAGGCCCATCCGCCCGTCGGCGGGGCCGCTTCATCCGGAGCGAAGGCCGGGCGGTGATCAGGAGATCCTGCTCCTGATACAGAACGGGTTCGGACGGAACGATCATGATCCCCCGCGCGAAAACCTTGGCCCGATGCGGGGCATCTGCGACAATGCCGGGGCTACCAGAAACCCGCGAGGGGACCGTCATGTCCAGCGCATCCGCCGGAACACCGATGCTCCTGACCGCGGCCGAGTTCGCCCGCCCAGGGGGCCTCTTCCCAACGATTACGGCGACGAGCCTCCGGAGCTGGTCGTCGAGGTCCGCTCGCCGAGCGATCGCTGGCCGAAGATCCTGGCCAGGGTGGCGGAATACCACGATGCCGGCGTGCTGGCGGTCGTCGTGCTCGACGACGATTCGCGGACGGCGCTTCTGTCGATGGCCGATCAGGGTCCCCGACGCCTGGATCCCGACGACGAGCTGACGATCCCCGAGATCCTCCCGGGCTTCGCGGTCGCGGTGGGGCGATTCTTCGAGTAGCACGTGGCCATCGGCGCCGGAATTGCCTGCAGAATCGGCAACCAGCACCGGATCCACGGGGCGCTCGGCGAGCTATTCGCCAAACGGGCCGGCGTGAAGGCGGTGATCGAATCGCTGCGCGAGTACCGCAAGGAGCGCGGCCTGTCACGGTCGCATTCCGAGCGTTGAGCCTGGCCGACGCGGTCCGATCCCCGGGGCGGGAGCATCCGGCATGGCCTCCGATGAGCCATCGTTCAAGAGCGAGCCGTTCGACGCCCAGACGCGGATGGCCGCGCACCGGACGTTCCTGGCCTACATCCGCACCGGGCTGGGGACGATGAGCCTCGGATTCGTGATCGCGCGGTTCAACGTCTTCCTGTGGAAGACCGAGCACGGCAAGGGGCTGCCGCCGTCGTCCCCGTGGCTGCCGCTGTGGCTCGGCATGGCACTCACCGTCTTCGGCGTGGCAATCAACATCGTGGCGACTGTACACCATTTCCAGCTCATGCGGAGTGCCAACCGCGGCGAGCCCTATCAGCCGTCGCGGTGGTCGCCCGACCTGATCGTCGGCGCCGGCATGGTCTTCCTGGGCCTGGCGATCGTGGTTGACCTGTTGGTGGCCCGGTGAGCCGACCCGAGCCGAACCGAACCGCCGGGCGGGGCCTGCCCCCGCCGGGCCCATCTCCTCTCCACATCGAAGTCTTATTATAATACTCAGTTTCGGCCGCTCGGATCGGCCGGCGACTTCGGATCCGGAACCGCGCGACGAGGTCCACGCCCATGATCCTCGACCAGATCAATTACGAGAGCCTGCTCGTTCCGATCAACAGGTTCTATGACCTGCATATCGGCGGTGTACGCCGGCCGGTATTCTTCGACATCGCCGCGACGCGCCCCGAGCTCCTGGAGCTCGACCGCAACTTCTCCGTCATCCGCGAGGAGCTGCTGGGCATCCTGCCGGCGAAGGCGAACATCCCCCGCTATCACGAGCTCGACGAGATGCAGTACAACATCTCGGCGAGGGTCGCGCCCGAGAAGGACTGGAAGGTCTATCCGCTGGATATCATGGGCGTGCGGCCCCCGGCGTTCTGCTCGCGGTGCCCGCGCACGACCGCGCTCCTGGACGGCATCCCCGGGCTGTTCGAGGCGTTCTTCTCGATCCTCGAGGGGGGCAAGTCGATCCCGGCGCACGAGGGGCCGTACCGCGGCTACCTGCGCTATCACCTGGGCCTGGTCGTACCCGAGCACAATCCCCCGTCGATCCGGCTGAAGGACCAGGTCTACACCTGGCAGGAGGGCCAGAGCATTCTGTTCGACGATAGCTGGGACCACGAGGTCTACAACGAGAGCGACGGCGACCGCGTCGTGCTGATTGTCGACATCCGCCGGCCGATGCCGCAGCCGTTCGACGCCGTCAACCGGCTGACGCAGGCGGTCATGAAGCGCGTCTACGGCCGCCATGTCCTCAAGAAGCTGGATGCCATGACGCCGACGGGCGCGCCGGCCGGAGCGGCGTCCGACGATCACGCGCCGGCTCCCACGCCTGAGACCGGCCAGGCCCTGGCCGGCGAGCCGATCGGATCGTGAAGCCCGACGCCTCAATCGCCCGGCGATCCGTCCCCGGGACCCGGATACGACCGCGCGTACGGGGGCGGTTCGACCTCGGGCGCCAGCCGGGGGCAAGAGACCGGTTCGCCGGCCGCCATCGCGAGCGGGACCACGCCCGCCCAGCACGGGATCGCCAGGTCCTCCTCGTCGTCGATCGGCGGCCCGGTGCGCACCTTCGCCGAGGCCTCGTCGATCGCCAGCAACAGCACCGTCGTCGCCTTGAGCTCGCCCGGGGAGGGCGTACGCACGTCCTGCCATCGGCCGGCGACCAGGTGCTCCGTCAGCGCGTGCAGGGCGCGCGTCTTCTCGTCGGGATCGTCGACCACGCGGGCCGTGCCGAAGACCACGGCCGAGCGATAGTTGATCGAGTGGTGAAAGGCCGACCGCGCCAGCACCAGGCCGTCGACGATCGTAACGGTCACGCAGACGTCGATCCCGCCGGCCATCGACTTGAGCATCCGGCTACCGGGCGAGCCGTGGAAGTAGAGCCGGTCGCCGAGCCGCACGTGGAGGGTCGGGATCACGAATGGCCGCCCGTCGACCACGAAGCCGACGTGGCAGACCATCCCCTGATCGAGGATCGAATGGATCAGCTCGCGATCATAGGACCCACGCGCTGGCAGGCGGCGCACGGTCGTCCGGTCGGTGCGTGGGAACTCGTCCATCGTCGGCTGACCCCTCCTCATGCATTGATCCGATGCGCGGGCACGGAATCCCCCATGGATTCTTTCATCCTACCGCAATCGACGCGGGAATGCCCTGCATCGGACGCGGGAACCGCGGCGCGGGTTCGCGAGCGCGTTCGACGGCGGTTGACCCGCGCCGTCGGGGAGCGGACAATGCGAGGATCGTCGACAGGAAATCGAACATTCGAGCCCCGGGAAAACCATGACGAAGATCGTGCTGCTGCGACACGGCGAGAGCATCTGGAACAAGGAGAACCTGTTCACCGGCTGGACCGACGTGGACCTGTCCGAGCAGGGGAGGGCCGAGGCGAAGCGGGCCGGCGAGCAGCTCAGGGCCGAGGGGTTCACGTTCGACGTGGCGTTCACCTCGGTGCTGAAGCGGGCGATCCGGACGCTCTGGACCGTGCTGGATGAGCTGGATTCGATGTGGATCCCCGTGGAGCACTCGTGGCGGCTCAACGAGCGGCATTACGGCGCGCTCCAGGGCCTCAACAAGGCGCAGACGGCGGCGAAGTACGGCGACGACCAGGTGCTGACCTGGCGGCGGAGCTACGACATCCCGCCGCCGCCGCTGGAGGAGTCGGACCCGCGGTTTCCCGGCACGGACCCGCGGTACAGGGGAATGTCGCCGTCGGAGCTGCCGCGGACGGAGTGCCTGAAGGACACCGTCGCGCGGTTTTTGCCCTACTGGCACGAGTCGATCGTGCCGGCGGTCCAGGCCGGCAAGAAGGTGATCATCGCCGCGCACGGCAACAGCCTGCGGGCGCTGGTGAAGTACCTGGATGAGGTCTCGGACAAGGACATCGTCGGGCTGAACATCCCGACCGGCATCCCGCTGGTCTACGAGCTGGACGAGTCGCTAAAGCCGATCCGCCACTACTACCTCGGCGACCCCGAGGAGATCGCCCGCGCCACGGCCGCGGTGGCCAACCAGGGGAAGGCGAAGTAAGCGGCCGGATCAAGGAGCAGGTCGCTTGTCCCCGAGAGACTCCAGGCCATCGCGCCCCGCCCGGCCCCGATCCCCACGGATCAACGGCCGGGCGGGCTTTTTCCCAGGAGTGTCGGGATCGGCCGCTCGTGGATCGCTCAGAACAATGTGTAAATGAACGGCGCCGCGGCGGTCTGGGATAGGAAGATCAGGGCGGCCAGCAGCAGCATGACGATCACGATCGGCGCCAGCCACCACTTCTTGTTCTGGGCGAGGAAGTCCAAGAACTCGCTGACGAGGCTCTCGGACCGCGCGTCGGCGGCGGCCTTCTCGAACTCGCTTGGCATGGGTTTGGTCGGCTCGCTCATCGGGCTGGTTCCCTGGGCCGGACTGGTGTGGTACAGGCGGCGGCGGGGCCGGCGGCCCGCGCCGGGCCGTCCTAGAATTGGTTCAAGTAACTCCGCAGGTCGGCCGGGGCCGGCTTGGGCGTCCAGTACGACTCGACGCCCGGCCGACGGGCGCGGCGGAGCGGGTCGCGGCCCGCCAGGCGGAAGATCAGCGCGATCGGCGTGAAGATCCCGAAGTACATCACCACCAGCATCAACTGCGAGATCGTCCAGCCGATCGGGAACGCCAGGACCATCCACCCCACGTAGATCAGCCGCACCCACCCCGGCCGGATCAGCCCGGCCACACCGACCACCAGCGCCAGCGCTCCGATCGAGATCCCCAGGTTCGTCCGCCCTCGGCCGAACGCCTCCAGGAGCGCCAGGCCGCCGAAGAACACCAGCCAGATCCCGGCGAACTGCCGCAGGGTCTTGCCGTTCGGGTCGAGCGGGAGGTCGGACCATCGCATCGCGGGGGCTCCGGGATCCGGCGCGGGCCGGCGCCGGTCGGGTCGGACCGAATGGGTTCGGTTCGTTCAGTCGAGCTGGAACTGGGCGAGATACGCCTCGCGGGCCTCGAGACCGGCCTCGCGGGCCGCCTCGTCCTTGGCCACCACGACGTCCTCCAGCACCAGGGCGTCCATGCCGGTCGCCAGGAAGCAGCGGTAGGCGTCCTCGGGCGTGCAGACGATCGGCTCGCCCCGCACGTTGAAGCTCGTATTCACCAGGACCGGGCACCCGGTCAGCCGCTCGAATGCCTCGAGCAGCCGGTGCAGCCGCGGGTGCCGCTCGGCGTCCACCGTCTGCAACCGCGCGCTGTAGTCCACGTGCGTCACCGCCGGGATCTCCGAGCGCACCACGTTGACCCGCCGCCTCAGGTCGGGGTCGTGCTCCATCACCGCGAGCGCCTCGGCGTCCACCGGGACGCGGCGGTCCTCGCGCACCGGGGCGACCAGGAGCATGTAGGGGCTCTCGTGCCTCGGGTCCAGCTCGAACCACTCCGACGCTCGCTCGCGGAGCACGATCGGTGCGAACGGGCGGAAGCTCTCGCGGAACTTGATCTTCACGTTCATCGTCGCCTGCATGGCCGGCGAGCGGGGGTCGCCCAGGATGCTCCGCGCCCCCAGCGCGCGGGGGCCGAACTCCATCCGGCCGTGGAACCAGCCGACGACCTTCCCGTCGGCCAGCAGCGCGGCGACGTGCTCGAGCAGCTCGGCCTCGTCGTCGAACCGACGGCCGGAGGCACCGTGGCGGCCCAGGGCGCGTTCGATCTCGTCGGTCGAGAAGCTGGGGCCGAGCAGGCTGGCCTGCTGGACGTCGCGCCCCTCGGGCCGGCGGGGGTGGTCGAGGAGCTGGTGCCAGACAAACATCGCGGCGCCCAGGGCGCCGCCGGCATCCCCGGCGGCCGGCTGGATCCACAGGTCGTCGAAGGGCCCCTCGCGGAGCAGCCGGCCGTTGGCCACGCAGTTGAGCGCGACGCCGCCGGCCAGCACCAGGTTCCTCATCCCGGTCCGCTCGTGGACGTGGCGGCCGATCCGCAGGACGGCCTCCTCGGTGACGGCCTGGATGCTGGCGGCCAGGTCCATGTGCCGCTGGTCCAGGGGCGACTCGGGGGCGCGGGGCGGGCCGCCGAAGAGGCGATGGAACCGCTCGCCGGTCATCGTCAGTCCCTGGCAGTACCGGAAGTAGTCCATGTCCAGCCAGAAGCTGCCGTCGGGTTTGAGGTCGATCAGGTGCTCGAGGATCTGCTCACGATAGATCGGCCGGCCGTAGGGGGCCAGGCCCATCAATTTATATTCGCCGCTGTTGACCTTGAAGCCGCAGTAGTAGGTGAACGCCGAGTAGAGGAGCCCCAGCGAGTGGGGAAACTCGACGTGGTCGGTCAGGTGGATCCTGTTCCCCTGCCCGACGCCGAAGGCGGCGGTGGACCACTCGCCGACGCCGTCAAGGGTGAGGATGGCGGCCTCGTCGAAGGGCGAGGGGAAGAAGGCGCTGGCGGCGTGGCTCTCGTGGTGGTCGGTGAAGACGAGCCGGGCGCGGGTGGCGGCGCCGAGTCCGCGGCGGATGGTGCGGCGCATGTGCAGCTTGTCCTTGAGCCACAGGGGCATGGCGAGTCGGAAGCTGCGGAAGCCGGCGGGCGCGAAGGCGAGGTAGGTCTCGAGAAGGCGTTCGAACTTGGTGAGGGGCTTGTCGTAGAAGGCGACGTAGTCGAGGTTGTCGGGGGCGAGTCCGGCCTCGCGGAGGCAATACTCGACGGCGCGGGAGGGGAAGGCGGGGTCGTGCTTGATTCGGGTGAAGCGTTCCTCCTGGGCCGCTGCGGCGACGCGACCGTCGACCACCAACGCGGCGGCGCTGTCGTGGTAGAACGCGGAGATCCCCAGGATCGCGGCCATAGCCTCCTGCTCCCCTTCTCCTCGCCGAGCCGGCCGCCCGGACCCGGCCCGGGCCTGGCCGAGCCCATCATAGCACAGGGCCGTCCGGCATTTCCATGCCGCGCGGAGAGGCCCCGACGTCGGGAAATCGCAACATCCGCCGTCCCGATCCCCGGCCGGCACTGGAAAAGGGACGCGGCATCATCCATAATAGCTGATAAGCTTTGCGTCCCGGACGGTTGCGAGCCCGTCCGGTCTTCCCGATCCGCCATTCCATCTGGGTCCCAATCTGTCATCATGACATCCGTGTCGGCTCACCCTTCACTGAGCGCGCCGCTCGAGGTTCCCGACCAGTCGTCGGGGGCCCGGGCCGCCATGTCCCCCTGGGCCTGGATGGCCGTGACCTGCCTGCTACTCGGGACCTTCGGCGGGTTTCGCCTGTGGCGCGAATGGCAGTTTCATTCGCTGGCAGTCCGGAGCACGGCCCCGCCATTCCACCTCGCCGACCTGCCCGGGACGATCGGGACGTGGCAGGGGAGCGAGAGCCCCGAGAACCAGCTCGACCCCGAGGTGGCCCGGTTCGCCGGGGCCAGCGAGCATGTCATGCGGGGATTCTTCGACGAGAAGAGCGGCGAGCGAGCCTCCGCTCTGATGCTCTACGGGCTGGCCGGCGCGGTCTACATGCATACCCCCGAGGCCTGCTATCCGTCGGCGGGCTTCCAGCTTTCCAAGGGCCCCGAGGAATACAGTCTGGACGTGCCGGGGCTCAAGTCCCCGCTGCGCTTCCGCTGGGCGATCTACAGCAAGCGGATCGCGGGGGTGACGCGGTACGAGGAGACCTACTACTCGTTCCGGCACGCCGGGGAGTGGCTGCCCGATACCTCGGGTCGGTGGAAGACATTCCGCTATCAGCCCGGCATGTTCAAGATCCAGATCTCGCACCCCGTCACCAGCCTCAGCGAGAGCGGCAAGGGCGGCCCGTGCGTGGATCTGCTCAAGGAGATCGCGCGACAGATCGAGGCCCGCCTCCAGCCGGGCGCGTCGCCCCCGGGCGCGGCGGCCGGTTCCGAGCCGTCGTCCGCGGCCGAGCCCGCGGCGGCGTCGCCCCCTGCCGGGAGCTAGGCGGGCGGCCACGCATCGCCGTCGGTCGCGCCGGAGACGATCTCGAGGCCTTCTAGCCCGCCGGAGAATCCGGCCCGGTCGGGCCGCGCGCGATCCGGCCGGCCAACTGGCCGACGGCCAGGATGATCAGGCCGACCCCCCCCACCAGCAGCACGATGAGCAGGGCGGGCAGCAGGTAGATCGCCAGGGTCGCCTGAAGGAGCCGGCCGCAGACGGACACGCCGTCGGACCCCTTCACCGACGCCTCCCGGGGCGCGGTTCGCAGTCCGAGTCGCAGGGCACGGAGCTGAATGGACATGGCCTGACTCCTCGGTCATCCGGCCGCCGGCCGTGTGTCGCCGTCATCCCCGTCGCGTCGACGATTTGCCGCACGCTTCGGTCACAGGCCGATCCGGAAATCCGTATGAAGACGTGGCTGCCCCGACCATCCGGCCGGGGCAGGCGTCGTCCTGACGAGGCCCGTCACCAATAATCTTAGGCCATGGCCACTGAACAGGTGGCTTGATCGCAAAAATAATTCCCAAAGTCCAGGCGACTTCAACGGCATCGGCAACGATAGGATCCTCGAATTCGGACCGGCCAGGACGACCCGAACGAAGGGGAGCTTCGCGGCTGGCTGGCGCAATGCGGAATAGGGATGACTTGCGGGCAATAGGTCATTTAGAAGGAATAAAAAAATAGGGTAAAATGCAAGGGTCGTCCGCTGGACATCAGGATGCATCATGAGGTTCAGGTCGTAGGAACGGGCGACGGCCCGTCTGATACGGGAGCGCGACGATTGATCTGTCCAGGAAACTATAAATCCAGGCGTCTGTCTGGCACGGCGAGCGGGATCATGTTGACGGAGGTCAACATGTCGTGGGGCGATCGGCCGGGGAGGCGGCAAACATGCAATTTTAATTTGACTGGGGAAAGGCGAGTCGATTAGAGTTTGACGAACGAAGCCGAGGGATGGACGACGCGATGGACACCGAGCCCGATTCCCGTGGGGGAAGCGAGGCCGGGGGCTGGCCCTTCGGATTCGGCCCACGCCTCCCACTGCGGTGGGATCGACAAATCTCTCCCAAGCCGGTCGGGCCGGAGTATCCGGTCTGGCGATGCGAAATCGGCGCCTCCGCCTCCCCTCCCGATGGCATGGCGCAGCGACCGAGCTGAGGCATTCTCCCATGGGCTCACACCAACCCTACCGTTGAGCAGCACACGAGATGGATACCTTCGACAGGCCCGACTCGAACGTCCCGGCCCGCTATGCCGGGGACTCTGCCCGGATGCCGGTTCCGGTGGCCGCGGCGACGCGAGACCTGGCGCTTGCGCAGCCGTCGTCGACGACGACGCAGATCACGCCGCGGGTCCTGCTCCGCGGGTTGAGCCGGCACTGGTGGCACATCATGCTGGGCTGGCTGGTGGTCTCGACGCCCCTGGCCTACGCGATCTACGCGCTGGTCGAGCCGACGTTCGAGGCGGTGAGCCTGCTGCGCGTCGAGCCGACGCAGACGAACCCGTACAACCAGGGGGTGACCTCCTCGACAGGAGAGAAGGCGCTCCTGAAGACGCAGGTGGAGTTGATCACATCCAGCGACGTGCTGGACTCGGCGATCGCCAAGCCGGGGATCAGCAACCTGCCGATGTTCCGGAAGTCGAAGGACCCGAAGGCCTCGCTCAGGGAGGACATGCTGGTCCAGATCGTCGGGAACGACACGTACCTGATCCGGGTGTCGCTGGCGTCGCGGAACCCGGCCGAGGCGGCCGAGATCGTCAACGCGGTGGTGGAGAGCTATATCGACCAGCACAACCGCTACCACAAGAACTCCAACCGGGCGCTGAAGGCGGGGCTGGAGTCCGAGCTGTCCAAGCTGGACAAGAAGATCGCGGACGCGCACGCGACGCTGGAGGGGCTGGTCCCCAGGGCGGGGAATAGCTTCAAGGAGCAACTGGCGCCGCGGACGCCGGGCAAGGAAGCCGACCAGATCGTGTCGTTCAGGACGGTGACCGAGGCGCAGTACGCCAAGGCGGCCGACGACCTGTGGGAGACCGACATGAAGCTCCTGGACGCGCGGATCGCCCTGGAGACGGCCAGGGGGCAGCTCGTCCGGGCGCAGGAGGTGAGCAACGCCGAGGGCGAGCAGCGGTCGCGGCTCGAGGATCGGCAGCGCGAGGATCTGATCGGCGAGGCGTTCAAGAAGGACCCGGACGCCCACGACCTGCTGGTGCAGATCCAGGAGGCCAATAAGGTGCTCGCCGACGCGGCGAGGAAGGCGCGGCAGAGCAGCGACGCGTCGATCGTGGCGGCGTCGAACCACCTGCGGAGCCTGCACCGGCAGTGGGACGACCTCTGGGTGCAGAAGCACGACGAGATCGCCGCGACGCTGGAGCTGGGGGGCGCCGACCAGAGGCCCGAGGCGCTGGCCGTGAAGGTTCAGGAGCTCGAGTCGTCCGTGAAGGACCTCGAGTCGCGGCGCGAGAAGATGTCCGCGATGCTCCGGAGCCTGGAGGTCAAGAACACCGACCGGAACAGCGACGAGTTCCGGGCGACGATCCTGGCCCAGGACCTGACGTACTGGAAGCGGCTCCAGGAGCAGGTCAAGCTGAAGCAGGCCCAGCTCGATTTCGAGATCGGTCAGGAAGTGTACCGGATCACCGTGGTCGACAAGGCGGAGGTCCCCCAGAGCCCGTCGAACAACAAGCGGATCAAGCTGATGGCGGTGGCGCCGGTGGGAGTGCTGGCGTTCATGCTGGGGCTGTTCCTGCTGATGGAGATCAAGTCGGAGCGGGTGGGCGACCCCGAGGCGCTGTCGACCCGGGTGCAGTCGGAGGTCTACGCGTTGCCGCCGCTGCCGACGGTGCGGTCGATCCGCCGGCGGAACATCGACGACGCCGACGACCAGATCGAGCAGTTCATCCAGCGGCTGGACCACCTGCGGTTCGCGGTGTGCGGCAGCCCGGACGAGGTCGAGAAGGGCCGGTGCGTGCTGATCACCAGCGCGATCGGCGGCGAGGGGAAGACGACGCTGGCGGCGCAGCTCGCGGCGCGGTGCGGCAACGCGGGGATGTCGACGCTCCTGGTCGACGCCGACCTGCGCCGGACCGGGCTCTGCTCGCTGCTGGACGTGCCCGAGGGCCCGGGCCTCAGCGACGCGCTGTTGAGCGACGAGCCGGCGCCGACGGAGCTGGTGGTCCCCGTGCAGGGGGGCACCTTCCACCTGCTGCCGGCCGGCACGCCGACGCCCGACACCAGCCGGGTGCTCCAGAACCGCAAGCTCGGCCTGCTGATCGCGCAGTTCCGCCAGATCTACGACCTGGTGATCATCGACTCGCCGCCGGTGCTGCCCGTCCCGGACGCCCTGATCCTGGGCCGCTGGGCCGACGGCGCCGTGCTGGCCGTCCGGTACGACATCAGCCGGTTCCCCCAGGTCGAGCGGGCGCGTCGGCAGCTCGACGGCGCGGGGGTCGCCGTGCTGGGGACCGTGATCAACGGCATGAAGAACTCCGACTCCTACTATGGGCGATACAGCTATGGCCGGCGCCGGTCTCCCCAGGCCGAACCTCCCGCCGCGCTCTAGAATTCTCCCGGGACGACGGCCCGCGCGGCCGCTCGTCGGGCATCGCCGATCCCCCGGCGCCTCGGCGTCGCGGGGGGCTGACGTCGCATTCCACCAGAACGGGCCGGGCGCCTCGCGCGCCCCGGCCCGGGCCCCAAGATTCGCCCCGATCCCCGCTCCTCCTCGGCCGGTTGCACCCGCGGGCGCAACCCACGGGGACGGAGTCCGCGCGGCGAGGGCCCGCCGGCCACGGAGAACCCGACGATGACCACGGTCGACCGATTCGTGCCCCCCGCGTCCGCCGGCAGGCCGCCCGTCGCCTGGGGCTCGAGCGGATCGCGAGGCTGGTGGGTGGCGCTGGGGGCGGCCGGAGTCCTGCTGGCGCTGACCTACGCGCCCAATCTCGTCGAGCTCGCCGGCATCTGGAGCCAGGACGAGAATTACGAGCACGGATTCCTCGTGGTCCCCATCGCCGCATACATCCTCTGGCGGCGGATCGTCGAGATCCCCTGGACCGAGCCGCGCGAGGTGGGCGGGTCGGCGTGGTGGGGATGGGCCGTGCTGCTGCTGGTCCTGGTCGCGCGGACCCTCGCCTACGAGTGGAACTACCAGTGGGTGGAGACGGCCACCCTGGTCCCGGCGATCGCCTGCCTGGCGTGGGCCTTCGGCGGCCGGCAGCTCCTGTACAGGGCCGGCCCGGCCATCTTCTTCCTCGTCTTCATGCTGCCGCTGCCGAGGCAGATCAACGATTCCGTCACCCTGCCCCTGCAACGGCTGGCGGCGACCGGAAGCTATATCCTCCTTCAGATCTCGGGATTCTGGGTGGTCCAGCAGGGGAACGTCCTGGTCCTGACGACGCCGTTCGGCCAGTCGCCGCTCGACGTGGCCCGGGCCTGTAGCGGGCTGAAGATGCTGATGACCCTGGCCGCCACGGTCACCGCCACGGTCATGCTGATCCCGATGCCGATGTGGAAGCGAGTCGTCGTGCTGCTCAGCGCCGTGCCGATCGCGCTGGTCAGCAACATGACCCGGATCGTGGTCACGGGCTGGTGCTACTACTACATCGCGGGGGAGAAGGGGCAGCACTGGGCGCACGACATCGCGGGCTGGATGATGATGCCGCTGGCGCTGGTCCTGGTGGGGCTGGAGCTGATCGTGCTGTGGTGGCTAATCCCCGAGGCGACCGAGGCCGAGCGCGAGCAGGAGCGGGTGATCGTGCCGCTGCTGAATGCGCCCCGGAGGGACGCCGGCGGCCCGATGGGTCTGGGGTCTTGAGCCGCGCCGTCCGCCGGCCGGCGGCACCACCCACCCCCTGGCGTCCCTCGCCGGGCGTAGCCGGACCGCGCGGCCGGGCCCGGACCTGCCCGGATGGCCGCACTCGCCGGCCGCCGGCCGGTCGGCGGCGATGAGCGGCCGGATCGGTCGGGTCGCGGCGCTCCTCCTGCCCGCGCCCCGGGGCCTCGGACCCGCGCTCTGGACGAGCGCGCCCCCGGGCCCCGGCCGGTCGCTGCTGGACGCGTGGGCCGACATCCTGGCGGAGGCGGGGATCGCGACGGCCCGGGCCTTCGCGACGGCCGGCGCCGAGCCGTTGCGTCCGCTCGTCGAGCGCGAGGGCCTCCGCATCGCGTCGGCGCGGGGATCCGTCGGGCCGTCCGGATCGCCGGCTGTCGCCGACGTCGACCTGGCCGACGCGGCCGACGTGGTCGTGGTCGTGCCGGTCGCCGGATACAGCGACGTCGACCTGCGGCCGCTGCTGCGGTTCCACTGCCGGCACGGCGGCCCGATAACGCGGGCGTGGTACGGGTCGGGGCCCTCGTCGAGGCCGGGCCCGATCGCGGCAGACGCCCCGGCATTCCGCGAGCTGGCGGCGCGGGGCGAGATCGGCGGCGAGCCGTCCCCGGCCGGCGCGGGCCGGATGCCGGGATGGACCTGGGGCGGATACCATCGCGAGGTGGCGACGCCGGGAGACCTGGCGCGGGCCGCGGAGGAGGCGGCCGGGTTCCTGCCGCCCCGCCGAGCCGGCGGGCGGAGAGCGGCGGTGTTCCTCGACCGCGACGGCACGATCATCGAGGATGTGCCCTACCTCTCGGACCCGGCGGGCATCCGGTTCCTGCCCGGCGCGATCGAATCCCTGGCGAGGCTGCGGCGCGCCGGCCTCGCCCGCGTTCTGGCGACCAACCAGTCGGGGATCGGCCGGGGCCTGTTCACCGAGGCGCGGCTGGCGGAGATCCACGGCGAGCTCGAGGTCCGGCTGGCGGCCGGGGGCGCGTCGCTCGACGCGATCTACCACTGCCCGGCCGCCCCACCCCGGGGCGGCGAACCCGACTGTCCCGAGCGCAAGCCGGCCCCGGGGCTCCTGCTCCGCGGGGCCCGCGACCTGGGGATCGACCTGGCCGCGTCCTGGATGGTCGGGGACAAGGCGAGCGACGTCCAGGCCGGCCTGGCCGCCGGCTGCCGCAGCATCCTGCTGCACCCGGGCGGCGGCCCGGGCCCCGCGGCCGGGGCGGCGGCCTACCGGACCGCGCCGGACATCGCGGCGGCCGTCGAGCGGATCCTGGCCGAGGGGCCTCCATGAAGGTCATCGCCTACGTCCTGCCCACCTACCCGATGCCCAGCCAGACGTTCATCCGCCGCGAGATCGCGGCGATGGAGGAGCGGGGCTGGACGGTCCGCCGGTTCGCCATGCGTCGGTTCGGCCGCGAGCTGGCCGAGGCGGCCGACCGCGCCGAGGAGGGGCGGACCGAGTACGTGCTGGAGGCCGGGGCGCCGGCCCTGGGCTGGGCGGCCGTGTCTGAGGCGTTGACGCGTCCTCGCCGGATGGCGCGGGGGCTGGCGGCGGCCGTACGGATGGGGCGGCGGTCGGGGAAGGGGTTGTTCCGGCACCTGGTCTACCTGGTCGAGGCGTGCCACCTCCGCCGTCGGCTGGCCCGCGGCCGCGTGGACCACGTGCACGTCCACTTCGGCACCAACGCCGCGACGGTGGCGATGCTCTGCCGGCTGCTGGGCGGCCCCCCGTACAGCGTGACGATCCACGGGCCGGAGGAA
Organism: Planctomycetales bacterium; assembly: GCA_027452145.1. Lineage (GTDB taxonomy): Bacteria > Planctomycetota > Planctomycetia > Isosphaerales > Isosphaeraceae > JAKAUH01. The sequence goes on from DAIDHB010000172.1 coordinate 53,982, forward strand.
TTCGACGCGCCCGGGCCGCTGGCGCTGGGCGAGAAGGTCCGCCACGCGGCGTTCGTCGCGGCGATCAGCCACTTCACCCGCAGCCAGCTCCTTCGGTGGACGGCGGCGGGGGACTGGCCCCGGATCCACGTGGTGCGCTGCGGCCTGGACGAGGTCTTCCTGGGGGCGCCCGGCGTGCCGGCGCCCGACCGGCCGCGGCTGGTATCGGTGGGCCGGCTGGCCGAGCAGAAGGGGCAGCTCCTGCTGATCGAGGCGGCCGCGCGGCTGCGGGAGCGGGTGCCGGACTTCGAGCTGGTCCTGGTCGGCGACGGCTCGCTCCGCGACGAGCTGGAGGCGACGATCGCCCGGCTGGGCCTGGGGGACCGGGTGCGGATCACCGGGTTCCTGGACAACCGGGCCGTCCGCCGCGAGCTGGAGGCCGCGCGGGCGCTGGTGCTGCCCAGCTTCGCCGAGGGATTGCCGGTGGTTATCATGGAGTCCCTGGCGCTGGGGCGGCCGGTGATCGCGACGTACATCGCGGGCGTCCCCGAGCTGGTCGAGCCGGGCAAGAGCGGCTGGCTGGTCCCGGCCGGCGCCGTCGAGCCGCTGGTCGAGGCCATGGCCGAGGCCCTGACCGCCGACCCCCGGGAGCTGGACGCGATGGGCCGGGCTGGCGCCGCCCGGGCATCGGCCCAGCACGACGCGGCCGCCGAGGCCGCGAAGCTGGCGGCCCTGCTCGCCGGGCCGGACGCGGACCTGCATGCACGCCACGGCCAGCCGGCGCGGCCGGAAGCCAGCCTCCAGGGTGCGGCCGCCGGCCGATTCTTCCGATAACAGGAATGATCCGCGGCGGCCCGGATGGGCCCCGCGCCGTCCCTCGCCCCACGTTGACAAGCAGGTCTCTCGTGAGCCACGATCCCGCGCCCCGGTACTTCGTGACGGGCGGAGCCGGCTTCATCGGCGCCCATCTCGTCAACGTCCTGCTCGACACGACGCCCTCCGAAGTCACGGTCTTCGACAATTTCTCCACCGGCCGGCGATGGGCGTTCTTCGAGCGAATCCATGACCCGAGGCTCCGGATCGTCGAGGCCGACGCCAGGGATCAGGCGGCTGTTGTCGCGGCCATCGCGGGCCACGACGTGGTGTATCACCTGGCGGCGAACTCCGACATCGCCCGCGCGGCGGTCGAGCCCGAGATCGACTTCCTGAACGGCACGCTGCTGACGCACAACGTCCTGGAGGGGATGCGGCGCGCGGGGGTGAAGCGGATCCTGTTCACCTCGGGCAGCGGCGTCTACGGCGAGGTGCCGCCGGTGCCGATCGCCGAGGAATACCCGAGGATGATCCCGATCTCGACGTACGGGGCCTGCAAGCTGGCCGGCGAGTCGCTGATCAGCGCGTACTGCCACCTGTTCGAGATTACCGGGACGGTCTTCCGGTTCGCCAACGTCGTCGGCCCGCACCAGACGCACGGGGTCGCCTACGACTTCCTCCGCCGGCTGGCCGGGGACCCGACGCGGCTGAAGATCTTCGGCGACGGCCGGCAGACCAAGCCGTACATCCACGTGGAGGACGTGCTGGCGGCGTTCCGGCTGATGGAGCGGGAGCATCGCGGCGGGTTCGACGTGTTCAACGTGGGGACCGAGGACTCGCTGACGGTGGCCGAGATCGCCGGGATCGTCGCCGAGCGGATGGGGCTCTCCGACGTCCGGCACGAGTACACCGGCGGCTCGCGCGGCTGGAAGGCCGACGTGCCGGTCTACAAGCTCGACACGACGAAGGTTCGCGGCCGCGGCTGGTCCAGCCGCCGCAACTCGCGCGAGGCCGTGACGGCCGCCGTGGACGCCATGCTCCACGACCTGAAGGACGGGAACATCACGCCCGAGGCCTGATCGAGGCCGGGCCGTCTCGCACCGGGTCCAATGGATTGCCCCGAAGGACAGGATGACATGAGCAAGCTGGGTGTGGTGGCCATCGGCCGCAACGAGGGGGAGCGGCTGCACCGCTGCCTCAATTCCGTGGTCGGCCGCGGCCTGCCGGTGGTCTACGTCGACGGCAACTCGACCGACGGCAGCGTGGAGTTCGCCCGGTCGGCCGGCGCGGAGGTCGTGCGGGAGGACCCGTCGCGGTCCAACTGCGCGGCCACGGCGCGGAACGAGGGCTTCGAGCGGCTGATGGAGGTCGACCCGGAGGTCCGGTTCGTCATGTTCGTCGACGCCGACTGCGAGGTGGTCGAGGGCTGGCTGGACCGGGGGGTGCAGTACCTCGAGGAGCACCAGGACGTGGCGATGGTCGCCGGCCGCCGCCGCGAGCGCTATCCCGAGCGGTCGATCTACAACCGCCTGGCGGACGTCGAGTGGGACCTGCCGATCGGCGAGATCGACCTGTCGCACGGCGACATGATGGTCCGGGTCGACGCCTTCCGCCGGGTGGGGGGCTTCGACCCGAAGATGTTCGTGGCCGAGGACCACGACCTGTGCGTCCGCTTGCGGAAGGACGGGGCGCGCCTCGTCCGGCTCGACGCCGAGATGACGCTGCACGACGTGGCGCTGACTCGGTTCAAGCAATGGTTTACCCGGGCGGTGCGGAGCGGGTACGGCTTCCCGCTGGTGGCGTCCCTGCACGGCAAGACGTTCGGGGGATATTGCGTCCGGCACGTGCTCAGCTCGCTGTTCTGGGGCGTGGCGCTGCCGCTGCTCATCCTGGGCCTGGCGTGGCCGACGCGCGGCTGGAGCCTGCTCCTGGCGCTGTTGTACCCGATCCAGATGTTCCGGATCGCCTGGCGGCACCGCCGGGCGATGCCGCCGGACCTGGCCTGGCACTACGCCTGGACCTGCACCCTGGCACGGTTCCCCCACGCGCTGGGGCTGTTCCGCTTCGGGGTCGAGTCCCTGAAAGGCCGGACGCGCAGCACGGTCCGCGACTTCTGACCGGACCGCGGCCGGGGCGGCCGCACACGGATCGAGAGAACAGGCGGGCCCGGCCCGGCCACGACGGCCGGAAAACCGACGGGCGGCCCCGCCCAGAGACAAGGACGAGAGCGACGATGGAAAAACTGCTCGGCGACGGCGTCAAGAAGGTCTTCCTCACCGGCGGTGCGGGGTTCATCGGCAGCCACGTCGTGGACATGCTGATCCCGCAGGGTTACGAGGTCACGGTCTACGACAACCTGTCCAACGGCCGCCGCGAGTTCATCGAGCACCACCTGGGCACTCCCGGGTTCCGGTTCGCCGAGGCGGACATCCTCGACGAGGACCGGGTGGCCGCCGAGATGCAGGGCCATGACCTGGTCTGGCACCTCGCGGCCAACACCGATATCATCGGCGGCGTCGAGCAGCCACGGCGCGACCTGCGTGACTGCGTGATGGGGACGTTCAACGTCCTCGCGGCCATGCGGCGCACGGGGATCGTGCCGGTCATCTTCTCGTCGACCGGGGCCGTCTACGGCGACCTCTGCCGCGAGGTGGCGCGATCGGAGTCGGACGGCCCGCTGCTGGCGATGTCGACCTACGCGGCCGGGAAGATCGGCAGCGAGGCGTTCGTCTCGGCCTTCTGCAACCTTTACGGTTTGCGGGGCTGGATGTTCCGGTTCGGCAACGTCATCGGAGCCCGGATGACCCACGGGGTGATCTTCGACTTCATCAACCGTCTCCGCAAGGATCCGAGCGAGCTCCTGATCCGCGGCGACGGCACGCAGGAGAAGAACTATTTTCTGGTCGAGGAATGCATCGATGGGATGGCCTATTCCTACCGGCACATCCCGATGACCGAGGACAAGCCGTGCGACGTGTTCAACCTGGGGACCGGGTCGGTCTCGCGGGTGGTGGACATCGCGGCGATCGTCAAGGAGGAGATGGAGCTGCCGGACGCCCGGATTCGGATCGAAGGGACGCGACGTGCCTGGCCGGGCGACCAGCCGAAGGTGCACATCACGGTCGACCGGATGACCGGGCTGGGCTGGTCGACGCGGCGGACGTCGGACCAGGCGGTGCGGATCGCCGTGCGGCGGATGCTGGGCAAGGAATAGCCCCTCCTCGCCGCGTTGGTGTGGCGTCCCGGAATCCGACACGTCCCCGGAGGAGATCAGATTAGACAAATCCCACATTTCCCCCCCGCGGAATCCCGATAATGAGGAAGACGCGCGGGGCATGAATTCGCCCGGAAACGCTGGAAGCGGGGAACCGGCCGCAGGACGGCGGATCGGGGATTCCCGGGGGAGATCGCTGACATGGATGTCTGCGTCATCGGCCTGTGGCACCAGGGGATCGTGGGGGCGGCCTGCCTGGCCGACCTGGGCTGCCGCGTGATCGCGGCCGACCACGACGCGAGCAAGGTTGGCCGGCTGAACGAGGGTCGCGCCCCGATCTACGAGCCGGGTCTGGACGACCTGATCGCGTCGGGGCTGGCCTCGGGCCGGCTGCGGTTCGACGCCGACCCGGCGGGCGCGGTCCGGGGATGTCCGCATGTCCTGGTGATGTTCGACACGCCGGTGAACGACCGCGACGAGAGCGACCTGTCGGAGGTCCTGGCGACGGCCGAGGAGGTCGCGCCGCACCTGGAGGACGGCGTGGTCCTGTACGTGACGGCGCAGGTGCCGGTGGGGACGTGCGATCGGATCGCCGAGATCGTCCGCCGGGCGAACCCGACGCTGCGGTTCGGGATCGCCTACAGCCCCGAGAACCTGCGGCTGGGCCAGGCGATCGACCGGTTCCTGCACCCGCCGCTGCCGGTGGTGGGGGTGGACGACCCCTCGACGTACGAGCGGCTCGAGCCGTTGCTGTCGCTCCTGGGCGTGGAGTGGGTCCGGGTCGGGCTGCGGACGGCCGAGATGACCAAGCACGCGCTGAACGCATTCCTGGCGACATCGATCTGCTTCGCCAACGAGCTGGGGAACCTGTGCGACGAGGTGGGCGCCGACGGTCGTCAGATCGCCGAGGTGCTCAGGATGGAGCCGCGGGTGGGGCCCAAGGCGATGCTCTCGCCCGGCCTGGGCTTCGCCGGCGGGACGCTGGCCCGCGACATGCAGACGCTCCGGGGGCTGGGGGATCGGGCCGGGCTGGAGACGCCGCTGCTGGACGGGGCCTGGGAGTCGAACGGGCGGCAGAACCGGTTGGTGGTCCGCAAGCTGAAGAAGGCATTCGACGGCCGGGGGCTCTCGGGGGTCCGCGCGGCGGTGCTGGGGCTGACGTACAAGCCGAACACCAGCACACTGAGGCGGTCAGCGTCGCTGGAGATCATCGGCGACATGGCCGGCGAGGGGATGATCGTCGCGGCGCACGACCCGAAGGCGGACCGCGACGAGCTGGCCGAGCGGCGGGACTTCCAGTTCGCCGAGGACGTGTACGATGCGGTCGAGGGGGCGGATGCCCTGGTGCTGATCACGCCCTGGCCGGAGTACAAGTCGCTGGACTTCGCGCGGGTGCGGCGGCTGATGTCGCGGCCGATGGTGATCGACACGGCCAACCTGCTCGACGCGCGCTCGATGGAGCGGCTGGGCTTCACGTATCTGGACATCGGCCGGGGACGCGTGGCCTGACGGCCCGCGGAGGAGTCCCGGCGAGCCCCAGGAGGAGGGCACAACCATGCGCGTCGCAATCATCGGATCGGGGCTCCAGTGCCGCCGGCGGGCGCCGGTGGTCGTCGAGAGCCAGGCGGATACCCTGGTCGCCATCGCCAGCCTGCACCGCGACCACGCCGAGGCGTTGGCGTCGAAGATGGGCTGCGAGGCGACCGACGACTGGCGGACGACCGTGGCCCGCGACGACGTCGACGTCGTGGTGATCTGCACGCCGCCTTATGTCCACGCCGAGATCGGCGTCGCGGCGCTCGAGGCGGGCAAGCACGTCCTGTGCGAGAAGCCGATGACGCGGTCGGTCGCCGACGCCGAGCGGCTGGTGGCCGCCGCGGACCGAGCCGGCCGGGTGCTCAAGTGCGGCTTCAACCACCGGCACCACCCGGCGGTCTGGGAGGCCAGGCGGCAGGTCGAAAAGGGCTCGATCGGCAAGCCGCTGTTCGCCCGGTGCGTGTACGGCATCTGCGGCCGGCCGGGGTACGAGGAGGAGTGGCGCGCCGACCCGGATCGCGCCGCCGGCGGCCAGTTCATCGAGCAGGGGACGCACGCGATCGACCTGTTCCGCTGGTTCCTCGGCGAGCTGGTCGACGTGGCCTGCATGACGGGCATCCAGTACTTCAAGGACCAGCGGCTCGACGACAACGGCATGGCGATGTTCCGGTCGGCGGGCGGGGCGATGGCCAGCCTGCACACCAGCCTGACCCAGTGGAAGAACACGTTCTCGTTCGAGGTCTTCGGCGAGGACGGCTACCTGGGGATCGAGGGCCTGGGCGCCAGCTACGGGACCGAGCGGCTGATCGCCGGCCGCCGCGACTTCCAGGCGCCGTTCCAGGACACGATCACCGAGTACCGCGGCGGCGACGTCTCGTGGCGGGAGGAGTGGAAGGAGTTCATGCGGGCGATCGTCGAGGGCCGCGAGCCGATCGGCAGCGGCCGGGACGGCCTGGCCGCGATGCGGGTCGCTCGGGCGGCGTACGGGGCCGAGGAGTCCCGCTCCTACGCGAGGATCGCCTGAGCCCACCCACCGGAGGCGGAGGCCGTCGCATGAGGTGCCTGGTCACCGGGGCCGCCGGGTTCATCGGCAGCCACCTCGTCGAGTCCCTGGCCGCGGCGGGCCACGAGGTGACCGGGCTGGGCCGGGCCCGGACCCGGGCCCTCGACGAGGCCGGCGGGGGGTTCGCCTTCGCCGCCGTCGACCTGTGCGACCGGCCGGCCGTCGGGGCCGTGCTCGACGCGACGCGCCCCGACGTCGTCTTCCACCTGGCCGCGCAGAGCTACCCCGGCCTCTCCTGGAAGGAGCCGGGGCGGACCTTCGAGGTCAACGTCCTGGCCACGATCGGCCTGTTCGAGGCCATCCTCGAGCGAAAGCTCACTCCCCGGGTCGTCATGCCCGGCTCGAGCTCCGAATATGCCCCGTCCCCCGACGGCCGGCCGATCCGCGAGGACGATGCGCTGGCCGCCTCCAGCCCCTATGCCGTCAGCAAGCTGGCTCAGGACGAGCTGGGGCGGCTCTACCACGCCTACCATGGGCTGGCCGTCGTCCGCTGCCGCCCGTTCTTCCTGATCGGGCCGCGCAAGGAGGGGGACGCCGCCTCCGACTTCGCCCGCGGCGTCGTGGCCATCGAGCGGGGGCAGGCCGACGGCCTGCCGGTCGGCAACCTCGACGTGGTCCGCGACCTGCTCGACGTCCGCGACGGCGTCGAGGCCCTCTGGACGCTGGCCGGGCGCGGGCGGCCGGGCGAGGTGTACAACATCTGCTCGGGCACGGGCTACAGCCTCCGCGAGGTGATGGACACCTACCGGGGGCTGGCGCGGGCCGAGGTCCGCGAGCGGGTCGACCCGGCCCGCATCCGGCCGATCGAGGAGATGGTGAAAATCGGCGACCCGGCGCGGCTGGCCGCGCTGGGCTGGTCGCCGCAGCGGCCGATCCGCCGCACGCTCGAGGAGATCCTGGACTACTGGCGCGCCCGGGAGGCCCGGCGCGCCGCGGACGACCGGAGGAGGACAGAACCATGATCATGACTCGCAGCCCCCTCCGCATCTCGCTCGGCGGCGGGGGGACCGACCTGCCGTCGTACTACCAGGAGCACAGCGGTTTCCTCGTCGCGGCGGCGATCGACAAGTACGTGTATATCCTGATGCACCAGCGGTTCGTGCCGCGGATCCTCCTGAAGTACTCGCACATGGAGGAGCCCGAGCGGATCGACGACATCAAGCACCCGCTGATTCGCGAGGCGATCAAGCTCGTCGGCTGGGAAGACCTGCGGCTGGAGATCTCCAGCATGGCCGACGTGCCGGCCGGCACCGGGCTGGGCTCCTCCGGCAGCTTCACCACCGCGTTGCTCAAGGCGCTCCACGTCGGGATGAAGAACTTCGTCCACCCGGGCGACCTGGCCGAGCAGGCCTGCAAGATCGAGATCGACATCCTCAACGAGCCGGTGGGCAAGCAGGACCAGTACATCGCCGCCTACGGCGGGATCACCTGCTTTCGCTTCCTGCCCGACGGCCGGGTCGAGGTCTGGCCGCTGAAGATCAGCCAGCGGACGCTCTACGACATGGAAGATCACCTGCTCCTGTTCTTCACCGGCTACACGCGATCGGCCGGCGAGATCCTCAAGGAGCAGGACACCAGGAGCAAGAAGCACGACCCCGACATGATCGCCAACATGCACTTCGTCAAGCAGCTCGGGCGTGACATCAAGGACGCGCTGGAGGCCGGCAACCTCCAGGGTTTCGGCGAGCTGATGAACACCCACTGGGAGTACAAGAAGGGGCGATCCAAGTCGATGAGCAACGAGCGGATCGACCACTGGTACAACCTGGCGCGGGCCAACGGCGCGATCGGCGGCAAGCTGATCGGCGCCGGCGGGGGCGGCTTCCTCATGTTCCTCTGCCAGGAGGGCGCGCGGGTGCGGCAAGCGATGGCCGAGGAGGGGCTGGAGGAGGTCCGGTTCCGGTTCGACTTCGAAGGGACAAAGGTGGTCCTGCAATGACGGCGGCGACGACGCGGCTCCCGGTGGCGATCCTGGCCGGCGGCCTGGCGACCCGGCTGGGCGCGATCACGAAGCAGACGCCCAAGTGCCTGCTCGAGGTGGCCGGGCGGCCGTTCATCCACCACCAGCTCCGGCAGCTCGCCGGCCAGGGGGTGACCCGGGTCGTCCTCTGCCTGGGGCACCTGGGCGAGATGGTGGCGGAGTCGGTCGGCGACGGCTCGGCGTTCGGGCTCGAGGCGGCCTACTCGTTCGACGGCCCCGAGCTGTGCGGGACCGCCGGGGCGGTGCGGCGGGCGCTGCCGCTTCTGGGCCCGGCGTTTTTCGTCCTCTACGGCGACTCGTACCTGTCGTGCTCCTATGGCGACGTCCAGGCGGCCTACGAGGCCGCGGGCAAGCTCGCGCTCATGACCGTCTACCGCAATGAGGGGCGTTGGGACGCGAGCAATGTCGAGTTCCGCGACGGCCGCATCCTGGCCTATGATAAGGCGGACCGGACCCCGGCGATGCGGCACATCGACTACGGCCTGGGCATCCTCGATGCCCGCGCCCTGGACGCCGTGCCCGCGTCGGGGGCGTACGACCTGGCGTCCGTCTACCGCGAGATGCTCCGCCGGGGCGAGCTCGCGGGGTTCGAGGTGACTGAACGCTTCTACGAGATCGGCTCGGCCGCGGGGCTCGAGGAGACCCGCGCGTACCTGGCCCGACTCGGCTGAGGAATCCAACGGGGAGGAGATCAGACCCATGTCCCACGCGTCGCAGTTCCTCGAAGAGGCCAAGCGGGTGATCGACGGCCTCGACGTCGGGGCCATCGAACGGATGGCCGAGCAGCTCGAGGCGGTGCGGTCGCGCGGCGGCCGGCTGTTCATCCTGGGCGTGGGCGGCAGCGCGGCCAACGCGTCGCACGCGGTCAACGACTTCCGCAAGATCGCCGGCATCGAGGCCTACGCGCCGACCGACAACGTCTCGGAGCTGACGGCCAGGACCAACGACGAGGGGTGGGCGACGATCTTCGTCGAATGGCTGCGGGTCAGCCGACTGAAGCCCGAGGACCTGATCCTCGTGTTATCGGTGGGCGGCGGCAGCCTGGAGAAGAACGTCAGCCCCAACCTGGTCACGGCCCTCCAGTACGCCCAGGAGGTGGGGACGCCGGTCATCGGCGTCGTGGGCAAGGACGGCGGCTACACGGCGAAGGTCGCGACGGCCTGCGCCATCGTGCCGACGGTCAACCCCGACCACATCACGCCGCATTCCGAAGCGTTCCAGGCGGTGGTCTGGCACCTCCTGGTCTCGCACCCGCGGGTCAAGACGCGCGTGACCAAGTGGGAATCGGTCAAGTGAGCGGGGCAAGCGGGGCGACGGACCAGCATCGGTCCCCCCGCCGCGCGGTCTTCCTCGACCGCGACGGCGTGCTCAACCGCGCCGTCGTCCGCGACGGCCGCCCGTATCCGCCCGCGAGCCTCGACGAGTTCGAGGTCCTGCCGGGCGTCGCCGAGACCGTGCGGAAGCTCCACGACGCGGGCTTCCTGCTGGTCGGCGCCACCAACCAGCCCGACGTGGCCCGCGGCACCCAGACCGTCGAGGCGGTCGAGGCCATGAACCGCCGGCTGCTCGACGCGATGCCGATCGCCGCCATCCTCGTCTGCTACGAGGACGGCGACGACGCCCCGCGGCGCAAACCGAACCCCGGCCTCCTCATCGAGGCCGCAGAGACCTACACGATCGACCTGGCGGCCAGCTACATGGTCGGCGACCGCTGGCGCGACGTCGAGGCCGGCCGCCGCGCCGGCTGCCGCACCGTCTTCATCGACCGGGGCTACCGCGAGCGACGCCCCGACCCGCCCGCCGACCACGTTGCCACGGACCTGACCGACGCCGCGGACTGGATCCTTTCCGACTCCGCACGGAGCATATCACCATGACGAGGCTGCACGACCTCAAGGTCAAGATCTTCGCCGACGGCGCCGACCGCGGCGGCATGCTCGAGCTCTACGCGAACCCCATGATCAAGGGGTTCACGACCAATCCCACGTTGATGCGCAACGCCGGCATCGCCGACTACGAGACGTTCGCCCGCGACATCGTCGAGGCGATCCCCGACCGGCCGATCTCGCTGGAGGTCTTCTCCGACGACTTCGCCGAGATGGAGACCCAGGCGCGCCGGATCAAGTCGTGGGGCGAGAATATCTACGTCAAGATCCCCGTGACCAACACGAAGGGCGAGTCGGCGGTGCCCCTGATCCGCAAGCTCGCCGACGCGGGGGTCAAGCAGAACGTCACGGCGCTGATGACCCTGGCGCAGGTCCGCGATGTCGTCGCCGCGCTGGGCAATGGTCCGTCGGCGTGCGTCTCGGTGTTCGCCGGCCGGATCGCCGACACGGGCCGCGACCCGGTCCCTTTGATGGCCGCCGCCGTCGAGATGCTGGCCGTCTACCCGCAGCTCGAGCTGATCTGGGCCAGCCCCCGCGAGCTGCTCAACATCTTCCACGCCGACGCGGTCGGCTGCCACATCATCACCGTGACCCACGACCTGCTCAAGAAGCTGTCGCTGGTCGGCAAGGACCTCGACGAGTACTCGCTCGACACCGTGAAGATGTTCCGCAACGACGCCGTCAAGGCGGGCTTCAAGCTCGGCTGATCCGGGGCCAGGCGGCGGGCCGGACGGCACATCCGCCCGCCCGCCCCCCCTTCGCCCGCGAGCGACCCGCCCCCCACGTCGCCGAGAATCCAACACCCATGAGCACACAACAGGCGGACCGAAGCCTGCCCTCCGAGCGGCCGTCGCGGCCGATCGCCGTGGCGGCCACCTTCACGGCCGAGCCGCTGGAGGACGCCCTGGCCTTCTGGGCGGCCTAGCTGGACCTGCCGTCGGCCGTCGAATTCGCCCCGTACGGCCAGGTGTTCCAGCAGCTCCTCGACCCGTCGAGCCTGCTGGCGCGCAACCGCAAGGGCGCGAACCTGGTCCTCGTGCGGCCCGAGGACTGGCTCCGCGCCCTGCCCGGCTCGGGCGCCGGCGCCGGCCCCGAGGTCCGCGAGGCCCTCGAGCGGAACGCCGCCGACCTGGTCGACGCGGCGAGGGGGATGGCGGCCCGATCCGGCGCGCCGTTGATCGTCGCCCTCTGCCCCGATTCCCCGGCCGCTCGTGCCGACCGCGAGGTCCGCGGCCTGCTCGAGGACGCCGCGGCCCGCGTCGCCGGCAGTCTGGCCGGCGAGCCGGGCGTCTCGGTGATCGGGCCCGACGACTTCGGGCTGTACCCGGTCGAGGAGTATCACGACCCCCGCCGCGACCGGCTCGGCCACATCCCCTACACGCCCGCGTTCTTCGCTGCGATGGGGACCGTCCTGGCCCGCCGGATCCACGCGCTAGTGGCCCCGCCGCACAAGGTCGTCGTCCTCGACTGCGACAACACCCTGTGGAAGGGCGTGGTCGGCGAGGAGGGGGTCGACGGCGTCACCATCCCGCCCGCCTATCAGGCGCTCCAGCGGTTCATGGTGGGGCTGTACAACCAGGGCTTCCTGCTCTGCCTGTGCAGCAAGAACATCGAGGCCGACGTGCTCGAGGTGTTCGACCGCCGCGGCGACATGATCCTCAAGCGCGAGCACCTGGTCAACTGGCGGGTCAACTGGCAGCCGAAGTCGCAGAACATCCGCGAGATGGCCCGCGAGCTGAACCTGGGCCTCGACAGCTTCATCTTCGTCGACGACAACCCGGTCGAGTGCGCCGAGGTCGAGGCGGCCTGCCCCGAGGTCCTGTCGCTCCGGCTGCCGATCGACGGCGACATCGAGGGATTCCTCCGCCACGTCTGGGCCTTCGACCGCCCCCGCGTGACGTCCGAGGACCGGCAGCGGACCGCGATGTACCGCCAGGAGGCCGAGCGCGCCCGCTTCCAGAAGGAGGCGCCCACGATCGGCGAGTTCCTGGCCGGGCTGGGGCTCGAGATCGACCTCGACGCGCCGACGCCCGAGCAGGTCGACCGCGTCGCGCAGCTCACCCAGCGGACCAACCAGTTCAACTTCACGACGGTCCGGCGCAATGACGGGGAAATCCGGCGGCTGGGCGAGTCGGGGCTCGAGTGCCGCTCGGTCACCGTGCGGGACCGCTTCGGCGACTACGGCCTGGTGGGCGTGATGATCTTCGGCCCCCGGGGCGAGGCGCTCGAGGTCGACACGTTCCTGCTGAGCTGCCGCGTGCTGGGCCGGGGCGTCGAGCACCGGATGATGGCCGAGCTGGGCCGGTTCGCGCAGTCCCTCGGCCTGGCGCGGGTCGTCGCGACGGTCCTGTTCACGAAGAAGAATCAGCCGGCGCGCGACTTCCTCGAGGGGGCCTTCTCGGCCTACCGGCACGAGGTCGACGGCGGCGTGCGCTACGAGATCCCGGCGGACGCGGCCGCGGGACTAGAGTACCGCCCCGAGACGTCGGCGACGGCCGGTGATGAGGCCACCGCGGAGTCGAGGCCCGCCCCGGCGACGCCCGCGGGCGCCGAGGCCGTCGCCAAGTCGCGCCGGTTCGGGCGGATCGCCGCCGAGCTCGTCGTGGCCGAGCAGGTCCTCGAGGCGATTCACGCCCGGTCGGGCCGCCGCCGCGCCCGGCCCTCGTCGTGCCCGCCGGCCGAACCGCCCCGCAACGAGCTGGAGTCCGAGCTGGCCGCGATCTGGGCCGACCTGCTGCGGATCGAGCCGGTCGGCATCCGAGACAACTTCTTCGACATGGGCGGGACGTCCCTTCTGGCCGTCGACCTGTTCGCCCGGGTCGACCGCCGCTTCGGCCGGGAGATGCCGCTGACCTCCCTGCTCGAGGCGCCGACGATCGAGTCGCTGGCCCGGCTGGTCGCCGGCGAGGATGAGCGGGATACGCTGGTGAAGATCCGCGACGGCGGCGGCCGCCCGCCCCTGTTCCTGGTCCACGACGGCGACGGCGAGACGATGCTCTACCGCAACCTGGCCCTGCGGCTGGACGCGTCGCACGCCGTGTACGGGCTCCAGCCGTACGCGATGGACGGCGTGCCGATGGCCCACACGAGGATCGCCGAGATGGCCGCGTATCACGTGGCCAGGGTGCGCTCGGTCCAGCCCCACGGCCCCTACCTGCTAGGCGGGATGTGCGCCGGGGGCGTGATCGCCTTCGAGATGGCGATGCAGCTCCAGGCCCAGGGCGAGCGGGTGGGGCTGGTCGCGCTGCTCGACGCGGCCGACCCGCGGGCGGTGCCGCGGGCCTGGCGCGCGGCCGGCCAGCGGCTCCAGCGGTTCGGCGGCGTGCTCCGCGAGGGCGGCGCGGGCCACCCGATCCGCCGGGCGGCGTCCGTCGCCGTCAGGGCCCTGCGCAAGGTCCGCAACCTGGCGCTGTACGCGGCCGGCGAACGGCTCGGACGGGCCCGCGACGAGGTCCGGATGCGGCTGTTCCGCGCCTGGCTCGACCGCGGCCTTCAGCCGCCTCGCGCGCTGGGCCGGATCCCGGTGCGGACCGCGTACCTGTTCGCCGAGCGGAGCTACCGCCCCGCCGGGCGTTTCGAGGGGGAATTGACCCTGTTCCGGGCCACCACCGGGATCGGCCCCGACGAGCCGTGCGTCGAGAAGTACGAGGACACGCTGCTGGGCTGGGACCGCCGGGCCGCCGGCGGGGTCCGCGCGATCGACGTCCCTGGCGGCCACTCGAGCATGCTCCAGGAGCCGAACGTCGAGGCCCTGGCCGAACAACTCCAGTCCTGCATCGACGCGGCGCTGGCGGACGAGCCGTCGCCGCGGCGGCAGCCGGCCCTGGCGTGAGACCCCGGCCGGACCCCGGGGCATCCGACGCCGGAAATCGAGTCGAACCGGAACTCTTGTGATGTCGCTTTCGAGTCTCCCACCCAGAAGAGGCCTCGCTGATCCCATGATTGAGCAAGACGCGGCGACCCGCGCGGACGTCCACCTCAACGGCCGGGCCGATCGGCCGGGCGTGGTCCCCCCCGCGACCGACGTCGCCGAAGATTACGAGCTGGTGATCCGCCCTCAGCCGGGCTGGATCGCCATCGACTGGCGAGAGATGTGGGCCTACCGGGAGCTGCTGGTCTTCCTGATCTGGCGCGACGTCTCGGTGCGGTACAAGCAGACCGTGCTGGGCGTCGCCTGGGCCGTCGTGCAGCCGCTCTTGATGATGCTGATCTTCACGCTGGTCTTCGGCCGCTTCATGAGGATGCCGACGACGGTCCCGTACCCCGTGTTCGTCTTCGCCGGGCTGATGCCCTGGACGTTCTTCTCGCAGGGGTTCGGGGCGGCGGCCGTCAGCCTGGCCAATCAGCATGCGCTCTTGACCAAGGTCTACTTTCCCCGGCTCTTCGTGCCGGTCAGCGCGGCGATGGTCTTCCTCGTCGACATGGCGATCACCATGGCCCTGTACGCCGCGCTGATGATCATCTACGGCGTGGCGCCGAGCTGGGGGATCATCTGGCTGCCTCTGCTGATCGCGCTGACGGTCGTCGCCACGCTGGGTCTGGGCATAATTCTGGCGGCGCTGACGGTCTTCTACCGCGACTTCAAGCACATCGTCCCGTTCATGACGATGATCCTGATGTACACCGCCCCGGTGGCCTACCCCATCACCATCAACTCGACGGCCTGGCGGTCCCTCCTGGCGTTGAACCCGATGTTCGGCATCGTCGGCGCCTATCGGTCGGCGATCCTGGGCCTGCCCTGGGACCTGCCGTCGCTGGCGATCTCGACGACCATGTCGGTGGTCCTGTTCGTCTTCGCCCTGTTCTACTTCCGCAGGACCGAGCGGGCCTTCGCCGACTACGCCTGACGGTGCGGCGGCCGTGCCGCCGAGAGCCGCCCGATCCCACCCGACCAACCGGAACCGCGATCCACCACCATGAGCCAACCTATCATCACCTGCGATCGATTGAGCAAGCGATACATCCTGGGGGGCTTCCGTTCGACGGGCCTCCTCTCGTACGCCCCCCCCTCGCTGCGCGAGACGATCTCGCACCGCCTGCGGGAGATCGGCGACTCGTTGCGGGGCCGGCGTGACCGCAAGCCGAGGGAACGGAACGAGTTCTGGGCGCTTAAGGACGTCTCGCTCGAGATCGCCAGGGGCGAGACCGTCGGGCTCGTGGGCCGCAACGGCGCCGGGAAGTCGACCCTGCTGAAGATCCTCAGCCGGATCGTCGAGCCCACCGCGGGCATGGCCCGGCTCCGCGGGCGGGTCGCCTCGCTGCTGGAGGTCGGCACGGGATTCCACCCCGAGCTGACCGGGCGCGAGAACGTCTACCTCAACGGCGCCATCCTGGGGATGAGGAAGGTCGAGATCGACCGCAAGTTCGACGCGATCGTCTCGTTCGCCGAGATCGAGGAGTTCATCGACACGCCGGTGAAGCGCTACTCCTCGGGGATGTACGTCCGGCTGGCGTTCGCCGTGGCG
The DNA here is from genome assembly GCA_027452145.1 of Planctomycetales bacterium. Taxonomy (GTDB): domain Bacteria; phylum Planctomycetota; class Planctomycetia; order Isosphaerales; family Isosphaeraceae; genus JAKAUH01. The sequence continues at coordinate 69,919 of DAIDHB010000172.1, forward strand.
GCGCACCTCGAGCCCGAGATCCTGATCGTCGACGAGGTGCTGGCCGTCGGCGACTACACGTTCCAGAAGAAGTGCCTGGGCAAGATGCAGGACGTCGCCACCGGCGAGGGCCGGACCATCCTGTTCGTCAGCCACAACATGGGCGCGCTGTCGCAGCTCTGCACCCGGGGCGTCCTGCTGGAGAACGGCCAGGTCATCGCGAACGGACCGATGCGCGAGGTGATCGAGGCCTATTTCCGGTCGGCGTCCGACCACCGGGCGGCGCAGACCGCCTTCTCGATCGAGCCGTCCAAGTCCTGCCAGTTCCTCTCGGCCGGGATCTACCGGGCCGACGGGATGCCGGCGGCCGACCTCGGCTGCGACGAGACGTTCACGATCCGCATCGGCTTCGAGGTCCGGCGGGCCCTGCCGGCGCTGAACCTCTCGCTCACCCTGCTCAATCCCGAGGGGATGCAGATTTTTTGCTCCGACATACGCGACGGCGACCCGTCGATCACGGAGCGGCTGGTCGCGGGGGTGCACACCTTCGAGATCAGGGTCCCCGGCTATATCCTGGCGCCGACGACCTACATGCTGAACCTCTCCTGCCAGAGCCACTTCGAGTATCTCGACGTGCGGACGTCCTGCTGCGAGTTCACGCTCCGCGACGTGACGAGCCCGCGTCCGGACCGGCCGGGCTTCCTGCGGGTCATGCTCCCCTGGGAGCACCGGCTCGAGCCGGCTCAACAGGGGGCGGCGGAGGCGGCCGGCGCCCTGCCCTGAGCCCGCCGCGCGGCGGCGATTCGACGAATCCGGAGGCGCCGGGGAGTTTCACAGGGATGTACGACGAATTCAGCGAGCCGGCGATCGCCGCCCCGGTGCTGGTCGTGGGCGACGTGATGCTCGACCGGCACGTGCACGGGCACGTGCGGCGGATCTCGCCCGAGGCGCCCGTGCCGGTGGTGAGCCTGCTGGGCGAGGCGCAGACGCCCGGCGGGGCGGGGAACGTCGCCGCGACGCTCGCCGGGCTCGGCTGCCCGACGACGCTCGCGGGCCTGGTCGGCGCCGACGCCGAGGGCGCGCTGCTCCGCGACGCCCTTCGGGCCAAGGGGGTCGCGCGGCTGGCCCTGCGCGAGGCGCCCGGCCTGGAGACGATCAGCAAGACGCGGATCCTCTCGGAGGGGCAGCAGCAGCTCCTGCGGCTCGACCGCGACGGCGACCGCGCCGCGTTCGCCGCCGAGGCCGGCCGGCTGCTGGAAGCCGTGCTCCCGCTGGTCGACGAGCATTCGGCCGTCGTCCTGGCCGACTACGAGAAGGGGGTGATCACGCCCGAGCTGGCCCGCGCCGTCATCGACCGGTGCCGCGAGCGGCGCGTCCCCTGCGTGGTCGACCCCAAGAAGGCCGAGTTCTCAGCGTATGCCCGCGCCACGGTCGTGACCCCGAACCACCTCGAGGCCGAGCGGGCCGCCGGGCGCGCGCTGGCCGGCGACGAGGCGGTGGCCCGCGCCGCCGCCGAGATGCGGTCCGCGCTCCAGCTCGACGCCATGCTCATCACCCGCGGGCCCGACGGGATGACGCTCTCAACGCCCGAAGGCGCCCTGCACATCCCGGCCCAGGTGCGCGACGTCGCCGACGTGACGGGCGCCGGCGACACCGTCGTGGCGGTGCTGGCCGCCTGCCTGGGCTCGGGGTGGAACCTCGAGCCGGCCTGCCGGCTGGCCAACGTGGCCGCGGGCATCGCCGTCAGCCACCCGGGGACCTACGTCGTGCACGCCGACGAGCTGGCGGCGGCCTGGCGGGGCCTGTCGCGCAAGGTCGTCGGCCGAGAGGCCGCCCGCCGCCGCCTGGCCGACGCCCGCCGCCGCGGCCGCAAGGTCGTCTTCACCAACGGCTGCTTCGACATCCTCCACGCCGGCCACCTCGCGTCGCTCGAGGGGGCCCGGCGGCTCGGCGACCTCCTGGTCGTCGGCCTGAACTCCGACGCCTCGGTCAGCGGCCTCAAGGGGGACTCCCGCCCCGTGATCGGCGAGGAGAACCGCGCCAGCCTGCTCGCCGGTCTGGCCTGCGTCGACCTCGTCGTGATCTTCGACGAGCCGACCCCCGAATCCCTGATCGCGGCGCTCGAGCCCGACGTCCTGGTCAAGGGTGGCGACTACTCCCTCGATCAGGTCGCCGGCGCCGACATCGTCCTGGCCAGGGGCGGGCAGGTCGTGACCCTCCCGCTCGTGCCGGGCCTGAGCACCACGTCCATCCTCCGCCGCTCGTCCGCACCGCCCCCGGGCCCCGCGCCAGGGCGCGGCGACGCCTGAGCCGCCAGCCCCCGCCGCTCGCGACCCGACCCGCCCGACCCCGCATCGTCGGACGGCGTACCCGCCCGCGGCCCGCGAGAGATTCGACGGAATGCACTGGCATCTCAACCCGACGATGGTCGCGACGCTCGCCGTCCTGGCGGGGCTGCTCTACGGCCTGGTCAAGGACAGGCCCGCCGACCTGCTGTTCGTGGGCGCCGTCGCCCTGCTCGCCGCGTTCGGGGTCATCAGCCCCGAGGAGGCCTTCGCCGGGTTCGCCAACCCCGGCATGCTGATCGTGGCGGCGATGTTCGTCGTGGCCGGCGGCCTGCGCGAGACGGGCGTGATGGAATACCTCGGCGACCGCCTGCTGGGGCGAGTCCAGTCCGAGGGCCGGGCGCTGGCCGTGCTCGCGACCGTGCTGATCCCCTCGGCGGTGATCCTCAACAACACGCCCAAGGTCGCGCTCCTGGTCCCCGTCCTGATCTCCTGGTGCCGCAAGCGGCGGATCTCCCCGTCCCGGCTCCTGATGCCGCTGTCGTTCCTGTCGATCCTGGGGGGCCCCTGCTCGCTGATCGGCACCAGCACCAACCTGGTCGTGCAGGGCCTGCTGCGCGACGCCGGCCTGCGGGAGATGGGCTACTTCGAGATCGGCGCCGTCGGGCTGCCCTGCGCGCTACTGGGCACGGCCTACATGCTGACGCTCGGCCGCCGGCTCATGCCCGACCGCAAGGACCTGATCGAGCAGCTCGACGCCACCCGCCGCGAGTACCTGGTCGAGATGCTCGTCCAGCCGGGCTGCCGGCTGGTGGGCAAGACGGTCGCCGCCGCCGGTCTGCGGCACCTGCCGGGGCTGTTCCTCATCGAGATCGACCGCGACGGCCAGGTCATCGGCCCGGTCGGGCCCGACGAGCCGATCCAGGCCAACGACCGCCTGGTCTTCACCGGCGTGGTCGAGACGATCGTCGACCTCGAGAAGATCCCGGGCCTCGTCCCGGCGGCCGACGCGCGCTACGTCGTCTCGCCCGTCATGCAGCGCGGCCGGCAGCTCTGCGAGGCCGTGATCAGCCCGAGCTCGCCGCTGATCGGGCGCGCGGTGCGCGACGCCGACTTCCGCGAGCTCTACGACGCGGCCATCGTCGCCGTGCACCGCAACGGCGCCCGCATGACCAACAAGATCGGCGACATCCGCCTGCACGCCGGCGACACGCTGCTCCTTCAGGTCGGGCCCTACTTCAGCCGGGCCTTCCGCAACAACCCCGACTTCTACCTGGTCAGCGACGTCGAGGACTCCAGCCCGCTCCGCTACGACCGCGCCTGGGTCGCCGCCGGCATCTTCGCGGCCATGATCGTGGCGTTCGTCAGCCTCCCGTCCGACAGGATCACGCTGCCGGCGATGCTGGCCGCCGGCGCCATGGTCGCCTCCCGCTGCCTGTCGACTGCGCAGGCGCGGAAGTCGATCGACCTGCCCGTCCTGATCGCCATCGCCGCGTCGTTCGGCGTCGGCCGGGCCCTCGAGGTCTCGGGCGTCGCCGGGATCTTCGCCGAGCTCGTCGTCGGCGCGACCCGCCCGTGGGGACCGCACGCCACCCTGGCGGCCCTCTACTTCGGCACGATGGTGCTCAACGAGCTGGTCAGCAACAACGCCGCCGCCGTCCTGGCGTTCCCGTTCTGCATCGAGTCGGCCCGGCTGCTCCACGTCGAGGCCTACCCGTTCATCATGGGCGTGGCGCTGGCCGCCTCGTACGCCTTCGCCTCGCCGATCGGCTACCAGACCCACATGATGGTCTTCGGCCCCGGCGGCTACCGCTTCGCCGACTTCCTCCGCGTCGGCATCCCGCTCAACCTGCTCATGTGGGCCGCCGCCGTCGTCCTGATTCCGTTCTTCTGGCCCTTCTGATCGGTCCCAACGATGTCCAGCCCGCACCCGCCTCCCCTCGACCTCGACGCGCTCCGATTCGAACCCCTCGCCGACCGGCCGAGCAAGGTCCGCCTGGCCGACCTGGGCCGGCCTGGGGACGGCCCGGGGACCCTCGATGACCTGCTGGAGCGCCTGCCCGACGTCCTGGCGGCGCGGTGGCTCCGGCAGCTTCGCGACGCGATCGTCGCGGCGCACGCCGGCGGACGGCCGGTGCTGGCCGCGCTGGGCGGCCACGTCATCAAGACCGGGTGCGGCCCCTACCTCAACGACTGGATCGCGCGGGGCGTCCTCACCGGCGTGGCGATGAACGGGTCGGCGGCCATCCACGACCTCGAGCTGGCGATCGCCGGCCACACCAGCGAGGACGTCGGCCCCCGGCTGGCCGACGGCACCTTCGGCTTCGCACGCGAGACCTCCGAGCTGTTCGCCGCCGCCTGCGACCGCGCCGCCGACGACGGCATCGGCCTGGGCGCCGCGCTCGGCGACGCCATCCTCGGCCGCGGCGGCCCCGGCCTCGACGCCAGCCTCCTGGTCGCCGCCCGCCGGCACCGCGTCCCCGCCACGGTCCACGTCGCCATCGGCACCGACATCGTCCACATGTTCCCCCGGCTCGACGGCGCCGCGATGGGGCGCGCCTCGTTCGACGACTTCCACGCCCTCTGCCGCCTGGTCGCCGGGCTCGACCGTGGCGTCTGGCTCAACATCGGCAGCGCCGTCGTCATGCCCGAGGTCTTCCTCAAGGCCGTCGCCATCGCCCGCAACCTGGGCCATCCCCTCGACGGCCTGACGACCGCCAACCTCGACTTCATGCAGCAGTACCGCGGCCGGCTCAACGTGCTCGACCGCCCCGGCGGCCTCGGCATCGCCCTGACCGGCCACCACGAGCTGATGATCCCCCTGCTCCACGCCGCCGTCGCCGCCCGCATCCCCGGGCGCGGCTGACAATCGCATCTTCGCGATTGTCGGTGGACGTCTTCGCTCGGATAATAATTGCGTCGACGGGCCCGCGAATCGGATGCGACGCCGTCGCCCGCCCGGCGGATGTCCGACCCGGCCCGCCAGCGCGTAACGACTTCGCACCGGACGAGGCGTCCGGCCCCTTCTCGCCCGTCCTCAAGGCGGCGATCGAGCGATCCGGGCGCACGGCCCGGACGGGCCCGCCGGCCACGGATGGCCACGACGCCGACTCCAACCATTCTCTCGCCGGGAGCGATCGTCCGTGACGATTCTGGCCTATATCGCCCTGTTCGGCTGGATCCCAGCGGTCATCGTGATGTTCGCGGTGATGCCGCCGCGGCACGCGGCGGCCGCCGCCGTGGTGGGCGGCTGGCTGTTGCTGCCCCCCTACCAGCTCAGCGTCGTCGGGCTGCCCGACTACACCAAGAACATGGCCACGTCGATCGGCATGATCCTGAGCATCCTGATCTTCGCGCCGCAATACCTGCTCGGGCTCCGGCTCCGCTTGATCGACCTGCCCATCATCCTGTTCTCCGTCAGCGGCATGGCCTCGTCGCTGTCCAACGGGCTGGGCCTGTACGACGGGCTGTCCAGCGCGCTGGGCGGCACGTTGTACTGGGCGCTGCCGTACCTGCTCGGGCGGATGTTCTTCGGCGACGAGAAGGGCCTGCGCCTCTTCTGCACGGCCATGATCATCGGCGGCCTGGCGTATGTCCTGCCCTGCCTCTGGGAGGCCAGGATGAGCCCGCAACTGCTGCTCCAGGTCTACGGGCTCGGGCAGTGGCAAGGGTTGCGGTTCGGGGGGTATCGCCCGAACGTGTTCTTCTGGACGGGCCTGGAATGCGGCATGTGGATGACCGCCGCGACCCTGACGGCCTGGTGGCTCTGGAGCCGCGGGGTGATCCGGCAGGTCGCCGGCGTCCCGGCGGGGCCGATCGTGGTGCCGGCCCTGTTCGCGGTATCGATCATCTGCCGCTCCACCGGGGCCATCCTGCTGCTGTTCATCGGCATGGTGATCCTCCGGCTGTCGGTGCTGCTCCGCACCCGGCTGCTCCTGATCGGGCTGATACTCGCCGGCCCGACGTACGCCGCGCTGCGCATCCCGAACTACTGGACCGGCCAGAACGCCGTGGACCTCGTCGCGGCCTGGATCGACCCGGCCCGCGCGCAGTCGCTGGAATGGCGGTTCATGTGCGAGAACTACCTGGTCGCCAAGGCCATGCAGCAGCCGCTGTTCGGCTGGGGCGGGTGGGGTCGCTCCGAGGCCTACATGGACGAGACCCGGACCATCAAGGTCGCGATGGACGGCCTGTGGGTCAACACCCTGGGGCCCAAGGGGCTCGTCGGCCTGTCGCTCCTGTTCGCGTCGCTCCTGGTGCCGGCGATCGTGTTCATCCGGAGGTTCCCGCCGCAGACCTGGGGCGACCCGAGGGTCGCGGCCGGCTCGCTGGCCGCGACGTTCCTGGGCCTCTACCTGATCGACTGCCTGCTCAACGGCTTCGTGAACATCATCTACCTGACGCTCGCCGGCGGGCTCGTGGGCCTGGACCCGCGGCAGATCCTGACGGCCGGGGCACCCGGGGCGGCGGCCGCCGGGGCGGCGGCGGCCGCCCGCAGGCCGCCACCGGCGCTCGAGGCCTCGGCCGCCGCCGGGCGGCTCACGCTGGCGGACCGCTGCCGCGGCCTGGGCCGGGGCTTCCGGCAGGAGGGACGGCTCGACCAGGCCGACGCCGCCTGGAGCCGCGCCCTCGAGCTGCTCGCCGGGCTGATCGAGGCCGACCCGGGCTCCGACGACCTGCGGCGGCGCTGGTGCGACTGCGCCAACGACCTGGCCTGGCTGCGGGCCAACCACCCCGACCCGGCCCGCCGCGACCCCCGCTCGGCGCGGACCATGGCCCGCCGGGCGGTCGACGACTTCCCCGACTCCCCCGCCTACTGGAACACCCTGGGCGTCGCCTGCTACCGCGACGGCGGCGACGACGACGCGATCGAGGCCCTCGAACGCTCCCGGGACCTCGACGGCGGCAGCGCCTTCGACGACGTCTTCCTCGCCATGGCGCACGCCCGCCGCGGCGACCCGGCGCGCGCCCGGCAGGAGCTCGCGCGCGCCCTGCTCCGCGCCGAGCGCGACTTCCCCGGCCATCCCGAGCTCGCCGCCTTCTGCGACGAGGCCCACATCCTGATCGACGGGGCCGCCGCACCGGCCGCACCCCGTTGACGCCGCCGACCACGCCCGCACCGCCATCGGCCAAAGGACGAACCATGAAGCTTCTGGTGGTCATCGTCTCCTACCGCGTGACCGAGCTGACCATCGACTGCCTCCGCTCGCTCGCCGGCGAGGTCGACCGCGTCCCGGGCACCCGCGTCGCCGTCTGCGAGAATGGCACCGGCGGCGACGCCGCCGACCGCATCCGCGCCGCCATCGACGAGAACGGCTGGGGCCGATGGGCCGAGCTCACCGCCATCCACCCCAATCGCGGCTTCACCGGCGGCAACAACGCCGTCATCCGCCCGGCCCTCGAATCGGCCGATCCTCCCGAGTATGTCCTGCTCCTCAACGCCGACACCGTCGTCCGGGAGCACGCGCTCGACGCCCTCGTCGACTTCATGGACGCCCATCCCAAAGCCGGCATCGCCGGCAGCCAGCTCGTCTCGCCCGACGGCACGGTCGAGTGCACGCCGTTCCCCTTCCCGGGGATCGCGACCGAGCTGACCCGCGGGCTGCGGTTCGGGTTGGCCATCCGCCTGCTCGCCCCCTGGGTCGGCATCCGCAAGACCGGCGATCCCCAGCGCGCCGGCTGGGTCTCGGGCGCCAGCCTGATCGTGCGCCGGGCCGTGTTCGAGCAGGTCGGCCTGCTCGACGAGGGGCTCTACACCTACTACGACGATCCCGACCTCTGCCGCCGCGCCGCGGCGGCCGGCTGGGAGACCTGGTACGTCCCCGGCAGCCGCGTCGTCCACCTGGCCGGCGCCAGCACCGGGCTCACCGGCGGCCGCTCGCCGGTCCGGCTCCCCGCCTACTGGCACCAGGCCCGCCGCCGTTACTTCCTCAAGCACCACGGGCCGCTGTACACTGCCGCCGCCGACGCCGCCTTCATCCTCGGCTACGCCGCCTGGCGCCTCAGCCGGTGGGTCCGCCGCAAGCCCGTCGCCGATCCCCCCCACCTGCTCGTCGACTCGATCCGCAACAGTGTCTTCTGCGCCGGCACCTCCATCCCCTGGGTCGAGAATCCGGCCCTGTCCCCGCCCCCGCCCGAGAACCTCAAGATCCCTAATCAGGAAATCGAAACATGCGAGTATTCGTGACCGGTCACCGCGGCTACATCGGGTCGCACCTGGTCGACGTCCTCAAGCAGGAGGGGCACGCCGTCGTCGGCTGCGACCTCAAGCTCTTCGACGGCTGCAACTGGGAGCCGATGGTCGCCCCCGACGTCGAGCTCGTCAAGGACGTCCGCGCCGTCGAGTCGAAGGACCTCGACGGCTGCGACTGCGTCATGCACCTGGCCGCCATCTCCAACGACCCGATGGGCGACCTCGACCCCCAGATCACCTACGACATCAACCGCGACGCCTCCATCCGACTGGCCAGGCTGGCCAAGGAGGCCGGCGTCCCCCGCTTTCTCTTCGCCGGGAGCTGCTCGATCTACGGCCAGGGCGAGAAGCTCGACCTCGACGAGGGCGACCCGCTCAACCCCCTGACCGCCTACGCCCGGTCCAAGATCGAGACCGAGCAGGCCGTCTCCGAGCTGGCCGACGACTCCTTCTCGCCGGCCTACCTCCGCAACGCCACCGCCTACGGCCACTCCCCCATGCTCCGGATCGACCTGGTCGTCAACAACCTGCTGGCCTCGGCGCTGTCCTACGGCGAGATCCGGATCATGTCCGACGGCTCCCCCTGGCGCCCGCTGATCCACTGCCGCGACATCGCCCGCGCCTTCGCCGCCTTCGGCCGCGCCCCGAAGGAGGCGATCCACAACCAGGCTATCAACGTCGGCGGCAACAAGGAGAACTACCAGGTCCGCGACGTCGGCGACCAGGTCCAGCGCCTCATCCCCACGGCCAAGGTCGTCTACACCGGTGAGGTCGGCGCCGACCCGCGGAACTACCGCGTCAACTTCGACAAGCTCGCCCGTCACCTGCCCGACTTCCGCCTCCAGTACAACCTGGCCAGCGGCATGGAAGAACTCCACCGCAAGATGGTCGAGCACGGCTTCAGCAAGAAGGACTTCGAAGGCAACCAGTTCGTGCGTCTGCGCACCCTCAAGGGACGCTTCAACCTCCTGGGATAAATCGAGCCGCGGAAGGGGGACGTCGGGCGGGCGAAGCCCGCCCGACGCCATCCCAACGCCTCGTTTTCCGCATCGCGTGGATCCATAGAGCCGACCGATCGGCGATCCAGACCCGAGACTCCGAGACGAGAGCACCATGATCTTCACCGAGACCCCCCTGGGGGGCGCCTACCTGATCGACCTGGAAAAGCGCGGCGACGACCGCGGCTTCTTCGCGCGGGCCTTCTGCCGCAACGAGTTCGCCCAGCACGGGCTGGTCGA
>DAIDHB010000173.1 GCA_027452145.1 Planctomycetales bacterium
GTCCGGGTCGTCGAGCTGCCCGACCTGCCCGAGAAGGGCGACGTGAGCGACTTCCTCGGGGCCGGCGGGACGGTCGATCGGCTCGAGGAGCTGGTCCGTGCGGCTTCCCCCTGGACCCCGACTGTGGCGGCGACCCCCGACCACGGCGGGCTCGACCGGCGGCTCGCGGCCTTCCCCCGGACCGAGCTGGGGAACGCCGAGCGGCTGGTGGCGCGGTTCGGCGACCGGATCCGGTTCTGCCACCCTTGGAGCAAGTGGCTGGTCTGGGATGGGACGCGATGGGCCGCGGACAACACCGCGGCGGCCACCAGGCTGGCCAAGCAGACCGTGCGCAAGATCCTCGCGGAGCCGGCCACGATCGACGATGAGGACCGCCGCAAGGCGCTGGCCAAGTGGGGGATGGCCTCTGAATCGCGGACCGCGATCGGTGCGATGCTGGGGCTGGCCGCCAGCGAGAAGGGCGTCCCGATCTTGCCCGAAGAGATGGACCGGGATGGTTGGTTGTTCAACTGCCCGAACGGGACCATCGACCTGAGGACCGGCCGGATTCGTGGCCATCGCCAGGACGACTTGATCACCCAACTGTGCCCAACGCCGTTCGACCCGGCCGCGACCTGCCCGAAGTGGGAGGGGACGCTTGAGCTGTTCTTTCGGAAGAACGCGGACCTCATCGACTACTGGCAACGCCTCTGTGGCTACTGCCTGGTGGGAGTGATCCGCGACCACACGATGCCGATCGCGTTCGGGTCCGGCGCGAACGGCAAGAGCACCATCCTGGGAACCCTGCTGAGCCTCCTGGGCCGCGATTACGCAATGAAAGCCCCGCAAGACATGTTGATGGCCCGGAAGGCCGAAGGGCATCCCACGGACCGGGCGGACCTTTTCCGCAAGCGATTGGTGGTCGCGATCGAGTCGGAGTCGGGCCGACGACTGAATGAGACTCTCGTGAAGGAATTGACCGGGGGCGACCCAATCCGAGCCCGCCGCATGCGCGAGGACTTTTGGGAGTTCCTTCCCACCCATACACTCATGATGGCCACGAATCACAAACCGCTGATTCGGGGGCCGCAAACCATCGACCGAGGTCATCCGCATTGCGACGAGTCGGGCCGACGACTGAATGAGACTCTCGTGAAGGCCGCAAACCATCGACCGAGGTCATCCGCATTGCGACGTCCCCCCTTGGGGACCCTGGGAATCCCGGCCCGGACACGCCATGCCGCGAGCGGTTGGCGATTCGGGACGGTCATCCGGGGCCGGTCAAAGAGGGCCGCCTCGCAAGTCGTTCGGCGTGATGGCGATCGGCGACGCGAGCGGTGGCCGGGTTTCGGTCCACCACGTCGCCGCTCGCGTCGTGCCTCCCGGGTCGCGTGCGGAGTGCGAATTTCCAAAGACCCTGTCGATGATCTTCGGGGGCCACCGGACTGACGGGCTTTCGCCCGGCCGCTCATCCCCGACGCTTGGACGCCCTTGCGGGCGTCGTGACGTTCCGCGATCGCGTTGGCCGGCGTCACGCGCCGGTCGCATCGCGCCAGGCTCGGCGGGAGCCTATGGCGATAGCCCGGAGGCTACCGCCCGCGGGCGCGGCTCGCCGCGCCCGTGTCTCGATGGATCGGGATCAGGACGCCAGGGCCGCCCGAGCCGGGACCGAATCGTCGATGACGAACTCGGTGGCGCCGTCCGGGCCGACCTGGCGGCCGTAGTGGGCCTGCAACTCGGCGGCCCGGAGGCTCAGCCCGTTGGCCCGGTTGATCGCCTGCGCGTCCTTGGCCGGCAGCCGCTTCCGCAGCACGTCGGTGATCATGACGCCGTTGAACCGGATCATGTCGCCGGCGGTCCGGATTCCGCCCTCAGCGATCGCAGCGCAGCGGGGCTCCCCCGCCTGATCGCCCGAGAAGTTCGGTACAAGAGGCTCCGGGCCTGGCGGAGTTCCGACACTCGCCGCGACCACGCCCGTTGCTCGGCCCATGTCCTTTCGTACTCGTCTCGCAGTCTTGCTCGCCATCGCTCGAGGCACTCCTCGTGGATCTCGGCGACCCCTCGCGGGATCACCACCGGAACAGGTTCGTCGGGACCCATCGTCCCGACCTCGTAGTCATCGACGGGCCTTCGCCGGCACCCCGGCGCCAGCGGCCGGCCGCATTCCCGGCACTTCGCCGCTCCCGTCGCCGTCGTCGTCCTCGCCGTCGCCGACGATCTCGATGTCGATCCTCCGTTCATGGAGCTTCTCCCGGAGCCGACCCTTGAAGGTGAACCAGGGGAAGCCGGACCCGGCGAAAGATCGGTCGGTCAGGTCCAGCACCACCGCGTCGACCCGACGCCGGTAGGCGTGCTCCGCGACGATCTTCGTGACCTCGTGGAGCCAGGTATCCATCCGGTTGTCGAACTTCTCGCGCCAGTCCCGGCGACGGCGTTCCATCTGTCGCCGCTGGCCGGACGACCACCGCTTCTCGTATTTCAGGTCGTGGGCCATCCGCCGCATCCGCTCGGCATGCTGGTTCCGCCACCGCCGCACGTGGTCGGCGTTGATCTGCCGCTCGGGTCCGTCCGGCCCCACCTGATAGGCGAGGAACGCATCGCCGGTCGTCCGGCACGCCATCACGAGGCGGGTGGCCCGGTCCGGGTCGTTCCGCGATTCCTTCCGGGGGAACCAGGCCGAGATCCGCACCATCACCCGCTGGGTCCGCCGCGGGCCGCCACCAGCCGACCGGGACGCGATACCCGAACGATGGTCCGACCGGGTCACGTTCACGGCCTCGATCGCGATTTCGCGGCGGATCGCCTCGCCGGCATAGATCCGCTTCCAGCCCTCGATCTTGCGGCGGTTGCGGAACCCCCCCGCCAGCTTCAGCACCCAGGTCTTCCCGTCCAGTCGGACCCGGACCGACGGCCGCTCGTCGTCGGCCGACAGAACCGCCTTCCAGCCGTCCTTGTCCACGGCGTAAGGATAGGGGTAGCGGTAGGTCGGCAACGCCGCCTTGCGGAGCCAGAGCACGTCGAACCGCCGGGCGTTGTAGTTCCGCGTCACCGTGTTGAGCACGGCGATCTTGGCCTGCGAGTCCATCCCGGGCGCGATCGCCTCGATGCCCGGGTAGAGATAGGGGTTCGGCGGGGCCGCGAGCTTCGCCATCCCGGCGACCCGGGGCGTGTCCGCCTTCGCCAGCTCGGTCGTGGCCCAGTTGGCCACGTCGGTCGACCATTGCCAGCACCGCCGGATCGCCTCGCGGAACTCGTCCCACGTCGCCCCGTCCGGCCCGACGACGGGGATCGTCAGGCATCGGGCGACGAATTGTTCCTTCCAGCAGTCGGGGCACCACAGGCCGGCGTACGGCCCATCCGGCTCGTCCCGCCAGGACCGCGGCAGCCGGAAGCCGCGCTCGTGCTTCGCCGGCTTCGCCGCCTGCTCGTGGCCGCACCGGGAACATTTCGCCATCGGCGATTCGGCCGTTACCGGATCCGCCTTCTTTTTGGCCACGACATCCACCCCCTTTCTTTCGATCGATCGCCCCTCACTCGTCCCCGATCGCCGCGAGCGGGAACTGGTCCGACGGGCACTCGTCGGTCTCGGCGATCCGGAGCGTCGGCCGGTCGTCGGCCGCCGGTCGGGCCGGCCGGGCGATCAACTGGATCAGCACCGGGCCGGACGGCAGCTCCGCCCGCAGCCTCGTGATGCCGATCGCGGTGATCGGCACGTCGGCCCCGTCGATGGCCCCGGCGATCAGCAGAAGCAGGTCTTCCACGGTCCGCACGGCCGGCATCGGCATCGGGATCGAAACCGGCGCGGACTCCGTCCCCATGGGTTGCATCACCCTTCCCTCCCCCGTCGAATCGCGATGATCCCGGCCCGCGAGACCGCCCCGCCGGCCGAACTTCCTCGGCCCCTCCCGACCGGGGCCGGGAGGGGCGACGACGCATCCACGACACGGGGCTGGTCAGTCGACGACGGCCCGGGACTCCTCGGCGAAGTGGTCGTATTCGGCCACGATCGAGCGGTCGTACTCGCCGGCCGGCAGCGTGATCGGCCGGTGCTCCTCGTGGACCACCTCGGCCCCGAGCGGCGCCGAGAGGTACACGGCGTCGGGCGCCGTCTCGTACAGGGCGACGCCGTCGCCCACGGCCCGGTGGGCGTGGCCGGTGGCCTCGCCCTCGGCCAGAACGGTATGGCTCAACTTCTTCGGCTCCATCGGTCGGTCCTTCCATTAGGTCAGGTCAGGATCTTGGGTCGGGACTTGAACGTCGTCGCGCCGCGGGGGCGCAGGAGGACGTCCCCCTGCTGGAACCACTCGGCCCCGCGGGCGTCGTCGATCCGGTCGGGCGCGAGCCCGTTGCGGTAATTGAGCGCGTCCTGGATCGTCTTGCAGTCGGGATGCACGCCCTCGACGTGGACCGCGTCGACACTGGGGTTCTGCATCCGCAGGTAGGGCCGGCGCCGGCCGTCGCCCAGGTCCAGCTCGAGCAGCTCGTATAGCCCCTCGGCCGCCACGATCCGGGCGTTGAGGGCCGCCAGGATGCGGCCGATCCCGACCTTGCGGACGAACTCGCGGCGGACCTCGGCGTTGTCGATCTCGACCATCTTCCGCGGGTCGATCGCGTCGGCCGGCGTCGCCGCCAGCCATTCGGGGACCGCGACCCCGTGCAGCCGCCAGAGCGAGAACCCGTCCGGATACGCCAGGGCCGGGCCGCCGTCGCGGTGCAGTACGCCGCCCTCCCGGTGCAGTTCGCTCGGCCGCGGCGTGAAGATGACGGCGTTGGCGAACGGCCACCACCAGCCGGTGGAGCGGGCCAGCCCCCACATCCCTTCCAGCGGCGCCGTCGCCTCGGGCAGTTGGCCGCGAAACGTCCAGTAGAATGCCAGCCACGATGCGTCGTGGGCGCCGTAACCGCAGGTATTCAGGTGCTTGATGAGGACTCTGTCCCGGACGCTGTCCCCGACGCTGGCCCCGACGCTGTCCCGGACGCTGTCCCCGACGCTGGCCCCGACGCTGGCCCCGACGCTGTCCCGGACGC
>DAIDHB010000174.1 GCA_027452145.1 Planctomycetales bacterium
GTCATTATTATGGAGCATTTTTGTGAATATTTATTCATGTATGGTAATCTCGACGTCGTGGCCGCCCCGCCAGCGATCACCGGGGGGGGTGGCTCAACCTGTTGCTAGCCAGCAATTTTCTCCGCTGCTGCGTTTGATCGATGGCGGCCAGGATCTCGGCCTGTTTCCCGAGTAGCGACTTGCGATATTGGCCCAACAGGTCACAGGATAGGCCGGCGGCGAAGCCGCCGGGGTCCCGGCTGAAAAACCCCGAGCGGCATGAGAGGAGCGGCTTATCAGCTACCGTCCGTCGGCGGGGTGCTCGTCCTCGGTGGGTTCAGCGGTCTCCTTGCTCAGATGCAGAGCATGGTAGTGTGCGGTGGCCCCGGAGCGTACCCGCTTCCAAAATACATCGAAAACCCTCTTCGCTGCTTCTTCTGGGTCACGAGTACCGCATGCTCGAAGCAGATTCCGATTCCATCCGTGGCGCAGACCGTAAATCACCTCGATCCTCCTGCAAAGTGCCAGGGTCGCGTCACTATCCTCCCGGGCATTTTCGGGTAGAGAACTGATACTTTGAAGGACCCGGGAAGAATTCCTGTTCTCGAGGAAATCCTGGACTGTATCCTCCACCGTCCTCGGGTAGCGTCCTCGCCACCACCACAACCAGGCAATATGATCGAATATAGTTCTCATCTATACGCTCCCCTCGATCATCCTCCGGAACCCAGCGAACTCCATCAGAAAATTCGCCACCACGGCCTAGAGACAAACACTGGGTTAAGCCCTTCAAGGGAGAGCGGCCCATCGGTCGGAATGCGAGCGGTAGACCTCGTTTGGCTTACATAAGTCGAAATTGCATTGTCAGGCAGGTCGAACTCTACATAACCTCCATACCTGCCACCAGACGCTCCAAGTTCAGCAGATGGGGTAGCATACTCTGGAGACCAACGCACCGGACCGAACGGCTCTACCTCGACGTCGACACCAATAGGCTGCCCCCGAGACGGCTTAATCTGTCCCTCATTCTGAATACCGCTCAGTCCCTCTGAGGTAGTGTGGTGACGGCACCGCGCGTTATGCGCCCAGACGGAGAAGCCCCAACCGACCCCGCCGACGAAGTAGGTATGGTACTCCTCGACCTGCACGTTGTAAACCTGGGCCGGCTCCTGGTTTCCCTCGATTCCCTCCAGCACGAGCCACTGCCCGTCATGGCTCATCAGGTGGTCGCCGGCCATCAACTGGTGGGCCTGCGTCCAGCCTCGGCCGCGGACCCAGAACGGGTGCTCCGCCGACGTCCGGATGGTCCGGCCGCCGACCTCGAGATGGAGCAGCGGGACATAGTTGCGGATCAGCTCGACGACCCGGCGCGGGGCGGGCACCGCCTCGGGGTCGTCCTCGGGCTTCGCGATCACCCAATCGCCGACGCGGAGGTCCTCGATCGGCACCGACCCATCGGGCGTGAGGATGGGCGTGCCGGCGGCGAAGCAGGCCTGCGAGAGCTGGTAGGCGCCCATCAGGGCGCTAGCGAGCTGCAACGCCCCCTGGGCATACTGGCCGTTCTGGAAGGAGGCGAATCCGCCGCTGGCGTTGCCGGCGGCCTCCATGGCGGCGAGGGCGCGGAGCGAGGCGGCATATCCGGGGGCCATGGCGCAGGGGTTGGCCATCGAGAGGGCCAGGGAGTGCAGGGAGCCGACGGTCTGGCCGCCCTCGTAGAGGCCGCCGCTCTGGTTGCGGGTGGCGATCTCGCCGTAGAGGCCCGAGCGGATGGCGTCGGTGGCGCCTCCCGTCAGGGACGAGGCCCAGCCGGCGAAGAACTGGTCGATCTCGTCGAGCTGATCGGTGGCGGTCGGGGCGGCGCCTCCGCCGGACATCTGGTGCTGCTGCTGGGAGAGGGCGAGCTGCTGCTGGCTGTACGCCTGCATGGCGGCGTCGTAGCCGGGCGAGCCGGGGTCCATCATCAGCCCGGTGGGGTCGGTGGCGTTGGTGGGCTCGTCGCCGACGTAGCGGTACAGGTTGACGTCGCCGGCGGCGAACCCGCTGGGGTCCTGGGTGAGGAACCGCCCCGTCGCGGGGTCGTAGTACCGGGCCCGGTCGTAGTACAGGCCGATGGTGGGGTCGTACTCCTGGCCGGCGTACTTGAACCGGTCGCCGTTGGCGGGGCTGGTCTCGCCGGTGACGTTGCCGTAGCTGTCGTAGGCGATGTGGTCGATGACGGTCCCCGACGTATTGGCGATGTCGCGGACGGTCCCCAGTTTGTCGGGCAGGTACCACGCCGTCGTCCCGCCCGAGTTGGTCCGGGCCAGCAGGACATCGGCCACCGCGCCGTTGACGACGCCGGGCCCGTGGACGTACCGCTCCTGGAGCGTGCCCGAGGCGTTGAAGTCGGCGTAGGGGTTCTGGCCGTCGTAGACGGTCCAGGTCTGGGAGCCGTTGTCGTCGACGCCGATCCGTCGGGCTGCTGGCTGCCGGCCGTCGGCAGGGTGAGGTCGGCCGGGTCGCGCCCGGCCGCGGCCAGGGCGATCAGGATGGCGGTCGGGTCGGACAGTTGTCAATATTCATTCCGGCCCCTTTGTCTTCTCCACGTCCCCTTCGTTTGCTCCAATGAGAGACCGCCGCTGTCCGAGCTGTTGTAACGCCCTAACATCATCGCCACTGACCCCGAAGCAGATCACATCCCGAGCGATAAAACGTAAACGAATGAGCATTCTATAAGTGTCGTCCGGCAAATCGTCGCCCATCCTCCCAAGCTCGAGGACTGCTTTTCATCCGAAGTCCTGGGGCGGCGAGCCCGAAAATGAACGGACTCCAATTCGGGGGCCCAAACGCCAGACCGGGAATGACGGTCGAGCACTTCTTCACGGCAACGGCCTCCCACCAGGAATCTTCGGGGCAGATTCGGCCACGCCTGGTGATCGGGGCGCTGCGAGAAGGTCCAGGAGATCGTGTTCTTTCGTCGATGCAACCTTCCCGGGAGGAGCGAGTCGTTCGGCCTCGGCATAATCTTCGTCGGCTCGCCGGGAGCGGCCGGCCAGGGCGTGTACGCGGGCCCGGCGAAGATGCAGGACCCAGTCGTCGGGCTTCGAGGCGAGCAGCCGATCGAGGTGCCAGAGGGCCGCGTGCAGCATCCCCGCCGCCTCGGCGTCCCTCGCGGCATGATCGTGCCAGTCGAAGGGTCCTTCGGGGCGAAGATCCATCACTCGGTCGTCCTGCGTCCGCGCCGACTCAGGCCACTCCCCCGGCTGGAGGCGAGTCACCGATTGGCCCGAGTCCATGCGACGGCCGGTCAGGGCGATCAAGCGGGATTCCAGGGAGCCCACGTCGCCTTCGACCGGCGAGGGAACCGGCCAGGATCGGACGGAGCCGTCGGCCGTCGCGGCCAGGAACCGGCGGCCGTCGTCGGAGATCGTCACCGCGAGGAGAGGCGAGGTCATCGATCGGACCGGCCCGAGAGGGCGGGCGGTCGCGAGGTCCCAGATCCGGACGGTACGGTCGTTGTAGCCGATGACGGCGAGTTCCCCATTCGGCCCGATATCGAGGGAAACGATCGGTCGGGTGCTGGGCATGGGGGGGCCGATCGGGTGGGCGTCGGTGGTATCCCAGAGCCGGGCCTCTCCGGATTCCTGTCCGATCAGCAGGCCCGAGCCGTCCGGCGAGAAGGCCGCGCCGCCGGTCCCGCCTGGGCCGAATCCGCTGGGCATCGGCGGCCCCAGGGGTCGTCGCGTCGCGAGGTCCCAGAGGCGTGAGGATGTCCCCGAGTCCGTCAGGAGAGCCCGTCCATCGGGGCGGAATCGGACGCGCCAGACGAGTAGATCGTGGTAGAGAGGAGGGTCGGCCGGTCGGCCGGTCGTCATGTCCCATAGGTGGACTGTTGCCCGCCGGCGTTCATCCCAACTGGTGCCGGCGGCCAGCAGCCGCCCGTCCGGGCTGAACGCCACGCAGTAGACCCTCGCGGCGATCGGCAGTTTCATCAGATGGCGGCCGCTCGGCACCTCGAAGACCTCGATGCCGCCATTGAGCCGGGCGACGGCGAGCCGTCGGCCGTCGCGGCTGAAGTCCATGGCGGCCGTCGCCCAGGGGTAGACATCGCCGGGGATCGGCATCGGAGCGCCGACGAGCTGCCCCGTCGCGGCATCCCAGAGGCTCGCGGAGTTGGGTGTGTCGAGGTCCATGCCGCGAAAGGTGCAGGTTGCGATCAGTCGCGCGTCGGGACTGAAGGCGATCGCTCCCACGTAGTCACCACGGGGACCCGGTGCCGCCCCGATTGGGAGGCCGGTGGCCACGTCCACGACCCGGCCGAGCCCATGCTCCGGCGTCGCCGGTAAGGTCACTGGGTCGAAGCGCCAGCCGGTCCCAGTTCTCATCAGAACCGATCGGTGATGCGGCCCGAACTCGGCCCGGGAGAACGCCCCTTGCCTCGGATCGCCCCGGCGCGCCGCCGACAAAGCTCCTTCGGACGTTGGGATCTCCGTCCCAGGGGATGCAAACTCTCCCAGTTCCCAGAGGCAGGCCGTGGTGTCCCAGGAGCCAGAGAGGATGGACCGGCCATCGGGGCTGAAGGCCAGGCCGAGGACGTGGTCCCCGTGTGAGAGCGGTGGGCCAAGCGGCCGGCCACTTGCCAGGTCCCAGAAGCGGGCCTCGCGGTCGCTACCGGCCGAGGCGAAGACCCGCCCATCGGGGCGGAAGGCCCACGACCGCACCGTTTCCCGTAGCCGAAGCGGCGTCCCGAAGGACTCCCCGGTGATCGCATCCCAGAATCCGATCCGACACGCGTCCATCGGGCTGGAGCCCGCGATGGTGAACGCGGCGACCCGTCCCCCGGGCCCGAGCGCCAGCGGCCGATAGCC
>DAIDHB010000175.1 GCA_027452145.1 Planctomycetales bacterium
CGCCGGGTCGGTCCCCGGGGCTCGATGACGAGCCGCGACGTCGGGCGGGCCGCGGTCATCCGGGAGGCCGAGAGGTCGCCGCACCGACCCGCTCCCCAACGGGCCGGCCCGCGCCACCCCCTGGTACCACCGTGCGCTTACCTGAATACCACCAGTTCGAGCGGGTGGAAGGTGCTCGATCCGAGTCGCAAGTCTGCCCCTCATCCGCCCTTCGGGCACCTTCTCCCGCCGGGCAGAGACATGGTCACAACTTTTCGACTCGGAATCTGGGGGACATGGGTAGCGATCGGCCGCATTCTCCGGCTCCCTGTCCACTACCTTGTCCACTCGGTGTACGAGGGACTGGGTAAGGAGAGAGTTTGCCCAAACCTCCGAGATTCCGGGTCGCAGACTTGTGTCCATACCTCTGCCCGGCGGGAGAAGGGGATGGTGATCGCCCGAGCCGAGCGGCGAGGCCGTCGGGATGGGAACCAGCGCTCGCCCTCGCCTCGTCGGGAAGGGTGCCGGCCGGTGGCGTTGAGCGAGGACTCTCTTTTTTTTCGGGCCGGCTTGTTGGTCTCTCGGCCGGGCCCTGCTCGCCACGACCAGCCACGGCCCCGTTTCAGGTCCCCCGTCCCCGTTTCGGGGCCCCCACCGCACCTTCGATCAGCCGCTTTTCCTTCGAAGATCAAGCCGCCTGATCTGCTCCACTCCCCATTCCCACTGAACTTCACTCCGCCTCTTGAACTCGACAGGATCATTGGGGATGTTGTCCTCAAGATGCATTTTCGGCCCGTCTCCGACGCGCAGTGGGGAAAAACCGTTGCTTTTCTCCAGCTTCTCGATCTCATCCGCATCCAGATCGATCCAGATCACCTTGTCGCCAAACCTCTTTTTGATCTCCATCTTTCTTTCGTTTACGCCAAATCCAAATGTATTTTCGTAAACTAACGATTCAACTTGCTCGGCGGGATTCGACGCTTGCAAATTCCTCAATCGAATGGCCATCACCTCGTCACCGAGTGAAAGCGCCAATTCGATGGGCGAAAGGTTCAGCGATCCAGTGATGAAAAGCTCTTTGGGATGACGGCCCGTTGGATCTTCAAGCCACATGGGCGCCGTGAGGTACATATCCGCCAATGTGGCCCGGGCCACGTCCCAGACCCTGTAGCCACTGCGAATCTCCACGTCGGGATGGATCGGGGCCCTCGGGAACATCTTTGCGATCGGCGACTTCTCGTATTTCACGCGTGCGATCTTGTCCGCCGTTTGCTCATCCGTGAAAACTACCTCTTGATACAGGGGAGGCGAATTCGCGGGTCGAGGCTTATTTTGCAACTCACGCGGGAAGAGGACCCTCGTCGCCACGAAGATGGCGCGCATCTTGTTCGGGGAGAAAGGGATGTTCATCCCTGGGGGACTGAGGTCGTACGGCACGTCAAGAAGAGTGTCCTGGTTGTCTCGATAGAGGCTCGGGTAGAACGCTACCGGAATCGCCCCGCCGGAATTCAAGTTGGCTTTTAGCAGGGAAGAAAAAATGGGAAGTTCGCTCGCCTTGCCGACGCCTTTCTTGAACTGCATTCCCGCGATCCGCGAAGTCATTTGCTTGTAAAGCAGGCTGGAACCGGTGTTGCCGTCTTTATCGATTACTCTGGAAGAGAAATCCTTGTTGACTTTGACTCTTTGCATGATTCGAAAATACTCGTCCGACAAAGCAGCCTCATGCCATTTTGCTGGATTGGATTGACCGGGCTGAAGTTCGGCAAGTGAGTTCAAATACGCGCCCGGGATCTTGGAGAATCCGCAACTGTAGATGGTCACGTCGGGAACCCATTCCCGCTCGTGAAGTTTGGCCATCATCGCGAGGCCCGCTGAGAAGCGAAGCTCGCCTCCGGAAAGGATGAGGACCCTGCGAAAGGGTTTTGATTCGGTCCCTTCAGCATGAGACACACGGTCGTTCTGCTGCCAGAACGCCGAGGCCCCGGGCAGTACATTCAGAACCAGCGCGAGCGCGGCAGCCCAGGCCATGAATGGAAGAGGCTTCGGCCCGATCGTTGCCCTTGGCTGTGCCATTTCAAACCCCTCGGTCTGTTGAGGCTGATCCGCTACGCTCGCGAACAATTGCGCGGCGCGCATGATGTGTCTACGAACGCCCGAAAATGCCCGCTGCCGGCCGGCTCAGTTGGAGCACCAGTTCGACGGGTACTTTCGGCGGACAAGACTACTATACCGTCGACAAGTGGCGCACCAAAATCGAACAAAGGCACTCGCCACGAAGCCCGAGGGTCACGGACCCCTGCGCCGGGCTGGGAGGAAATCCGAGACTCCTCGCTCAACGCCACCGCCCTCACCCTGACCGTCTCCTCGACGAGGCGAGGGCGAGCGCTGGTCCCCATTCCGACGGCCTTGCCGCCCGGCTCGGGCGATCACCATCCCCTTCTCCCGGCGGGAGAAGGTGCCCGGAGGGCGGATGAGGGGGCACGCGCAGGCCCGGGCCTTGAAGACCCCTCACCCGCCCTTCGGGCACCCTCTCCCCGCTGCCGCGGGGCGAGGGGGACCGCCTTCCCCTTCTGCCGGCGGGAGAAGGTGCCCGAAGGGCGGATGAGGGGCAGACTTGCGACTCGGATCGAGCACCTTCCACCCGCTCGGACTGGTGGTGTTCAGCGAGGAGTCTCGGAAATCCGCGTGCGGCTCAGTTTTCCGGTGGTTCCTCGACCGGCTCGATCGCAAGGCCAAGCGCGGCACGACGCTCCGCGACCGCGATGGCGCCCAGGGCCGAGGCGGCCTGGGACAGGGTCTCGTCGAGCGCGACGACCGGCCCGTCGTGGCGGCGCGCGAGCAGGCCAGCGTAGAGCGAGCGCAGCGGCTCGCGCCCGCCGACGAAGGCCGTGCGGCCGGGCTCGAGGATCGGATGGGCCGTCAGGCTGTCGACGTCGGCAGCGATGACGGCGCCCATCCAGAACGACGCGCGGGCCGCCGGGTCGAGGGCCGAGGTCAGCGCGGCGATGCGGACGAGGAACGCTCCGCGCCCCAGGCCGTGCCGCGCGACGGCCCGCGCGCCGGCCGCGACGGCGTCGGGGTCGGGCGAATCCGGCCAGCCCGCGGGCAGGCTGGCGGCCAGGATCGTGTGATGGCCGACGGCCTCGAGGACTTCGCCGGCAAGTGTGGTGAAGCTCCGCGCGATCCGGCCCTCGGCATCCACCTCGACGAGCTTGGTGTGCGAGCCCGGCCAGAGGAAGGCCGAGGCCCGTCCCGGCGCGGCCCGGCCGTCGGCGAGCAGCGTCCGCAGGGCCCCCAACGTCTCGCACTCCTCGCCGCGCATGACGTCGGCCTCGAGCCAGCCGTCAGGCCCGTCGGCCGGGGGCGTCCGGACGCCCGGCACGACCAGGATCGGCCGGTCGTGGATCTCGGACAGGTGCACGGGGACCGACGAGTGCGCCAGCTCGTCCAGGCCCGCGGGCGCCAGGACGTGCGGGACGGCGACCAGGCCGATCTCCGACGAGAGCATCCCGGCGGCGACCAGCCGCGCGGGCGGATCGCCTTCGGCCAGGCGCCGCCACTCGAGCTGGACCTCGGCGACGACCTCGCGGACGGCGCGCCGCAGCGCGTCGCGGCGAGGCTCGCGATCGCCGGAATCCGAGGCGGGGGTGCCGGTCCGTGCGCTGGCGATCGCGGCGTCGCGCACGCCGACGGCGCGGCGGGCGGTCGCGATCACGACGTCTCCGCACAGCAGGCGGGCACGAGTATTGGTCGTCCCGCCGTCCAGCGCGATCGACCAGGTCCGGGCGGCGGGATCGGCCGATCCGAAACCACCGCCGAGGTTGAAGCCTGTCATGGTCCGACTTTTCCCTTGCCTTCGCGACCTTCGGGAGCGATCCTGACCCGGAGGGTACAACCCGGGGCCGGCGTGCGTGCGATCGGATGCTCGTCGGCCCTGGGAGGCGGGTTCGCCCGCGACGCAGCGAGGCCAGCAGCGGCCGACGGGCCGCCGAGGACCAGTTAGACCACACCGCCCATGCCGACACAACGCCCGTCCGCATTTGAGCCGAATCCGCTGTGGCAGCGGGCGCGCGAGCCGCTGTTCTGGCTCGATGCCGACCTGAGGATGGCCTGGGCCAACCCCGCCTGGGAAGCCCTGACGGGTTTCCCCGCCTCGGCGATCGTCGGCCTGGTGTGCCAGTCCCACGCCCCGATGCAGGCGGGCGACATGGCCGACCTGGCGGCGAGCTTCCATCCGCCTCCTGAGGCCGTGGCCGGCCAGCCGTCGGGCACGGCGACCCTGATCTACCGCGCCGACGGCGAGCGGCTGTGGCGTCGGCTCGAGTTCTGGCCGTTCGCCGACGAGCAGGGTGCGCGGATCGGCCTGCTGGGTGTGGTGCGGGCGGACGGAACCGCGGCGAGCGTTCCCGATTCCGAGGCCGGCCGGCTCCATGCCGAGCTGCTGGGGCTCCGCCGCCGGCTGCACGAGCGGCACCGGCTCGATTCGCTGATCGGCTCGGGGCCGGAGCACCGCCGTCTGGTCGAGCAGGTCCGGCTGGCGGCGGCCTCGACAGTGCCCGTGCTGATCGTCGGCGAGGCCGGCACCGGGAAGCGCCAGGTCGCCCGGACGATCCACGGGCACGGGCCGCACGGCCATCGGCCGTTCATCGCCTTCGACTGCCAGGCGCTGCCGGCGGAGATCCTCGAGCGCGAGCTGTTCGGCGCCACCGAGTCGGACCTGCCGGCCGGCGCGGGTCGGCGCGCGCGGCTCTCGCTGGGGGACGGCTCGACGCTGCTGGTCGACGACGTGCTCAGCCTGCCCCGCGACCTCCAGGCCAGGCTGGTGGAGGCGCTCGATTCGCGCGTCCGGCTGATGGCCACGGCGGCCCGCGAGCCCGAGGCCGCGCTCCGCGACGAGCTGCTCCGGCCCGAGCTGTACTACGCGATGACGACGCTGGTCCTCCGCCTGTCCCCGCTGCGCGACCGCCGCGCCGAACTGCCGGTGCTGGCGCAGCAGTTCCTCGAGCGAGTGAATCAGCGAGGCGGGCCGCAGCACGCCGGGTTTGAGCCCGCGGCGCTGGAGGCACTCGCCGGCTACGACTGGCCGGGGAACCTGCCCGAGCTGGCGCGGGTCGTCGAGCACGGTCACGCCGCCGCGCGGGGACAACTGGTCGCCGCCGACGACCTGCCGGCTTCGATCCGCGGCAATCTCGGCGGCGCCTACGCCCCGCCCCCGGTGCGGGCGACGCTGCGGCCCCTCGACGCGATGCTCACCGACGTCGAGCGTCGCCTGATCGAGACCGCCCTGCGCCAGGCCCGCGGGAACAAGTCACGCGCCGCCGAGATCCTCGACATCTCCCGCCCCCGGCTCTATCGCCGGATCAAGGAGCTCGGCCTGCCCGACGACGAGCTGGCCGAGGAAGAAGCGGCACCGGCCTGACCGGCGGAGGAGCCCCGTGCCGGTGCGCTCCCTGATTCTCGAGGGACACGGCCATCGCCGGGAGGCCGGGTGCCCGGGCCCGCTCCCGGCCGTCGGGCCGCCGAGACGAGGCGGGCCGCTCGCTACTCGGCCCGCGGCGTGTCCATCGGGCCGCGAACGCCGATCATGTATTTTCGAAGTTTCTTGAGGATCCGACTGCGGAGCTGCCACCGATTCGCCGTCGACGCCCGGAATCCGCCCATCGCCTCCGACGACCCCACCAGGTCCGACTGGAAAAACTCACGCTCCCGACGGGTCAGCGTGGCGATGAACTCCTGGAGCACGAGGCCGCCGTCGGCCTCTTCCCAGCGTTCTTCCGGGCGAGCCGCCTTGCTCTCGCGGGTATGGCGTTTCATCTCCGAGCGCCGGCTCCTCCAGATCTCCCTGCGGGCGAATTTCGCCAGGTAGACCAGGAGCCGCCCGGTCCTCGCGTCATACTGCCGCAGCCGGCTGTAATTGTCGTTGCACAGGGACGACCAGATCGCCGCCGCGATCTCCTCGGCCTGCTCGGCGGCACCCGCGCCGTGCATCAAGAACTTGATGATGGACACCAGTTGGGGATGGTAGACGCGGAAGATCGTCTCCCACGCCCTGTTCTCACCCCTCAGGCAGCAGGCGACGAGCTGCTCCTCGTCGACCTGCCCGTGGCTGGAAAGGCTCATATCCATCGGCTCTCCTTTACGGATCATCGGGTGAAGGCCGTATCGGCCGGCCTCAGCCAGATCCCTGAGGACCACATCGTCCCACAAGGTATGACGCAGCATCCGAGGAAGTCTGCTCCTCGACCGGCCTGAGACGACCGGGCGACCTCCGGACTCCTGGTGCGGCCAGGCGATCCATGGAGCAGCCCCCGCATTCCGAGGAGCCTCCGCGGCTTGAAACCGTGCCAGGCGGGCGGTCGAGGCGGTGCCACCGTCCGCCCGGGAAGAACGAACCTCTTCATCGCAGCAATCACTAGATAGGACGTGCGAGGGTGTTCGGTGTTGCGCAAGGCAACGAGGATTTTTCGATTTAAGGAATGTGTGGATCGCAGAGATGTGCCAGTCGGCCGGGCCGCCGGACCACGCGGAGTCCGGGCGCGGCACGGGGCGCAACAAAAGCGAGCAGGCCGGGCTGGGCCCGGCCTGCTCGTCCTCGTCAGTGGCGAGGAGATCGTTGTCAGAACTGGGAGGTCACGCCGCCGAGGAACTGGCTCCAGAAGTCGATCGACGACGAGTTGTTGCCGCCGCCACCCGTGATGTTCGTGGTGGGATAGCCCGGGAGAGTTCCGTACAGCACCTGGGTGCTGACGACCTGCACGTACGAGCCGCCCGCATCGCCGGTGTAGACGTCGAGGTATCCGGTCGAGAAGTCCCAGTTGGGGAAGTAGC
Source organism: Planctomycetales bacterium (assembly GCA_027452145.1). Lineage (GTDB taxonomy): Bacteria > Planctomycetota > Planctomycetia > Isosphaerales > Isosphaeraceae > JAKAUH01. The sequence goes on from DAIDHB010000175.1 coordinate 6,808, forward strand.
TGCCGGCCCCGCCCAGGTAGATCTGGTTGTGGCCGTTCTGGGTGCCGACCTCGTCGATGACCGTGGCGTTGCCCACTGTGACCGGTTCCTGGGTCGCGATGGCCACGTAGTTGTAGCCGAGGTCGGAACTGACGTCGTTGTAGCCCTGGATGATCGTCATGTCGCTGGTGACATACGTGCAGTCGACCATGACGAGGTCGCCCCAGGTCGGGTCGCACGTCGTCGTGACGAGAGAGCCATTGCCCTGCTGGATGACGACGTTGTTGAAGGAGTTCGGGGCGCCCTTGTTCTCCCACAGGCCGCAGCCCAGGATCGCCTGGTCGTTGTTGCCGTCGCCCTGCGAGATCGTCGCGATCCCGAACGGGTCCGTGATAACCGGGCCGTTCGTGTACTGCCACCCGGCGGAGTCGCCGGTGAACTGGGCGATGTCCTGGGCGCCGTCGCCCTGGATCGCCGTGATGTTGCCGTAGACCGCGGAGCTGTCCACGTAGATGTGTTCGCCGTTGCCATTGCCCTGGGTGGCGTAGATGCCAGCCGGCCCGCCAGCGCTGTTGACGGTGTTGGTCGGCTTCCCGAGGGCGCAGACCGAGACGATCTCGATCGTGTCGCCGCCGCCGGCATTGGGCTGCGCGGCGTAGACGCCGGTGCTGTTGTTGAGGACTTTGACGACGGTGTAGGGACCACTCGGGCCGAACGTCCCGACGTAGATGTTCTGGCCGCCGCCGTCGCCGAGCTGGGTCGCGGTCAGGTTGTTCAGCGTCGAAGCGTTGACGGTGATGGTGTCGCCCGCGCCGTGGCAGGTGCCGGGCGTGGGACCGGTGGTCGGGCCGACGTACTGGGTGAGCGTGGTCGGTCCGAAGGAATCTCCGGTGAGGCTGATCGAATCGCCATCCGCCGCCCCTTCCGTCACGCTCACCGGGCCTGGGACGATGTCGCCGGTCAGCGAAACGTTGGCGGGGCAGCAACCGGTCTGGAAGATCGACATGCTGCCCATCAAGCTGGCCGTGACATTGACATCGAGCTTGCCCCCGGGGGTGGTCAGGGTGCCGTCGGTGACGTTGAAGGAGCCCGGGCTGGGGTGGAGGCGAATCCCGGTGGCATTGAGCGTGAGGGACTCCGTGCCGAGCACGTTGGTGTTGACGAAGTTGAGCTGCGAGATGTGGGTCAGCGGATAGAGAGGCCCGTTGACCATCTGGACGTTGTCGGCGACGCCGGTGGTCCCCGGCAGGTTCATGTTCAGCCCGGTGGCCGGGAGCGTCGAGGTCCATGAGAACCCGACGCCGTAGTTGTTGACCTGGGTCTTGATGGAAGATCCGGGCAGCGGCGTGTTCGGCGATGCCGTGCCGACGACCGACAGCGTATCATCCTTGTTCAGGGTGACCTTGAAATAGTCGCCGGCGCTGTCGCCGTTGATGGTGACGACGCCGGTGCCAAGGTCCTGGGTGACGGAGATGGTGCTCAGGACGATGCGGCCCTCGAGCGGCTCCAGGGAGGAGACGCGGCGGCGGCGGTCCTGGCGGATCCGACGGTTGCGGTGACGGTCGATGGCCCGCTGAGAGGCGGTGGTCTGCGGGAGGAGGCGCGAAAGCCAGGTCATTGGTGGGGACTCCAAATTCGTGGTGCTAGGTCAGGGTGAGCCTACGTCGCTCACCACGCCGATGAGCTCATCGCCAGCCGGTCGGATCACCCTCTGGGGAAGCCCGGCAACTCAGCCCAACGAGTCGTGTCTTTCCTGGAGAGGGTGAACTACTGACGACCGCCCTCGGTCAGGGGCCGAAGGGGGGGCGTCGGCCCTTCCCCCTGACGCGAGGACAGGGGGCTGACGCCCCCCGCTCGTGCAGGGAAAGGGCCTTGCGGGGCAGATCCCTCGGCGAGACGGGAAGTCACCCGGGTGGACCGGACGACCGGTCACGCTTTCGGCGTCGATAGCTCTGCTCCCGAAACGTCCCATGAGATTAAGCGCCGCCGAGACGAATGTCCTGACATATCGATTTTGAAAGGCTAAATATCACTCGTCCTAATAAAACTTGTTAAAGTCCATCATATTCGAATTGGATCTATAGGATGTTCCGCGGCGGGGGGCCGCCCACGACCCCGGCCGGCCGGCCGGCCCCGCCGACGCGAGCCTTCGCTCGAAACCGATGCGGGCCAAGGGCCTGCGCATCGAGGTCTTGGGCCGCCCGGCACCGGGGCGGCCGCATCGGCCGGGCCGACGGGCCGGATCGGCGGCCGCCGGGCAGAAAGCAAATGTGAAATCGGAACGTGCTTGATTTGGAGAAGTATTTGGGATAGTCTAAGGCTTAACGGACGATGCCCCGCGTAGGTGCGTCGGGCCCCGGGACGCGATCGTGGCGATTCTTCACCGGGTCTCGACCGCATCGACACGGCGGCTCGCCGGCGAGATGTGCACCTTGAAGCGCGTCGCGCGGGCGGAACCGGTCCCCGGGTTGTCATGGCGACGATGTCGCTCGCGAACCCGAAGGTTCCCACCGCTCGCCAGGTGCGCAAGGACAGATCCAGAGGTTAGCCAGGGCAACTGCTAGTACGCATCCAGGCATGGTGGATTCCGCGAGGTCTACCTCCAGCGACGACGACGAGGTCGTCCGCCGTGCCTGCTCGGGGCGACGAGTTCCGGCGCAAGCCCGATGCCCTCGACCTGGTGGGCTGCGCCGCGATGATCCGAATGGTCGGATGTAGCCCATGCCTGGCGCCTCGCATCATTGGAGGGGTGAGCAACCTCGATGGCAAAAGCTCTCGCGCGATCCCCGGGTCTCGATCCGTCTGGCCACGATCTGCGGTTGGGGGCATCGGAAGCCCGGTTCGTCCGCCGGGTCCTTGCGAGGTCACGGGGGGCGTGGAACGACCGCGGCAGTCGAGACGAATGTGGTCTCGACCTGCTGATTTCGCCTGGAGGAGCCACCCCGGGGAGCGGGTCTACACCGACTCCGCCCGGGGAGGTGCCCGTCCGAGTCCCTGTCCGCCCCGCCTCGGGCGCCGGGCCATGCCGCCCGTGGTCGTGCCGCGAGCGGGCGAGGAACGCGAGTTGGGGCCCCGCGCTCGGGGTCCATCGGTGGCCGCACGACGTCCCTCGACGTGCCGCCGCCTGCGAAGAAACCATCGGTCCGGGATAGCCCGGACCAGGCCATCACCTGCTCGGGACCGGCGTGATCGCGCCGCGCTTTCCGGGCGGTCAGGGTCGCGACGACTGGCGGACGCCGAACCGGCCCGTCACCGGCAGGATCCTAGCCGGCCCCCCTCCGACGGGGCCGCGCGACGACGGTGATCCTGTCGGGGACGCGGACGGGCGGCGTCGATGCGGACGGTACCGGTGCGCGCGTCGCCGCCGGGCCGACGACTCGAGGAGGGTGAAGGTCCCCCGGAGCTTCAGACCGGGCCGATCGATCGGGGTGCGATCGACGGCCGACACACAGTAATCGTGCCATGGGCCGGGGTCCCGTCGACGAGGCGGCCCGCGCCGCAGGCGACATCGTCGGCGCCTCGATACCTGCTCGCCAGGGAGGAGACCCTCCGCCCTCGGTGCCGGTCGCGGTACCGCTACGCGCGGCCCCGGGGCCGACGCCTCGACCGCGTTGCTCGCGCGAAACAGGGGGAGTTGACCGTTGGTATCCTGGGACTGACAAGATGAGTAGTGAAAAAATGAACACGTTTTCAGAAGCAAGTTACAAAAACGTGTGCGGAAACATTGCAAATGCATCCTTGAGCCTTGCAGCGTCGCCGAGAGCCTGCCCCGGAAGCGTCTTGAAGTCGTCCCGCGGGCCGGCCTCTCAGCCCGACGACCGAGCATCTGCCGGGCCGAGAGCCTGACCTGCGAATCCGGCGGCGCGCCTTCCGGGGCGGGCTCCAGGATACGCATCCGAAACCGCGCCCGGGCCGCCCGGGCCGGGATCCTCAGTGCCGCGTCTCCGTTGTGATCCAGGCCGTTGTCATCGACGCCGTGGTCGATGCGTGCTCACGCTGACCAGGCACCACGAATCCGGAGTCTCGACCATGACCTCGCTTCCACGCCTCCTGCCGCAGGAGTACGGCTCGCAGCGGGCCGTCGACCGCAAGCGCAACCGTCGGATCCGGCGGGGCCGCCGCCGCTTCTTCTTCTCGTTCGAGCCGCTGGAGGACCGCATCGTTCCGAGCCGCATCATGGTCATGGAGGACCTGACCACCGGCGTCGTCTCGATCCAGGGCGACGGCGGCGGCGACTCGTTCGAGGTCACCATTAACTCCGACAGCACGATCACGGTCGTCGGCACGCCCTCGCCGACCCCGTTCCCATCCCTCTCCTCCGCCATCAAGACCCAGGTCAACAACTACAGCGTGGGCGTGGCATGGACCTCGCCGCTGGCAGTCACCGGGCTCGCGATCTCCCTGCCGGGCGACAGCCACGCCGCCGACGACATCAGGATCCAGGGCCAGGGTCCCGGCGTTGCCACGCAGCTCAGGTCGATCTCGACGACGGTGACCGGCACGGTGGCGCTCACGCTCGCCGCCGACGGCATCGCCCTCAACCCCGGCCCGGGCTCGTTCACCCTCACCGACGGGACCTCGACCGTCGCCGGCGGCTGGCTCTCGGCCGCCGTGACCAACAGCCTGTTCTCCGCGTTGACGATCGCGCAGACCGGCAGCAGCGCGGCCCACGTCGAGCTGGGGAACGACACCGTCTCGGGCGCCGTCTCCGTGACGGAAGGGGTGGGTAACGGCGATTCGATCGTGCTGGACAATCCCGACTTCAACGGGAGCCCGGGCCCCGGCGATGTGTTCGGGGCGACGTCTCTCGTCCAGAACGCCGGCCCGACGACCGCCGGCGTCAACGGCGACGGCGACCAGATCCATGTCGACAGTGCGTCCTCCCTGCTGAACCTGTCGATGTCGCAGGGCGACGGCGCGGCCGACCTCATCGAGGTGGGCGTCGCCGGTGCGGTCGGGGTCAGCGTGGCCGATGCCGGCATCGCCGCCTCGCAGGGGAACGGCGGCAAGGACACCATCCGGATCGTCTCGGTCAAGACGAACGGCAAGCCGGTCAGCAATCTGCGCAACGGCCCGCCGAGCATCGTGACGTCCCAGGGCGATGGCAGCCAGGACTCGATCGTCGTCGACAGCTCCCAGGTCTACGGCAACATCACGGCGAGCCAGGGGAATGGTGACCAGGATGTCGTCGGATTCTACGGCGACACCGCCGGGTGGTCGACCGAGTCCGGCCCGATGATCACGACCCACTCCGGCCTGGCGTCGATCGTCCAGGGCAACGGCTACAACGACACCGCGACCCTGGACCTCGGCGACGGCGGGAAGTCCTCGGTCCGCAACACATTCAACGCCGTGTCCATCACCCAGGGGAACAACCTGCCGTATCTCGGTTGCCAGCCCGGACTGGGCGACCTGGTGGAAGTCGACGGCGCGGACGTCATCGGCAACTTGACAGCGTTCCAGGGCACCGCGAAGCCTGCCGGCACCGCCATCATCGCGGTCGGCATAACGAGCCGGGTCGGGGTGGGCAACTGGACGCATCTGGTCCAGTACGGCGCTCTCAACAGCGTCTACCTCGGCGGCGCCAACGACCCCTCCGGCGTGGACTTCCAGACCGGTTACCTGGACATCAAAACCGGCGACGGCGGTGGCGCCTTCGTCTCGGCCATGAATACCACCGTGCTTTATGGATCGGCCCTGGGCAACAACTACGAGATCTATTTCTCCGGAGGCGGCAACACGTACTCCGACGGGGGCGGTAACGACCCGTACCAGCTCAACTACAGCGTCAGCCCGGTGCTGACCTGGGCGGCGCCGGCGGGGATCACTTACGGCACGGCGCTGGGCGCCACGCAGCTCGACGCCACCGCGTCGGTGCCCGGCACCTTCGCGTATTCCTCGCCGACGGGCACCATCCTCCCGGCGGGGAGCCAGACGCTGACTGTGACCTTCACGCCCACCGACATCGCCGACTACAACTGCGTCACGGCCAGCGTCGTCATCGACGTCACTCCCGCACTTTTGACCGTCGCGGCCACCAACGCTTCCATGAGCTACGGCGGTCCCCTGCCGGCCCTCGCGGACACGATCACCGGCTTCGTGGCCGGCGACGGCCCGGGCGTCATTACCGGGAGCCCGGCCCTGAGCACCACGGCCTCGTCCACCAGCGCGCCGGGCACCTATCCGATCGCGGTCGACGTCTCGAGCCTGTCGGCGACGAATTACACGTTCGTGGGGCAGGCCGGCACGCTGACC